>JBGOYY010000037.1:0-26664 GCA_041479905.1 Candidatus Aminicenantia bacterium
TAGAACGTCCCGATAAGCCCTGTCCCGAGCATCGTTATCTTGGCCATATCGACTCCTCAAGAAGGGGTCAAACCTACGCAATGCCTGTTGCTGCCCTCAAGATGAGGGAAAAAAGTATAGGAATTAAGGTTTGACCCCTTCCTTCTTGACAAACACGATCCCGGCCGCGCGGCCGACGCTGACCGTGAAGCCCGTGACCTTGGCGCCCTTCCCGCCACGTTCTCTCACGAACTCGATGTTGAGGCCGTAGTCGGGCAGGGTGAACTTGTCCGGGGCCATGGCCTTGAGCGGCGCCCGGGCCACGTCCCGCGTTTTTAGGACGAGCGTGTCCTTGTCGATGCTGATCACATACCTGGTGTCGAGGAGCTCTTCGCTGACATAGGTGCCCGCGTACACTCCGAGCTCGGCCTTCGGGATCGTTATCGCCGCATCCCCCTGTGCGGCCTTCTTCGTCTCCTCCTTGGCCGGCTCCTTGATCAGCCCCGCCAAGTAGATGTCGGCCACCTTGAAAGCGAGCCCCGAAGGGTCGATCGAGTCGAGGTTGGCCAGGATGACGACCGAGAATTTCTGCTCGGGAAAGCGCACGAGCGCCGCCCGGAACCCCACCCAGGACCCGCCGTGCTCGACGACCTTGAGCCCCTTGTAATCGCTGACGACCAGTCCGAAGGCGTAGTCGATCTTCTTGCCCGAATTGAGGACGCCCTGCGTGTGGAGCATGTCCATGAGGTCTTTCCCGAGCGAGTTCGTGTAGAAAGCCTGGTCCCAGAGGAAAAGGTCGCGGACCGTGGTGTAGACGTTGCCGTCGCCCGTCTCGTCCCAGTTGCTCATGGAGATGGCGAATCCCTTGTCCCCCCGGGAATAGCCGGTCGCCCTGTCCTTGATGATCTGGGTGTGGTCGTCCTGGAAGAGCGTCTTGGTCATGCCCAACGGCTTGAAAATGCGCTCCTGGGCGAAGGCGTTGAGGGACTTGCCGCTGACTCGCTCGACGATCTGGCTTAATAGGAAAAAGCCTGTGTTCGTGTAGGAGTACTCCTCGCCCGGCGTGTAGTTGAGCTTCTTCTGGCGGCGGATGACCTCGAGCGATTCCTCGACGGTCGGCGAATCCGACTCCGGCCTGAAACTGGCCAGGCTGAGCAGGGCGTTGTAGTCGCGGAGCCCGCTCGTGTGGTGGAGGAGGTGGTTTACCGTGACCGGCCTCTCGTAGGCGGGCATCTCCGGGATGTACTTGCGGATGTCGTCGTCGAGTCCGATCTTGCCCTCGCGGATGAGCATGGCCACGCACGTCGCCGTGAATTGCTTCGAGACCGAGCCGATGTCGAAGACCTTGTCCGGCGTGTTGACGATCCCGTCCTCGAGCTTAGCCATGCCGTAGCCGCGCTCATAGATGATCTTCCCGTCCTTGATCACGGCCAGCGCCGCGCCGGGTGTCGTCGTCTTGTCCCAGGCGGCGAATAGCTTGTCGACCTTGTCCGTCGTCTCGTCGGCTGCGAGGAAGGCAGGCACGGCGGCGAATAGGATCAAAAACGTCAGCAACACCGTCCCGACGGCCAATTGAGCGCGATTTTTAAGGAATTGTTTCATTCGAACCTCCTCGGGCTGTGTCCAAGAAGGGGTAAACATATCAAGTTCCGGGCCCCTCCCGCAAGCTGGAAGGGGGTTTGACTAGGGGAACCAATACGTCTTATAATTAATCTAGATGAAACTCACTCTCGACCCTCACAAGGCCCTGGTCATCGGCCTGAATGCGCTCGTCCTTATGTTCGCCCTGTGGCTCGTTTCGCCGTTCTTCCGCATCGACGCCTCGACCGAGGCCAACGGCAAGATCAACGGCTATCGGTTGGCCCTGGGCCTGACCGTCATGATCCTTTTTGTCGGAAAATCGCTCTGGGACGTGTTGGCCCCTCAAGGCCTGGCCAAGAAGGTCTCGAACGCCAAGGCCATCGCCTTGGTTGGGCTGACCATCGTCGTCATGGGCTTCATCGTCTTCACCGTGGCCCGGGCCGCCGCCTACTACCTCAACTCGTCCATCGCCGTCGACTCGTCGCAGTTCCTGCCTTAACTACGATCGCTGAGGCCCCAACAAAGAAAGGGGACACGTACCGGAAGTACATGTCCCCGATTGCTTGCCCGCTCATCCGGCGCTGTCATCCAGCCCCCCCGCGCTCTCTACCGCAACGACGCCTTGGTGAAGACGTGGTCGGGGATCGAGGCGTTGAACTCGATCGACTCGAGGACGAACTCCGTTCTAGGATTTCCCGGCAGCCTGCTTTAACAGAGCCGCCGCATAACCAAAACCGTAAAAATAGCTTCGCCAGTTACTTTCCGTCGAACCGAATTGATTTTCCCCGATGAAATAATCCAGCAGAACTTCCCTCAGCCGGGTCAGCTCGGCGAGGCGGTGCCGGTGGCGGGGGTCCGCGATCGTCAGGCCGAGAAGCTCGAGGGCCCGGTTAAGGGCCAGGCGGCTATATTCGACGTTGTTTTTGCCGCGCCAGGCGAGGGCCCGTTCGACTTCGCTCCCGACGTTGGCCAACTGCACCATGAGAGGGAAGCTCTGCCAGCGTCCCGCGGCAAGATCGCGATGCTGTACGTTCATGACGTCATGAGCTTTTGGATGATATGGACTATCTTTTCCCGGATTTCCGGATCGTCGACGCCCCGTGAGCGATTGCCTTGAGAGGGACGGATGTTGATCATGGAATCGAATTCGATCCGGTCCGGCATGCCCAGGTCCGGATAAATATTGATCCCCCACAAGTTCGATTGCCGGGAGCCGTTTTGGAGGAGAAGCGCTTCCTCGTCGGCGTGAAGTTCGCCGTCGACGGCCATGACTTCCTGCTCAATATCGACGACGGCTTTGACCATGTTGCCGAAGCCGTCGATCGCCATGCGCTTCAGGTCATCCAACGTGATCGTCCCGTCGATGATCTTCATGATCTATTTATAGCACATGCCGGCGGTATGGGAAAGGGACGCGAATTTCGGAAATGGGTGTTGTGTCCCCGAATTTAGAGGAAGAGGACGTCGAGTGTGGCAGCGGCCTTTTTGAGCTGAAAGTCGCGGGTCCATAGGGGGATCCCGGCGAGGCGCGCCGACGCCAAAAGATGAACGTCGATGAAGCCGAGACCCATGCCCATGAGCCGACGGGCTTCGATTAAACTGATAACCTCGTCCTGGCCGGCAACGCCTGTCCGGGGCAAGTCGTGCAGGCGGCTTAGTGTAGCCGCACGATCGGGGAGATTTCCGCACGCCAATTCCCCGATAACGAAAGGATGGCACACGACGGCCCCCTCCTCGAGCAGGGATGCGAGTCGCGGATTCCCGTAGCGGAGATGATCGACCCAGACCGATGTGTCGACGAGGATCATCGCTTATATCGCGCTTCGCCGGCGGGGGATGGGGCGAAGGTCTTTCGCCGTCCCGCCGAGCTTGGCCAGTCGCTTGGCGCTCTCCCGGGCGATGAGGTATTCCAGACCCATCCGGACCAGGGCCGTCTTCTCTTTGATCCCGGTCAGTTCTGAAGCCCGAGAGAGGATCTTGTCGTCGATGTTGATCGTCGTTCTCATGTGCATATATATGCCGTTTTTATGCATATTTGTCAAGGGTCTCCGGTCTTTATTGTGGACGACCGGAGGTGCGGCGAATTCTCACTCTCCCTAAAAGGACCGCTTTAAAGTCCAGCCCATGACCTGATAATTCCACCGCCTGGGCGGTCGTATCTCATTTATTATGTGTGTTTAGCGCGAGTTTCCTGCGGCCGATCATGACCAGGTTCTTGATCATGTCGATGGTGATCATGAGGGCGATGAAAAGATGGAAAAGGGGACGTTCAATCCCGATTGACAGCCCAAAGGGTATGTGGCAGGATGGGGCCGAAATGTGCGATTTCTGCCACCAGCACGGGGAAGGGAAGAAGTGGTATCTCGACGCCCGGAACTACTCCGAAGACCTCCTCAGCGACCTCGGGAGGCGGAAATACATCGAGCATTTCTTCGAGTCACCGGACCGCCTCGCCAAGGGGGACCGGGCTCTCAATAAGCTCGACAAGATCCCGGCGTTCTTCACCCGCGGCATTCGGCGGAAGATCACCGGGAGACAGATGGTCAAGCACTTCGGCCAGGTCGTGCCCATCGAAGACATCGAGAAGATCCTGGGTTTTACGACCTCGGTCGTCCGCTTGGCCTGCGTTTGCCGTCACGTCACGATGGGACCCGAGCACCGCTACTGCTACGGCATAAGCCTCGGGCCACAGGGCGGCGAGTTGATGAAGATCGTCCAGGGGATCGACCCCGCTTACCTGATCGGGCCCAAAACCGGCGGGCTGGAGTATCTGTCCAAGGAAGAGGC
Organism: Candidatus Aminicenantia bacterium; assembly: GCA_041479905.1. Taxonomy (GTDB): domain Bacteria; phylum Acidobacteriota; class Aminicenantia; order Aminicenantales; family Saccharicenantaceae; genus RBG-16-66-30. The sequence goes on from JBGOYY010000037.1 coordinate 4,348, forward strand.
TCTGGCCCTGATGCGGGAAAACGAGGAAGAAGGACTCTGCCACACGGTCTGGTCGTTCGTCACGCCCTTCATCGGTGGGATCTGCAATTGCTCCCTCCCGGGCTGTCTGGCCATGAAGACGTCGCTGACCCACAAGACGCCCATCATGTTCCGGTCGGAGTACCTGGCCCGGGTGGACGAGGAGAGGTGCAGCGGCTGCGGGGAGTGCGCCAAGATCTGCCCGTTCGAGGCGTTTCACCCGCACAAGCGCAAGGCCAAGGCGCGGGTCGACTGGAAGAAATGCTACGGATGCGGCATCTGCCGGAACACGTGCCCGCGCGGCGCGATCACGCTCGCCGACCGAGCCGCCGTCCCCGAAGCCGCTTCGCTCTGGCTCTGAAAAGGGGCCCGCGTCTGTCCCACTTTCCTCATGGGGGGTTGCATCTTCCCCCCATATTTATTCACCGTCTGGATCAGCATAAAGAAGAAGCCCGCGCCCAGCAACAACAAGATCAGGATCGTGATCGCGTGTCTTCCACGAATGTCCTTGATCGACGGCCCGAACGCCATCAACATCAGCAATCCCACGACCACCGTAACCGCGTCGAAGCTCGCCCGCTGCCAATACCCGCCCCCCAGATGAAGCCACATCCCGAATTCGTCGAACGTCAGCGCCAGTCCGATCCCATACAGCACCGCCGCTCCCTTCGCCTTTCGGCCCTTCGGCCGGACGAAGAGCAAATACCCCCCGACGCCGGACAGCAAAAAGATCCCCAAATTCAGATGATGAACGTGCGTGCCCCCCATATAGATAAACAGGTCCGGGAACGTCCGGTTCATGATCAAGAACACCAGGATCCGCGTGACCGTGAACGTGATCAGAAATACCACCAACACCAGCCGCGCCACATGCCGCCTGTTTTCCCATCCATCCAGCCCGACCTTCGGTTCGATCATGTCCGCATGACCCGGTTTTTCCGTCTCTGTGATGGCCATTTGTTGCCCTCTTTTGACTGTTTGGCAAAAGGGTAACATCAGCAGGGGAGGGAGTCAACCGGCCGTCCTGACTTGCCATGGGCCCGAAATTATGCTTCCTTAAAGAGGCGGGATGAGGAAATCGATGCGACAATGTGCCCAGGGGAAGCCCGGCATAAAACGAAATGCCAAGAACGCGCTGGTCCTCCTTCTATTGGCGTTATCGTTCCTGGCCGCGCCGGCCACCGCCATCGCCTTTCCGGGTCCGCCTCTGCCGCTCCTGAACCTTTCGCCCTACCTCGTTCGGCCCGCAAGCGCTTTCGTGTTATCCGCGTCCCAGGACGCGCCGGGCGGCGCCCCGGACATTTTGAAATGGTTCGAAAAGATCAGGCTTTCCGGCTCGCTGGCCGGCGAAGCCCGTTGGCGGAAAATAGGCGACGACGCCTCTCCGGGCTCTTCCATTACAACCGACCTCTACCTTCGGATGTTCGAGATCGGCGTCGAAACCGACTTCGCGGACTGGGCGTCGGCCACCGTACTCTTGAATTCCGAGTGGATCGGGGATCCCCTCCACGGAGGGGACGGAACCGTCGTGGTCGACGAGGCCCATCTCGATATCTCCGTTCCCCATCTCCCGTTTTATTTCGTCCTGGGAAAGCGGATCCAGCCGTTCGGGCTCTTCGAGGCGCACTTTGTGACCGACCCTCTGACCCAGGATGCCTATGAAACCAAGGCCGTAGGGCTGTCGGCGGGATTCAAGGCCCCTCTCTCGACGGACCTGTCCTTGACCATTTACAAGGGGCGCGTCCAATCGGACCATCTCTCCGGGTCTGGACTTTATGACCCTGCGGCCGGGCCCGTCCCGGCGGTGACCGTCCGCCGAGTGGATTCCTGGATCCTTTCGGGGATCTCGACCCCCCTCAAAGACCTCTGGACGGTGTTCGGCGCCTATTCGAGCGAACCGGGCGCGGGGCGGCGGATGAAGACCCTCGGCCTCGGTTCCAACCTGGTCATGCCCGGACTAAGAAATCTCCAGATCGATGCCGAATACATGCGGGCCCTGGGCCGCGAGGACGTCCCCGGTTTCGGACGAAGTTTCCGGGAGACGGCGTTCTCCGTCACGGCGTCCTACCAGTTCGTCCTGCGCCAGAGGACCCTTAGGGGGGGCAGGACCTACCGGGCCCGCAAGAGCCAACGGCTGGCCCATCCGTTCGAGATGGCCCTCCGGTTTGAGGCCTTCGACGACGGCTCGCGGGCCGCGGCCCTGGGTTCGTGGTCGGTCAAGAACAGGGCCGGCATCGGCGGACGTTATGCCTTTTTCGAGAAAGACAGCGTCCAGGCCGCCCTGCAGATCGAGGTCCGGAAGCAGACCGTGAGGGTTTCCCCGGCCTTCGAGGGCGCCGCCCCGGCCGGGCACGAAATCTACCTGAGGCTGGGCCTCGACTTCTAGCGGCCCGCTATCTCTTTTTCTTCTTGGCCGGCGGCATCCAGTTCTCGATGAACTTCTTCGGGCCGCCGGCTTATTCTACGAATATAAGCACCAGCACGATGGAGTTCGGCACGAGGCCCTGGCGGGCGCCCTGGGCGATACCGATTCCGACCCGCTTGGCGCGGGCTTCGACTTTGGGATCGACGGCGGCGCCGTCCTTGAGCGAGCCGACGACGCTGAATTGGACGGCCGCCGACCCGATCGGCGGGTCGTTCCGCTCGAGACGTTGCCGGAGACGGCTCATAACGTCCTCCTGGCTAAGCTGCGAGTTTTCCAGGAATTCGCGGGCGGCCTGGCCGGCGAGCTCTGAAAATGCGGCGTCCTCCTCGAGCCGTGGCGTACCGCTCGCCTCGCGGCCGCGGTTGAGCTCGGCCAGGAAAAGGGCCTTGGCGTCTGTCCCGAGCCGGGCGATGCGGCGAATGAACAGCTCCGTGACCAGATAGTCCGCGCGGCCGCTTTTCCGCTCGGCCGAGATGCCGATGCCGACATGCGTCATGTCCGGATGAAGGATGGCGCTCCGATGGCCCGGGCTTTCCATGAGACCCCGGTGGATCTCATCCGGGTTGTAGCCGCGGCCGACGTTTTCCGCGGCGAGGTCGGTCATGATCCCCGCCTTGAGGAGCCGTTCTTCCAGACCTCCCGATATGGGCGAGACATGGCCGACGAAGCTGTTCTTCCGCATGTCCTCGCTGTGACTCAAGGCCGCTGCGCTGAGATCGGGGTCGAACGTCAGGGCGGCCAGGCCGGCGTTGGAGCGCTCCTCGTTGATGAGCTCGAAGAGCCGTGATTGGGCTTCGCTCGGTCTCGGGGCCCGGTGCGGTTCCGGCGCGGCCTCGACGGTCCCTTCCACGGGCACGCCGACATAAACCGGGAAGTTGACGATGACTTCGGGCCCGCCCCGTCCAGAGGCAACGACCTCCAGCCGATGTCGGCCGGTCGCGGTGAGATCGACGGATGCGGTGAAAGCCGGCCCTTTGCCGAGAGCCTCGATGCGGGTTTCGCCGCTGGGCAGGGTGTGGGCGAGCCTCGGCTGGGAGTACCCGTCGACGAGATTTCCTTCGAGCGGCAACTGCCCAGGTCCGGCCAAACTGCGCGGCACGGGGGTCATCTTGATATGCCTGCGGCTGAGAGCGATGACCACGATCACCCCTCCCGGCACCCGCTCGGCCACGCCTCCGATGTGGGTGTATTCGGAGAGGTCGAAAAGCCCGGCGAGTCGCGCGGATACAACGTTGGCCAGCCGGGGTGCGTCAGGGGCGTAGGTCATGAACATGTGCGGCAGCGGCTCGGGCAGGCCAAGGTGGTGGGTCAGGAGGTCGAGCACGCTTTGTGGAGGCATGGGATGGTCTGGCCCGAACCGTTCATAGACCCACCGGGCAAGTCGGGCCAACCGGTTGTCCGGCTGCAGCGAGGTCCCGAGCGCTTTGTTGATCCGGACGAGAGACCGGCCAAGGACCGCGGACTCGCTGCCGAGGAATCCGCTGCCCTTCGGCACGTCCGTGCTGTATTCCGAGGCGGCCGGGAGGGAGCTCAGGTCAAAACTCGTAGCCGGGGCCGTGCTTGGCCTGCTTTGGGTCGAAGCGCCGGGCACGACTCCGATGAGGGCGGTCGCCGCGGCGATCAAACGGAGGAATTGGCGCGGGCTGGAAAAGATTCTCATTCTGGGATCGAAACGGATACTCCCCCGGGCTACTTTTTCTTCTTCTTCGCCGGCGGCATCCAGTTCTCGATGAATTTCTTCGGGCCGCCTTCGTGCTCGTCGACCAGGGCCTGGAAGATCGCCTTTATGTGCTCGTAGGGGAGGGTGCCGATGATCATCCGGTTATTGATGATCACGGTCGGCGTCGAGCGGATGCCGTGGGAGTATTTATCCGAGGTCTTCTCGTACTCGGCCCCGGTGTCGATGATTTTCTTCACGAGCTCGCGCAGAGCGGGGTCGTTAGCGGCGCTCTCGGTGCCGTATTTCTTGGCGAGGGCGGCCCGCCAGGCCGGGTCCTTCCGCGAGTTGAAGTTGGCCCACATCTCGTCGTGGATCTCCGCGAAGCGCGCCGGATTCCCGGCCGCGATGTAAGTCATCTCGCAAGCGCCGGGGTGGAGGTTGGCCTTCTCCGGGACGACGGCGTTGCAGGCTCCGTCGAGCGGGAAGAACTGGATGGCGACGTTGATCTTTCCGGCGAACTCCGTTTTGAGCTTTTCCAGCTGTTGGCTGAGGTAGAGGCAGTCGGGGCAGAGGAAGTCGGTGTACTCGATGACCTGGATGGCCGCGTCCTCGAACTTGTCGGTCGATTTCACCGACCAGTATGGCGAGAGGAAACTGGGGGAGGCGACCTTGGGCAGTTCGTAGAATTGCTTGACGATATTGACAGCCGTCCCCAATTGGGCCTCCTTGCGGGCGTTGTGGTACTCGATCATGCCGTAGGCGCCGGCCGCGGCGATGAGGCCGAAGACGACGATGAGCTTGAGGGACGGCCGGACCCAGCGCCTGAAGATATTCTTCGTCTCATGGTCGATGCCGTAGACCCAGAAGAGGACGAAGCTCATGATCGAGAAGAGATAAAAACCCGAGCAGAGGAGGCAGAGGTTGCCGAGGAAGAAGACGGAGTAGAGGAAGAGGCTGGCGACGCCGAGGACGTTGAGGAGCGAGAGCGACTTGTTGGTCCGCTCGAAGGCCTCCGAGGGGAAGATCGTGCCCAGGACGATCAGGGCGCCCATGAACATGCCGAAGAAGCCGAGCGGGACGCCCATGATCTGGGAGATCGTGGAGAACGCGGAGCTGTCGCAGTTGAAGAAGGCGCTGATGTCGCAGAACGAGCCCTCGAAGATCGTCTTGGGGTAGTTGGCCTTGAAAAAGTGATCGATGGTCATGAACGAGGCCGTGATCATGCCCGCTCCGGCGACGACGCTCAGGAGGCGGGGAAGTCTCAGGCCGTTCAGGGTCAACGTCCTCGCACGCGTGTTTTCCATTAACTCTCTCCTTGACCGCGCTTGGCTGTCCGCGGCGGATGCATTATATGGGGTTCTCTTGACCCGCGCAACCCGAGTTCTTGATTCGAGGACGCCTCTTGCGGCGGCGCGGATGCGCCCGCGGCCGGGCGCCGAAACGGCGCTGGTAGATCATGGCGAAGGGATCTTCGCAATCGCCGAAGGAACCCTCGACGAGGAGGGACGTGATCCGCGAAGCCTCCGGGTAGCGGGGGCGTTCCTTGAGCGCCCAGCGCATCTTGCCGTCGACGAGGGCCTGGATCATGTGGTCGACGATGACCAGAGTGTGGACGGTTTCGAGGAGCAGGGTCTTAGGGATGAGCGCGGCCGAGCCGGAGGTGCGGAAAGCGTTGTAGAGAACGATGGGTTTGTCGCCGTGGATGTCGGCGAGGAGAGGCTCGGCCCAGGGCCAGAGGAGCAGGCCGTACATGACCTCGGAGGGCGGTGAGCCGCCGGAGTTGATCGACGCGTCGAGCGCGCCGAGGAGCAGAGTCAGTTTGTCGAAGCGGTCGTCGGACGCTTCGTAGAGCTCGCCGACGGCGCCGAGGATCTTCGGGAGAACGCCGTGGATGCGGGCGGACTGGAAAAATGGCCGGGAGTTCCCCGACTTCATGTCCTTGTTCAATTCCTCGAAGAGGCGCGACCCGGCGCAGACGGCGAGCTTGTCGCGGTGGCGGGATATGGCGTCGGCCGTTTTCTCCTCGATGGCGAAGCCGAGGCGCGAGGCGTGGCGCAGGACGCGCCAGATGCGGACCGGATCCTCTGTATAACTCGTATCGGGGTCGCCGATGATGCGGACCCGGCCGGCATCGAGGTCCTCGAGCCCGCCGACGTAGTCGATGACGGAATAGGTGGCGATGTCGTAGAACAGGGCGTTGATGGTCAGGTCGCGGCGGAAGGAGTCCTCTCGCGGCGTGCCGTAGGCGATGGGCTTGAGGGGAGGGCGGCCGTGACGGGGTGCCGATATGACTATCCCGGGCTCGAGCGCCGCACTCGAGTTCTCTCCCGTCTCCTCGGCCCGCTCCGCCTCCCGAGTCCGCTTCGCTTCTTGCTCCTCGCGCTCGGCGGCGAGCTCCTCCTCGTCGGGCTTCCTCCGGAACGTCGAGACCTCGATCGTCTTGCCGTCCTGGAACTTGACGTGGGCCAGGCGGAAGCGGCGGCCGATGAGGAAGGCGTTGCGGAAGAGCTTCTTGATCTGGTTCGGGTGGGCGTTGGTTCCTATGTCGAAATCGACCGGCTTGCGGCCCAAGAGCATGTCTCGGACAGCGCCGCCGACGAGGTAAGCCGTGAAACCGTGACTGTTCAGCCGGTAGAGGACCTTGAGGGCGTCGGGGTCGATGTCCCGCCGCGAGATACGGTGGCGGGAGCGGTCGAGGATGGCCGGCGCTTCGAGCTCGTTCGGCCGAGGGTTTCCAGGGTCCATCGGATTATTTCTCCCTTGCCCGTTCGACGGCGCCGAAGACGCGGAGGAAGTTCGCGCCGAGGATCTTGCGGATGTCTTCGGGCTTATAGCCGCGGGCGACGAGCTCCTTGGTGATGTTGGGCAAGAGGCCGATATTCTCGAGGCCGGCTGCGATCTCGCTCGTCCCGTCGTAGTCCGAGCCCAGGCCGACGTGGTCGGCGTCGCCTGTGACCTTGACCACGTGATCGATGTGGTCGACGACCGTCTTTACGTCGACCGCCGGGAGCGTTTTCTTGACCGCAGCCCATCGCGTCTCGAAGTCGGCGAAGAACTTATCGCGCACGGCGGGCTCGGCCATCCAAACGGCGGTCCGGTCGGCGGGAAGGTTGTGCTCGGCAGCCGTTTTTTCGAAGAGCGTCGCCCACTTCGCTTCGTAGCCCTCGATGAGAAAGCCCGGCCAGAAGTTGATGCCGACCACCCCTCCCTTTTCGGCTAAGGCCTTGAGCATCTCGTCGCTGAGGTTCCGGTGATGGGCCGCCAGGGCCCGGCAGCAGGAGTGTGAGGCGACGACGGGCGCCTTGGACAGGCCGATGACGTCCCAGAACGTCTTGTCGCTGGCGTGGGAGACGTCGATGATCATGCCCAGCTTGTTCATCTCGCGGACGACCGACTCGCCGAAATCGGTCAGTCCGCCGTGGACGGGCTTCGGATCGCCCGAGGCGTCGGCCCAGTCCGTGGCGGTCCAGTGGGTCAGGGTCATGAGCCGGACGCCTGCCCTGTAGAATTCGCGCAGGAGGACGATGTCGTTCTCGATGGCGTAGCCGCCCTCGATCGCGATGAGGACGCCCGTCTTGCTGGCGTTCCGCGCGGCGCTCGCCTCGTCGACCGAACGGACGAGGGCCAGGTCGCCGGGATTCTTTTCGACGAGCTTGTTCACGGCCTCGATCTGGGCGAAGACGCCGTTCCCCGACCGGCCTTTCTCGACGTCGTTCGCCGGGGGCGGGGCGAAGCAGGCGAAGACCTCGAGGTCGACCCCGCCGCGCTTGAGCTTGGGGATGTCGATGTTGCCCGTGGGCAGGTTCTGACTCAAGTCCTCGCCGGCCATGGCCCGCCTGATCGTGTCACAGTGCATGTCGACGACGGACGCCTCGCGGTGGAGGAAGAGCGTACGGTAGAGGGGATTGAGGAGGTTCTCCCGGCTCGAGCCGAGGCTCTGCAGGATATCGGCGTGATACTGGCAGGCCAGGCGCAGGAGCTCCGGGTCGATGAGCTCGGGCCGGTCGCCGGGAAGGTGGTATTCGGGATGCTCGTCGTCGAGCTTTTCGGTCAGGACCTCGCCCGTCCTCAGGCTGATGGCCGGGACGTTCTTCCCCCAGAATGAGGTGTGGTCCGAACCCCGGTAATTGGGCCGCGGCCGGAGCTTCTTGATCGTGTCCGCGTCGAGGCCGCGCTTGACGACCTCGTAGAGCTCGGCGAACTCGGTCATGCCGCCGACGAGGAGGTCGGAGTCGCCCGTCCCGACCATGTCGATGTTCATGTAGAGGGCCGTTTTTTCGAGAGGGATGACGGGGTGTTCGGTGTAATAGCGCGAGCCTTGGAGCCCGAGCTCCTCGCCCGCCCAGGCGCCGAAGACGATGGTCCTCCCCGGCTTGTAGCCAGCGGCGGCGAGGGCCCGGGCGGTCTCCAGAATGACCGCGGTCGACGTGGCGTTGTCGTCCGCGCCGGGATAGATCCAGCCGTCGACGCCGACGCCGAGGTGGTCGAGGTGGCCGCCGATGACGAGGGCTTCGCCCTTGAGCTTGGGGTCGTTGCCGGGGAGGACGCCGACGACGTTGGGGGCCGTCCTTTCGCCGGAGACGAAATGGGCTTCCATATCGACCGTGACGCCGAGATCGGCGGTCACGGATTTCTTGAGGCGGAGCGTCTTGCTGACCATGTCCCGCCAGCTCTTCTCGACGAGGTAAAAAGCGTCGCTCAGGAAATCGCGTCCCGCCCGCATGACGACGAAGCCCTCGGGGCATTGTCCGGGCCGCAGGAAGCCGGGGCGGGACCGCGGTCCGGCCTGGGGTCCGACCTGGGGTCCGGCCTGCTCTCTGGGTGCCATGAGGTCCATCTCGATGAGGCCGAGGGCGCCCTTCGCCGCGGCCGTTTTGACTTTTTTCTCGAAGTTCCATTCGTTTTTCGCGTCGTTGCCGAGGGAGGCGGGCAGGTCGGGCATGACCAGGACGATCTTCCCCTTGACGTCGAGCGCCGCGTAGTCGTTCCAGCCGTCCTTTTCCGAGACGACGCCGTAGCCGGCGAAGACGAGCCCGCCTTTGACTGTTCCCGACCCCGTGCCGGAGACGGGGGTGAAGTCGCGGCCGCGGCCGGCGAAATAGACCCGCCGCTCGGGCGAGACGACCTCGAGCCGGATGGGCTGTTCGAAGCCCGTCCAATTCTTGAACGGGACCTCCTGGAACCAGGTGCCGTTCTCGCCGCCCGGCTTGAGGCCGGCCTTCTCCATCTCGGCGGCCACGTACTCGGCGGCCTTACGGTATTCGGGCGTCCCAGATTTGCGGCCCTGGAACTCGTCCGAAGCCAGGTACTTGATGTGGGCGAAGGCCTTCCCGCCGTCGGGCATGGCCCGGGGGACGACTTTACGTTTGGCGGCGCTTGAGGAGGAAAGGGCGATGGGGGAGACAAGCGTTGCGAGGAAGAGGAATACGAGCGTGGTGAAGAACAGGGCGGCGATTCGTTTCATGCGGGGGTCCTTTGGCCGAACTTGTTTAATGCGTCGGCGGCGGCCTTGCCGAAGCCTTCCGACACGGTCGGGTGGTTGTAGACCATGTCCTTGAGGTCCTCGGCCCGGGCGCCCATCTTGACCGCCAGGGCGGCGAAATGGATGATCTCCGAGGCGTCCTGACCGGCGACGTGGGCGCCGACGAGACGGCGGGTCGGGCCGTCGAATATGAGCTTGAAGAAACCCGTGACATTTCCGTCGAGGCACGAGCGGACGAGGTCGTTGTAGCCGCACTGGCCGATGACGACGTCGCCGCCGCCGGCCCGGGCCCATTCCTCGGTCAGGCCGACCGAACCGACCTCGGGGTCGGTATAGATGCCCCAGGGAGCGCAGGTGTAATCCATCTTGACGGCCCGGCCCATGGCGTTCTCGGCCGCGATCCGGGCTTCGACGACGGCCATGGACGAGAGCATGAACCTGGCCAGGACGTCGCCCGCGGCGTAGATGCCGGGGACCGTCGTTTCCATGCGTTCGTCGACCTGGATCTCGCCTCGGGGACCCGGCGCGATGCCGGCCGCGCCGAGGTTGAGCTCTTCCGTGCTTGGTCGGCGGCCGACGCCGACCATGACCCGGTCGACCTCGACCGTCTCGCCGCCGGAGAGAAAGGCCCGGACGCGTCCGTCGGCCCCGGTCTCGACGCGCTCGAGGCCGGTCTGGACGAGAAGCCGGATGCCCCGTTTCTTGAACTCGCGGGTGATCAGGGCGGCGACATCATGGTCCTGGCCGAGGAGGGCCCGTTCCGCTTTCTCGACGACGACGACTTCCGAGCCGAGGGAGCGGAAGATGAAGGCCATCTCACACCCGATGACGCCGGCCCCGACGATGAGGAAGCGGCCGGGGACGGCGTCTAAAGCCGTCAGGTCGTCGGGAGAGAGGACCGTCTTGCCGTCGAACGGCAGGCCGGGAAGGGCGCCCGGCCGCGAACCCGTGGCGATGACCGTTTTGGGGGCTGCGAGCGCGCGGACCGTCCCGTCGAGGAGGCGGACCTCGATCGAGCGCGGGCCCTTGAACGAGGCCATCCCCGTCAGCGTCTCGATGGCGTTCTTGCGGATGAGGGTGGCCAGGATGCCGACCTCGCACATCGTCGTCTTGTGCCGGCTTTCGAGGATCGTTTTGTAGTCGGCCTTGGCGTCCGCGACGACCGGGATGCCGTACCGCTGGCCCTTCTTGAGGTTCTCCAGGAAATGGGCGGCGTTGCTCAGGGTCTTGCTGGGGAGAGTCCCTGTCTGGACGCAGCCGCCGCCGAGCTCGGGTTCGCGGTTGATCAGGCAGACCTTGGCCCCGAGCTGGGCGGCGCGCAGAGCGGCGGAGATGCCCGCTTCGCCGCCGCCGATGACGACGAGTCCGTAGGCGCTCATGGTTTCACCTTTCGCAGACTTTGCAGGACCGCTTCGAAGGACGGCGGGACGGCCGCCTCGACGGTGACGCGCTCGCCCGAGGGCAGGCCGAACTCGATCTCGAGGGCGTGGAGCATGAGCCGGGGGAAACGGCCCTGCCGCTCCCGGCCGCCGTACTTGAGGTCGCCGGCGATGGGATGGCCGATGTGATAGAGGTGGACGCGGATCTGGTGGCGCCGTCCTGTCGCCGGGTGGACCCGGACGAGGGTCGCGCCGTCGAGCCGCTCGGCGACCTTCCATTCCGTCGAGGACGGCTTGCCGCGCTTGGCGTCGACGCCCATCCGTCCCGAGCCGAACTCGCGGATCGGGGCGTTGATGGAGCCGCGGTTGGCCTCGATAGCGCCCAGGGCGACGGCCAGGTAGGATTTGCGGACCTCGCGGCGGTCGAACTGGCCATTGAGATGGCGGTGGGCGTCGGCGTTCTTGGCGTAGACGATGACGCCGCTCGCCTCCCGGTCGAGGCGGTGGACGGGATAGAGCTTGCCGGGGAAGACGTCCTTGAGGAGCTCCGGCAGTCCGCCTTTTCCCGCCTCGGAGACCGAGACGACGCCCTCGGGCTTGTCCGCGGCCAGGTAGTCGGCGTTCTCGAAGAGGACCCGGATCGATGGCCCGGTCATTTTTTCTTCTTGAATTGTTTTCCTTCGAGTCTTTGGCGGGCCTGCGCGCGCTCTTCCATCGTCTCGGGGATGAGCTCCGGCTCGGGCTCCATGGTCAGGATGTATTCCAGGGTCCCCCGGGCCTTCTCGATCTGGTCGAGGGAGATGTAGGTGTCGGCCAAATAGAGGAGGTTGAGACCGACGCGCGGACCGTACTCCACCGCTTTGAGGAGGTGCTCGAGGGATTTCTTTTCGCTGCCGCCGGCGATGCCGGGCACCTCGTGGTAGACGCGGCCCAGGATGCGGTCGGCGCCGCCCTTGTCGTAGGCGGGGTCGATCTGGAGGACCCGCCGCATCTCTTCTTTGATGGGCTTGACCAGGGACAGGCTCTTGAGAACGCCCTTGGCTTCGCCGTAGACGCCGTAACAGACGCCGAGCCAGAAATGCCCCTCGACTTTATTGGGGCCGAGCTCGATGGCTTTCTTGGCGTGCTCGATCCCCTGCTGGAAGATCTGTTTCTTTGCGGTCTTGTCGGCCGTGTGGTCGCCGATCCAGTATTCCACCCGGGACAGGCGCCAGTTCACGCCGTAGGCGTCTTCGCCGGCGGCCAGGGACGCCTGGTACTTGGCCAGGGCTTCCTTGGCCTTGGCCAGGTCGCCCCGCTGGGCGTAAAGGTCGTCGCCTTGCTGGAGGAGCGTATTCGTCGCCTGGGCCTGGGCGCCGGCCGCCAGGACGAGGACCGTCAGAAGGGGCAGGATGATTCTTTTCAGGGTCATCGTGTTTGTACCTCTCGGGGCGATTTATAACACAAAAGGGGACTTCCGGACAAACGGACCGGGCGGGTTTCAGCGCAGGTCGGAGACGACGATCTCGTAGGCCTCCCGAATGAGGCCGTGGCGGAATAAGCCCAGGAACTTGACGATCTGGGTTTGAAAAAACCGGTTCTCCTCCGTGGCGATCATGTCGGCTTCGGTTTCCCAGAGCGTGATCGGCACGCACTCGCCGAGCTTACGGTCGACAAGAAAATAGGCGCCGCGGTAGCCTGCTTGCTCACGGCAGTTCGGCACGATGTCCTCGGCGAAGAGGCGGGCGGCCTCGTCGATCCGTTCCGGCTTGACCTGCATTTTCAGCATACGGGCGTGCATGGTTCCTCCCCCATTTTCGTATGAGTTCATTCCCTTTGCCGGCCTAATGATATGCCGAGGAGCGTGCCGAGTCAATCAAGAAGGGGTCAAACCTACGCAATGCCAGAAAAGACTGGCATTGCGTAGGTTTGACCCCTTCCTTACTTCTTCGCGGGGCCGACGCCGAGGCTGGAGATGTCCATCAGGTATTGGTAGAGGGCCCGTTCGCCGGGCTTGCCGCCACGGCTCGAGGAGAAGGTCATCCACTTGCCGTCGGCCGAGATCGAAGGGAAGCCGTCGAACGCGGGGTCGTCGGTGAGGCGTCGTTCTTCGCCAGTTTCGATGTCCCTCAGGTAGATCTCCCAGTTCGGCCGGCCGCCCGGCCCGGCGAGGACGCGGACGTAGACGAAATGGCGGCCGTCCGGGGCGGGGTAAGGTGCCCAGTGCGTGCCCTCTTCCGTGGTGATCTGCTTGCGCCCCGAGCCATCGCGCTTGAGGGTGAAGATCTGCATGGGCATCATGCCCCGGCCCTTGCCTTGGTCCTGGCGCTTCCAGGCCCGGGTGATGATCGTCTCGCTGTCCGGGAGGATCTGGGCGCCGCCCTCCTGCCAGTCGTCCGTGAAGGTGATCTGCTTTTGGTCCGCGCCGTCCGGTTTCATCGTCCAGAGGTCCATCTTCCCGTCGACTTGACGGCCGAAAAGGATCCATCGGCCGTTGGGCGCGACGACGCACTCGGCGTCGTAGACCTTGTTCGTCGTCAGCCGCTTGACGTGGCCGCCCCGCGTGTCCGAAGCGTAGATCTCGGCCCCCTGAGGATAGTCGTTCGGGTCGGACCAGTTGCCCTTGGGGAGGTCCGGCCAGTCGCGCGTCGATGTCCAAAGGACTCGGCGGCCGTCGGGGAAGAAATAGGAGCAGGCGTCCTCGCCCTTGGCGTTGATCCGGCGGATGTCCGTCCCGTCGAAGCTCGAGATGTAGACGTGGTGGACGATGTCGCCCGGGCCCTTGGCGTTGCCGATCAGGAACTTGCCGTTGGGAGCGAAGTACCACTCGGCGGCCTGGCCCAGGTTGGGGATGCGGTGGCAGGGGAGCTCGATGACCGCCGCGGTCTCTTTCGCCGTCTGCGGCCTCGCCGGGGCGTGGGCGGCGAGAAGGGCCACTACGGCGAAGACGAACGCGGCTCGGAAAGATACGGCTTTCTTGGCTTTCTTGGTCATGCTGATCACTGTTCCTATATCAGACTGCCGGTATAGGGGTCAAACCTTAATTCTTATACTTTTTGACCGTGACCTCTTGGTAGCCCGCAGACGGCATCCCGAGAAAAGTATAAGAATTAAGGTTTGACCCCTTCGTAATCTTCGGGCACATCCATGTCGCGGAGGATATTCGCGTCTTCGACCTCGGCTTCGAAGATGTCCTCGGGGTGGGCGTGCATGAGCCGGCGCAGGCCGTCGGCCGGGTCGAGCGCGAGGACTGCGTCCCGGTACTTCAAGTCGACGAGGACGGGGTGGCCGCGGCGGCCTTGGAAGGCCGGAACGACGATGCCCTTGCCGCTTCGCCGAAAGGCCTCGATGACCGCGTCGACAACCCGGGCCGGGAGGAACGGCTGGTCGCCGAGCATGACGACTGCGGCTTCGGCGTCCGCCGGCAGGGCCCTGAACCCTGCCTGGACCGACGAGAGCATGCCTTCAGCGAAATGTTCATTGACGACAAAATTGATGCCGAGACGTTCGATCTCCTCACGGACATCGTCCTTGTCCGCGCCCAGTACCACGAGGACGCGGTCGACGCGCGAGGCGAGCGCCGTCCCGACGACGGCTCCGACGACCGTCGTCTCTCCGAAGGGGAGGAGGAGCTTCTGCGTCCCCATCCGCCGGGACTCGCCCGCGGCCAGGATGACGGCCCAGATCACGGCCGGCCGCTCTCCTTCCGCTTGGAGCGGACGAGGACGAGCTCGGCAGCGATGCTGACGGCGATCTCCTCGACCGTCTTCGACCCGATCTCGACCCCGATCGGCGCGTGGACCCCGGCCCACGCCTCGGCCGCGGCCCAGCCGCTCTCCAGGAACTCGCAGTGCATGATCTCGATCTTCCGTTTGCTCCCGATCATGCCGACATAGGCCGCGGGGCGCCCGATCGCGGCCCGCAGGGCCTCGGTGTCTTTGAGATGACCCCTGGTGACGATGACGAAGTAGTTCTCGGTCGAATCCTCGATCCGCCGGACCGACTCGCCGATATCCCCGACGATGATCTCGTCCGCCTCGGGGACATTATCGGCGTTGGCGAATTCGGGCCGGTCGTCGATGACCGTGACGCTCCAATCGAGGAGCGAGCCCAGCCGGGCGACGGCCCGGCCGACATGTCCCGCCCCGGCGATGATGAGCCGCGGCAGGGGCCGGACGGGCTCGAGGAAAATCAGCCGGCCCTCGCTTTTAACAAGACGCGGACGGCCATCCTCGAGGGCGGCAGCGAGGATGTCCGGGCCGACACCCGCGAAGGTATCGGCATTCCATGACAGCGCCCCAAGAAACCGGCGTTCGACCGAAACGAAATCCCCCTGGCCCGGCACGATGAGGGAGGCTAGGACGCCGGGCCGGCGCTTCCGGAAGCCGTCGAGCGCCCGCTCGAACACGGCCCGCTCCCCGCCGACGCCCGGGTCGATGAGGACCCGGGCCGAGCCGCCGCAGATCGCCCCTTCCACGTCCGCCGGGTCGGCGTCGAGCCGGAAGGACACGAGCCGGGCTTTCCCGTCGCGCAAAGCTTCGCCGGCGATCGCTTCGACCCGCGCCTCGAGCAGTCCGCCGCCGACCGTCCCGGCCACAAGCCCGGCCGCCGAAAATATGGCCGAGGCGCCCGGAACCTGCGGCGTCGAGCCCTCGACCTCGACGATCGTCGCCAGGACGAGCCCTTTCCCTCCGGCCAGGGACTCGATGAGCTTGGGGAAGCTGTAATTCATGCCGCGGCGGCCAGGACCGCTTCCTTGAGCGCGGCGAAGGCGAGATCGGCCTTGTAGCCGTTCTCGCGAAGCGGCGACGCGTCCTTGAGCGCCTCATCAACGGCCTGCCGGACGAGCGCCTCCGATACGGGCTTGCCGCGCAAAACGTCCTCCGCTTTTCTCAACCGCCACGGTATCGGCGCGACGCCGCCCATCACGACCGAGATCTCCGCGAAAACGCCGCCCTGGACGACGCCCGTTACGGCCGCCGAGACGAGGGCGAAGTCCCAGGTGCCGCGCTCCTTGAGCTTGACGTAGGCAGCCTTTTGCCCAGCCTTGGGCGACGGGACCCAGACGCTTTTCAGGAATTGGCCCTTATCGAGGATATTCTCGCGCCTGACGTCGATCTCAGGCCGGGCATAGAACTGCTCGAGCGGGACGACTTTATCGCCCTTGACGCTCCCGATCGTCGCCTTCGCGCCGAGGCTGACCAGGGCCGGGGCCAGGTCCGACGGGTAGACGATGAAGCAGCTGCCGCCGCCGAAGATCGCATGGTACTTGTTCCGGCCCTGGGAGGCGAAGCAGTGGAAGCCGCCCTTCTTCCGGCAGACGACCTGGGGGTCGCGGTAATACCAGCAGCGCGGCCGCTGGCAAAGGTTGCCGCCGACCGTGCCCACGTTCCGGAGCTGAGGTGTCGCCAACGACCGTGCCGCCTGCCTGAGGCTCGGATAATCCCGGGCCACGGCCGCGTCCTCGGCCAGATCGACGACCTTGGTCATGGCGCCGATCCTCAGTCCGTCTTTCTCCGGCACGATCCCGGCCAGGCCGGCAATGGCCTGAAGGTCGGCGACGAGTCCGGCCGTCGCGACGCCGCTCTTGAGCTCGTCGATGAGGTCCGTGCCGCCAGCCATCATCGCGACCGGCTCCTTCGTTTCGGCCAGGAGGGCGGCCAGCTCGTCCGCGGTCCGCGGCTGGGCGATCTTGAATTCTCTCATGACCCGGCCTCCTTCCGCTTGAGGGCCGCAAGGACGCGCTGGGGCGTCATCGGGATCTCGCGGACGTGAACGCCGATGGCGTTGTAGACGGCGTTGGCGATGGCCGCGGAACTCGGGATGCGCGGCGGCTCGCCCAGCCCCTTCGTCCCCAAATTATTCAGCCGCGTATCGACGATGTCGACGAAAATGGGCGTGATCTCCGGGATGTCGAGCGAGGTCGCGATCTTGTAATCACGGAGGTTGGGATTGACCGGGTTCCCGGTCGTATCGTCCATGACCCGCTCTTCGAAAAGGCCGGCGCTCAGGCCCTGGGTGACGGCTCCGACGACCTGGCTTTCGGCCGTCAGCTTGTTGATGATCTGGCCGCTGTCGTGGGCGGCGACGTGCTTGAGGACTCGGATGCGTCCGGTCTCGACGTTCACGTCGACCTCGGCGAAGTGGGCGCCGAACGTGTTGAAGGCGTACGCGTCGCCCGGATAGCCGGTCCTCTCGCCGTGGAAGGGCGTCTCCCGGCGCAGGTCGCGGTAGACGTCGGCGAAGGCGACCGTTTTTTCGGGCGCGCTTTTAGCGAAGAACTTCCTGTCGCCCATGGCGACGTCGTCGGCCGCGACCTTGAGCCGCGCCGCCGCGACCGCCTTGAGCCGGTCGACCGCCTTGAGGGCGGCGTCGCGCACGGCCGGGGCCACGGACGGCGTCGTCAGACTGCCGCCCGAGAGCGGCGCCCAGGGGTAGTCGGAGTTGCCGAGCTTGACCGTGATGTCCTTCGGCTCGAGCCCGAGCGTCTCGGCCGCGACGACGGCCATGTGGGTCCGCGTGCCGGTGCCGAGGTCCTGCGTGCCGCAGACGACCTCGACGCTCATGTCCGGGTAGAGAACGATGTCGGCCAGCGTCCCCGGCACGCCGGCGCCGAACCAGATGCTCGTAGCGACGCCGATGCCGCGCCGCGCCGGGCCGCTCCCATCGCCGGGCTTGCGGTTGCGCCGCTCCCAGCCGATGGCCTTGGCCCCGAGCTCGTAGCACATGTCGAGGCCCTTGGTCGAGTAGGGGAGGCCCGTGTCGCCCAGGTTCCGCGTCGAGTAATTTTTCTGGCGAAGCTCCAGCGGGTCCATGTCCAGGGCCGCGGCCAGCTCGTCCATCACGCCTTCGAGCCCGAAGGCGCCCTGGGTGTGGCCCGGGGCCCGCGTCGCCCGCGAGGCGCCGGTGTTCGTGAAAACGGTGAATTCCTCGACCTTGCAGTTGGGGCACTTATAGATATCGACGACCGGTTCCGAGACCTCGTCGCCCGCCCCGACGCCGCCCGACGCGTAGTTCACGAGCGAGAACGCGGTCAAGGACCCGTCCTTTTTCGCCCCGACCTTATATGTTTGGAGCGAGGAGGGCCGATAGCCGACGCAGACGGCGTTGTCGCGCCGCGACAACAGGATCTTGACGGGCCGTCGCGTTTCGCGGGCCAGGTTCGCGGCGGCGACCGTTTGCTCGTTGAGGCCGAGCTTGCTGCCGAAGCCGCCGCCCATGTATTTCTTGATGACCGTGACGTTGGCCGCGGGCACCTTCAGGGCCCGGGCCAGGCCGTCGCGGACGCCGTGGACGTTCTGTGTCGAATCGTAGACGACGAGATGGTCGCCCTCCCAATACGCGACGCTGCCGTGGGTTTCCGCCGGATTGTGGATCTCGAACGCCGTGCGGTAGGTTCGCTCGACGACGACGTCGGCTTCCGCGAAGCCCTTCTCGACGTCACCCCGGCTGTACTCGTTGAACTTCTCGACGTTCCCCTTGCCGTCGCGGACCTGCGGGGCGCTCGCGTCGCGGGCCTTTTCCCAATCGACGACGTAGGGCAGGGTCTTGTACTCGACATTGATGCGGGACAGGGCCTTCTCCGCCGTTCTCTCGTCGACCGCGGCCACGGCCGCGACTTGCTGGCCGGCGTAGCGGACCTTGCCCTCGGCGAGCTTGAGGGCGGCCAAGACCCCGGGCAGGGCCAGGGCCGGGGCGAGGTCGATGGAAACGACCTCGGCCGCGGCGTGGGGCGAGCGCAGGATCTTGCCGATGAGCATGTCCCGGAGCTTGATGTCCTGGGTGTATGCGGCCCGGCCGGTGACGACCTCGCGGCCGTCGATGCGGCGCGTCGGCTTGCCGATGTGCCTGTATTCCGGGGCCTTGGCCTCTGGCGGCGGGGCAGCCGGCTTGGCGGCCATGGCCTTGACCGGGCCCTGCGGCTTTGCAGCCTGCCCCCGGGCCTCGGCCATGTAGTCCTTGGTATTCATCTCAGGCCCCCCTCATCTTCCTGGCCGCGGCGTCGACGGCCCCGTAGATCTTGGCGTAGTTGCCGCAGCGGCAGAGGTTGCCGGAGAGCGCCTGCTTGATCTCGTCGAGGGACGGGGCCGGATTCTTCTCGAGGAAAGCGGAGGTGGTCATCAGGAAGCCGGGCGTGCAGAAGCCGCACTGATAGCCGTCCTTTTCGATGAAGGCCTCCTGGACGGCGTGGAGCTTCTCGCCCTCGGCCAGGCCTTCGACCGTCTTGACGGCCTTGCCGTCGGCGCGGATGGCGAGATACATGCAGGCGTAAACGGGCGCTCCGTCGAGGAGGACCGTGCAGCCGCCGCACTCACCCCGGTCGCAGATCTTTTTCGTGCCGGCGAGGTCGAAACGGTCGCGCAGGACGTCGAGGAGCGTTTCGTTGGGCTCGACGGTGAGGCTCGCCTTCTTTCCGTTGACGGTCAGCGTGATCGTCTTCTTGTCGTAGACGGGGACCCGGCCTTTCCTGGTCGCGATCGTCTGCCCGAGGAGGGGCGGCAGGACGGCCGTGCCCAGAGCACCCGTCCCCATGCCCTTGATGAAATCGCGGCGGCTGACGCCGCCCGGGTGCTTCTTGTCGGGATTTTTTTCCATGGTCACCTCCCGGCAAACACCCGGCTCAAAGAAGTCTCAGCAGGGCCAGGGCGCCGAGCGAGAGAGCCAACACCGCGGGTGAAGCCCAGCGCAGGTGAGCCGGCCGGCTTTCGAGCGCTGCGAGGACGGCGCCGGCCCGGAAGCCCAGAGGAACGGTGAGGACCGACAGAGCCACGGCGATGGGCGCGTAGTAGAGCGAGAGGGGATAGGACGTCCCCGCGACACAGGGTGCGACGCCCGTCGCGAACTTGACCAGGGGGAAGAGGTTGACGGCGACGAGCGCGGCCATGCCTCCGGCGAGCCCTTGCCCAACGGCTTTCCCCGCGAGCGATTTGCGGATGATGCTGACGATCAAGGCGAAGGCCGCGCCCTCCATGACGATGGCGAAGACGGGGTTGCCGATGGCGCCGCTAAGGACCGGCAGGCCGAGGAGCAGGGCGTCGAAGAGCTTGAAGCCCAAGGCGATGACGACCATCAGGGCCGCCGTCTTGACGCGGGGCGAAACCGCCCAGGCCGCGGCCAGAAAGAAGAGAGCCGCGCCCGTCATCAGCGAGCCGGAGACGGTCGAAGCGCACTGGCGCAGGTACATGCCGAGCGCCGCTTCGGAGAGTCCCCAGAGGCCGCCCAGGACGAGGACCGGGCCCCAGTTCGTTTTTTGCGGGGTTTGAGACATCGTTCCCTCCGGATTCCGGAATTTGGGGGAGATCCGCTCCTCAATATACGGAGTTCGCCGGGCCGAGTCAATCCGAGGTTTTGCACCCCTTCTTCGCGTCCTTGTCGCGGGTCGGGTGAACTTTACACGGCTCGCCATCGTTAAATATAATGCGCAGGAGATTTCTGCCGATTTCGCGTCGAGGAGCGGCCCATGATCGAAACAAGACGACCGACGGCCCATCGGAGAACACGGATTGGGCTTTTCCTTGTCGTGGCCGTCATTTTCAGCCATTCCCTGTTCGCCCAAAGCCTGGATATTCCCTCGAAGAAATGGGGCATTAGCTTTGGGAACTCGAAGGATTGGAGCGGCCTCCGTTTCAACTTCAGGGACAGCCGTGTGCGGCAAGTCACGGGCGTCAACATCACCCTGTGGATGCCGCGCAAGGACAACAAGGAGGCCGTCGTCACCGGCCTTTCGTTGGGCCTCATTCCCGGCGGCGGCCAGGTCCGGGGCATCCAGCTCGGAGTTTTGGGGACCTCGGCAGATAAAAACCTGACCGGGATCAATATCGGCGGGCTGGGCGTCGGCGCGGGCGAGAATATCAGAGGTCTCAACTTCGGCGGCATCGGCATCGGCGCCGGAGAAGACCTCGCCGGGATAAGCTTCGGCGGGGTCGGCGTCGGAGCCGGGGAAAATGTCACAGGGCTGTGTTTCGGCGGCCTCGGCGTGGGGGCCGGCGGAAACCTCAAAGGTCTCGCGATCGGGGGCTTGGGTGTCGGCGCCGGCGAGAACCTGACAGGCATCGCAGTCGGCGGTCTGGGCGTTGGCTGTGGCGAGAACTTCACCGGGATCGCCATTGCCGGCCTCGGGGCTGGGGCCGGCAAGATGATGAAGGGTGTCGTCATCTGCGGCCTCGCCGCGGGCGCGCCGGTCGTCCGAGGCCTTGTCGTCGGCGGCATCGGCGTCGACGGGGAAAACCTCAAGGGCGTTTTTGTCGGCGGCGCGATGATCCGGGTCGAAAAGGGCGGCCGGCTGACCGGCCTCGCGGTCAGTTCCTTCAATCACATTCGGGGCACGCTCAACGGCCTATCGATCGGTATCGTCAACTACGCTTGGAAGATTGAAAAGGGCGTCCAGATCGGCGTCGTCAATATCGTCCGCGACAACCCCAAGGGACTCAAGGTCCTGCCCGTCTTCAACGCCGGTTTCTGAGAAGTCAGCTCAGGTCGTTGCCTGGGTTTTCGCCTCAGCCGGGCTCTTGGCCCAGAGCCGGTTGACGACCCGGATCAGGACGAGGCCGCTCGCGATGAAGACCCCCAGAAGCACGAGGGCGTAGGTCGTGCGGCCGTAGAGGAAATTGCCGACCATGAACAGGGCCGACCATATGGTCAGCGATCCCGAGACCCAGCCGACGAGGGCCAAGGGGAAGCTCTCGCCGGGGGCCCTGGCCTCGGCCTCGGAGATGCCCGCTTCTTTCCGGACCGCCTTCCAGCCCGGGCCGAAGGGGCGGACTTTCTTGTAGAAAGCGATCAGGGTCTGGCGGTCGGTTTGGGGGCCGAGGAAAGCTGTCAGCATCCAGCTGATCGTCGTCACCGCGACCGTCAGGATGAGGGCGTAGTGCGTCGGGATGATGATCCCGAACTTGCGCAGGACGAGGATGAGGAGGGAGAAGGCGAAGGAGCTGATCATGGCGTTGACTTCGCACCAGGCATTGACCCGCCACCAGAACCAACGGACGAGGTAGAGGAGTCCCGTGCCCGCCCCGATCTGGAGCATGATGTCGAAGCTGTCCTTGGCCGTGTCCAGGACGAAGACGAGCGCGCCGGCCGATACGAACAGGACGATCGTGGCCAGGCGTCCAACCATGACGTAATGCTTCTCGGTCGCGTCCTTCTTGATAAAGCGCCGGTAGAAATCGTGGACGAGGTAGGAAGCGCCCCAGTTGAGGTGGGTCAGGTTGGTCGAGGAGTTGGCCGCGATCAAGCCGCCGACCATCAGGCCGATGAAGCCGACGGGCAGGAACTTGAGCATGGCCGGGTAGGCGATGTCGTGGCCGAGGAGGGCCGGGTTGAGGTTGGGGAAGGCCTTCTGGATGTCGGAGAGCTGGGGGAAGACGACGATCGA
>JBGOYY010000038.1:0-25566 GCA_041479905.1 Candidatus Aminicenantia bacterium
GTCGACCCACGACATCTTCCGGGCCAAGGAGATCGGCGACCGCGTCGGGATCATGAGGGAGGGCCGGCTGGTCATGGAGCGGACCCGCGAGGAGCTCCAGCACGAAGACCTGAACAAGATCTATATCGACTACATGAA
Source organism: Candidatus Aminicenantia bacterium (assembly GCA_041479905.1). Taxonomy (GTDB): domain Bacteria; phylum Acidobacteriota; class Aminicenantia; order Aminicenantales; family Saccharicenantaceae; genus RBG-16-66-30. The sequence continues at coordinate 139 of JBGOYY010000038.1, forward strand.
GTCTGCCGAGCAGGCGGCGGCCTGAGACAAGGGCCGCAATGACGTGGACGATCGCCCGCAAGGAGATCCTGGCAAACCTCCTCAGCTACAAGTTCTACGTCGTCATCCTGCTCGCAGCCGTCCTCATCGCCACGAGCTTTTTCGTCATGACCCGGGATTACAAGGAACGGCTGGCCGACTACAGTCTCATCCGGCCCAAGCCCGGCGAGCCCGTCGCCGTCAATCCGCCGAACCCGCTTTCGATCTTCGCCAAGGGTCTCGACGAGGCCATGGCCCGGTCCTTCGAAGTCGGCCCGACCGGGATCTCCGTCCGCGCCGGACAGAAATCGGGGAACACCGTCTTCGCTTTTTTCCCGACACCCGATTTCCTCTACGTCGTCCGGGTCGTCCTCTCGCTCGTCGCCCTGCTCTTCGGGTTCGACCAGGTCAGCCGCGAGAAAGAGGCCGGCACTCTCCGCCAGATGCTGGCCAACCAGACCTCCCGCTCCACGATCCTGATCGGCAAATGGGCCGGCAACTTCCTCAGCCTGGCCGTCCCCTTCCTGCTGGTGACGACGCTCGGCATCGCCGTCCTGGGGCTCGATCCGGACATCCGTTTCTCCTCGGACCAGGTGCTCAGGCTGGGCTTCATCCTCGCCCTGACGCTCGTCTACATCGCCTTTTTCCTGAGCCTTGGGATCCTTATTTCGACGCTGACCCGGCGGGCGTCGAGCTCGATCGTCATCCTCCTGTTCATCTGGGCGCTCCTCGTCTTCATCCTCCCAAACCTGGGCACGCTCATCGCCCGGCAGGTCGTCGACGTCCCTTCGGTCCGGGCTTTGAGCGAGAAGCGCGAGCAGGTCTGGACGCGGGAAATCCTCCTTCGCATCAAGGGCCAAGGGGACATGCCCTCGCACATCAGGACGATCAGCGCCGAAAACGACGCCCTCGAGGCGGATTACAGGGTCAAGTTCGACCGGCTGGTCAATCTTTCGAAGAATATCAACCGCGTTTCGCCGGTGGCCAGCTTCGTCTACGCCGTGACCGAAATTGCCGGCACGGGGATCGGCGAGGAAGGCGCTTTCAAAAGCGAGGTCGTCCGGTATAAAAACGCCGTGCTCGGGAAGAGGCTCGCCTCCCCGGACCTGAAGAGCTCGGAGTATCCGGCGTTCCTCTACCGTTACCGGCCGCTCGGCCGCGTCTTGGCCAGGGGAGCGCTTTTCGACACGGCCTGGCTCGCCGCTTTCGGCATCCTCTTTTTCGCCCTGAGCTATCTCGCCTTTGTGAGATACGACGTCCGCTGAAAAGGGGTTGGAGGAGCCATGATCGCAACCGTCGTCAAGAAAGAGGTCCTGGGGCACATCCTCTCCTTCCGTTTCATCGTCACCCTGGTCCTGCTCCTGGTCGTCGTGCCGGTCGCGACCTTCGTCCTGACCAACGATTACCTGAAGAGAATCGACGATGCCTCGCTCCGCCAGGCCGAAATCGAAACCTACCTGAGGAGCTACGCCCACTTCAACCGGATCGGCAACATCCTCCAGGCGACGCCGGCCCCCATCCCCTTCCACGCCCTCGTCCGGGGCCTCGCGACGGACATCAACCTGGGGGAGTTCGACAACGACCCCCTGCCTGTCATGTTTCCGCTTGTCGACCTCGTCTTCATCGTCACCATCCTCATGAGCCTCGTCGCCCTGATCTTCGCCTATGACGCGGTCAGCGGCGAAAAGGAGGACGGCACCCTGAAGCTCGCGCTGGCCAACGGCCTCGCCCGGCCCAAGGTTATCCTGGCCAAGGTGGCCGGCGGCGGGCTGACGCTTCTCGTCCCCTTCCTGCTGTCGCTCATCCTCGGACTGCTCGTCATCCTCGTCCACCCGGGCGTCGACTGGAAGGGGCCGGACTGGGTCGCCCTGGCCCTGGTCACACTGGGCACAGCGCTCTACGTCATGCTCTTCTACGGCCTCGGCGTCTTCATCTCCTCGCGCCATCACTCGAGCTCAGCCTCGATCATGACCTCGCTCCTCGTCTGGGTCCTCCTCGTGCTTGTCGTCCCGAGCCTGAGTCCTTATATCGCCTCTTTCCTCTCGCCGACGCCGTCCCGGATCCAAGTCGACAGGGAGGCCGAACGGCTGGGGGACACGGAGAGGGACGCCCTCGGCAACAAGCTCCAGGCGGAACGGATGCGCGGGCTTGTCGCGAAATACCCGGTCCTGAACGAGCGCCTGTCCGAGGCCGACAAGAAACGGCTGATGGAGCGGGACCCGGCCGCGCGCGAAGCCTTCGAGGCGGCGACCAAAGCCGTCCAAGGCGCCTGGGACGAAGCCAACCGGGTCCAGGGTGAAAAGATCGACGCCATCAGGAAGGCCGCGAGGTTGAAGGAGGAGGCCCAGACCACGCTGGCCCGGCTGATCTCCATGGCCTCGCCGCTCTCCGTATTCACCTATTTAGCCACGGACCTGTCTTCCACGGGCTTGAGGAACGAAGCTTACTTCGGCCGGATAAGCGGAGTCTGGGACCGGGCTTTCTGGGACTATGCGCAGAAAAGGATCGCCGAGCTGCAGGCCAAAGACCCGGCGACGGACTGGTGGAACACGCCGGTGGACATGAGCGATCGGCCCCGGTTCGTCTACACCGAGGAGGCGCTCGGCGTCCGGGTTCAGGCGGCCTTGCCGGGGTTCGTATTGCTTCTCGGCTACGGGCTCGTCTTCTTCGTCCTGGCCTATGTCTCGTTTCTCAAGTACGACGTCCGCTAATTCGGAGACACAATACCAATTTCCGTATTAACCAAGCTCGTCCCAAGTTCGCAGGCCGGGAACGGCGGCGAAGTGCGTATCGAAGGTAACGAGAACGGCCCCAGTCTCGAGCGCGTGGGCGGCGATCCAGACGTCGTTGAGAGGGATCGGTCGGCCGGCTTTCTTGAGCGCCACCTTGATCAACCCAAAATACTCAGCTGTCTCACGCGTCGCATCGAGAACTTCGACGCCGGGCTTGGCTAGGAAGCGGTCGAGGACTTGCCTGTTCTGTTTTTCGCGGGTTCCCGCGCGAAACCCGGCGACGAGTTCCCCCAGAACGAACACGGACATATGGACGCGGTCGGCATGAGCAAGACAGCCCAGCACTCTCTCGTCGCCGGCTAGAAATCGGACATAAGCATTCGTATCGAGGAGGACGGCTCTCATTGCCAGTCCTTCGCGTCCACGGTCTCGAGGTCGGCTATGAGTTCCATGAATTCAGACGCTTCCGCCTCGGTCCAAACACCGCACAGGTCCGCGAACTCCGCCCGGTTGTCGGGCTGCTTTTCGCCCATGCCGAGTGCCTTGGCGATCAGCTCTTTCACAACCTTATTGACGCTTTTCTCCTCGTTTTTTGCTCGCTCCTTGATCGCTTTTTCTATTTCTTCGTCGATTCCGTGGACACTGATTGATTTCATGCTTACCCTGCCTCAAATGTGATTCATTAGTTAATTCATATCAATTCATAATATGATTCATTTGGATGCTGAAGTCAAGTCCGACTCAAGGCTAATTCGAAAATTGGTATTGTGTCCCCGATTTAACGGGCATAGGCGTCGAGATCGAGGCCCGTGGCCAGGTCAGGGCGGCGGGCGAACTTCTTGAGGGCCAGGGCGCCGACCATGGCCGCGTTGTCCGTGCAGAGTTTCGGGGAAGGAATGTAGGCGGGTAGCCCGGCCTCACGGGCGAAATCCTGAAAGCGCGCCCGCAGTCTCGTATTGCGGGCCACGCCGCCGCAGAGGACGAGCGACCGGGGTTGGACCGCATCGGCGGCACGGCGAAGGTTATCAACAAGGGTCCGGGCGATGACCTCTTCGAAGCTGGCCAGGAAATCGGGGAGGCGCGCATCGTCCTTGGCGATCCCATGTTCACGGATGTGCTTCAGGGCCGCAGTCTTGAGCCCGCTGAAGCTGAAATCGAGGCTCCGGTCCTTCGTCCGCGGTACGGCGAAAGGAAATGCCTTGGGGTTGCCCAACCGGCCGAGCTTCTCGATGACCGGCCCGCCGGGATAGCCGAGGCCGAGGAACTTGGCGATTTTATCCAAAGCCTCCCCCGCCGCATCGTCGCGCGTCTTGCCGAGAAGCTTGTAGGAGAGTGGTTCTTCTATCAAATAGAGCGCCGTATGCCCGCCGGAGACGAGGAGCCCCAGGACGGGATACTCGATGCCGGGGTTTTCGAGAAAACACGCTTCGAGATGGGCCTCGAGGTGGTCGGCGCCGACGAGCGGTTTCTTGTGATAGTAGGCCAAACCCTTGGCGAAGGACAGGCCGATGAGAAGCGAGCCGATAAGCCCGGGGCCTTGGGTCACGGCGTAGAGGTCTATCTTTTCGAGCCCGACGCCGGCCCGGGTCAGCGCCTCGCCGACGATGGCCGCGATCGTCTTGATGTGCTGGCGCGAGGCGAGTTCCGGGACAACGCCGCCGTACGGCGCGTGGACCTCGTCTTGGGAAAGGACGATGTTGCTCAGGACCTCGGGGGCCGCGGAACGCCCGTCAAGAGGGACAGCCCCCATGGGGGCCAAAGAGGGACGGCCCCCATGGGGACGGTCCCCATTCGGAGCGCGGAGGACGGCCACGGACGTTTCGTCGCACGAAGTTTCGATAGCCAGGACAAGCACGGAAAACGACCTTTCCCGCCTATTCTAACAGAAACGGGAGAAGAATCTTTTTTTGGGCCCATGGGAAAATCCCGGCCTTGCCGCTGTCCTTTTCTAGAGAGGTGGACCATGCGCATCCCCAAAGCCGCCCTAGGTGGTTTTCTGCTCCTCGTTCTGGCCGCCGCCGGCGTATATTTTCTCGTCCTCGACAAGGCCCCCGCCAAACCTGAAAATCAGGCGAAAAACGCTTCGGCCGAGGCCGGGCTTCCCACCGGCTTTGCAGTGCCGGTGCTGGAAACCGGCAGTCCCGGTCCTGGCAAGGCCGGGGCCTCCGGCGAAAGCACCGCCACCGCCCCCGACCAGAAGGTCGAAGCCGTCCCGCTTCCCGTCAAGGTCGCCAAAGCGATCAAGGGAGACCTGGTCATGACCCTCAAATCGCCCGGCGAGGCCTACACCGAAAAGCGCATCGCCATGAAGGCCGAGGTCGGCGGGATCGTCAGGAACCTTTACGCTGCCGAAGGCCGCCATGTCCGCGAAGGCGACCTGCTCGTCGAGCTCGATGACCGTGAATTCCGTCTCCGTCTTGAAAAGCTCGAAGCCCAGCGGCTCCGTTTCCTGTCGGAGCTTTTCCTCGAAAAGCAGTTCTCCACGACCGACCAGCAACCGGCCCCGGGCCTCATCGACAAGCTCGATAAGGCCCAGGCCGACTACGAGCGCGCCTCCGAAGCCTTCAAGAAGGGCCTCGTCTCCCAGGCCGACCTGGAAAAAGCCCAGGCCGACTACGAACTCGCCCTGATCGACGCCGGCCGCAAGAAGGACGAGGTCATGGCCTCGACAAAGGGCCTGACTCAGGCCGATGTCGACGTCAAGATCGCCCGCATAGACGTCGAGAAAACCCGTATCCGCGCCCCCTTCGCCGGGATCGTCACGGACATCAAGCTCTCGCCGAAAGAACGTCTCGACGCCGGCCGCGAGCTTTTCACCCTTGTCGACATCAGCCGCATCAAGGTCAAGGCCCAGGTTCTCGAGAGCGAGGTCGGCAAGGTCGTCGCCGGCCGCGAGGTCGACATCCTCTTCAGCGCCTTCCCCGGTCGGGCTTTCAAGGGACGGATCGAGGCCGTCAGCCCGGTCATCAACGCCGAGGACAAGACCTGCGCCGTCCACGTCGCCATGGACAATCTGTCCGAAGAGATCAAGCCGGGCATGCACGCCGAGGTCGAGTTCCCGACCGAGATCTTCAAGCACCGGCTGCTCGTCCCCCAGCTTGCCGTCCTCGTCCGCGGCGGCCGCAAGCTCGTCTTCGCCGTCGAGGGGGGCCTGGCCAAGTGGCGCTATATCGAGGTCGGCCTCGAGAACGAGCGCTTCGCCGAGGTCCTGCCCGGCAAGGAGCCGGGCTGGGGCGTCTCCGCGGGCGACACCGTCATCGTCGAAGGCCACATCACCCTGGCCCACGACACCAGGGTCAGCATTGTCGATTAACCCCGACGCCCGAAGCAAGGGACAATGAAGCTCGCCCGCATGGCCGTCGACCGGCCGGTGACGATGTCCATGTTCTATATCGCCGTCATCCTCCTCGGCGCCGTTTCCCTCCGGGAGCTTTCCGTCGACCTCCTGCCCGACATCAGCTACCCGCGCCTGTCGGTCATCACCAACTACCCCGGCGTCGCACCCGAGGAGGTCGAGACGCTCATCTCTGCCCCCCTCGAGTCCGCCGTCAGCCGCATCCCCGGGCTCCGCCGCGTCGAGTCGGTGTCGAAGGAAGGCGTCTCGCTCCTGACCCTCGAGTTCGACTGGGGAACGAACATGGACTTCACCATGCTCCACACCCGGGAACAGCTCGACAACGCCAAGGACCGCTTCCCCGACGACGCCGAGAGCCCGACCATCATCCCGCTCGACCCCCAGAGCCGGCCGATCATGACCCTGGCCGTCACGGGCGACCGGAGCCTTCTCGAGCTCAAGGAGTTCGCCGAGGAGCTGGTCAAGCCGCGCCTCGAGCAGATCGAGGGCGTCGGCTCGGCCGAGACGACCGGCGGCGTAGAGCGCGAGATCCAGGTCGAGGCCGATCCGCGCAAGCTCGCCCTCTACGGGCTCACGGTCGAGGACGTCGCGCGTCGCGTCGACGCCTTCAACCGCAACCTCCAGGGCGGGACGATCCGCAAGGGGACGTTCAAGTACGCCCTCCGCGTCGTCGGCGAGTTCGAGTCGCTCGACGAGATCGGCGAGATCAGCCTCAAGGTCACCAAGGAGGGCGGCGTCGTCCGGCTCCGCGACGTGGCCACGGTCCGCGACGGGATCAAGGAGCGGCAGGGCATGACCCGCCTCGACGGCGCCGAGAGCATCGGCCTCCTCGTCCGCAAGGAATCCGGGGCCAACACGGTCAAGATCACAAAGCTCGCCCGCGAGGTCATCGACCAGATCCGCAAGGAGAACCCGGGCGTCGCGCTGAGCGTCGTCAGCGAGCAGGCCAAGACGATCGAGGACGCCATCGGCGCGGTCAAGGACGAGCTCATCCAGGGCGCGATCCTCGCTTTCCTGACCCTGTTCATCTTCCTCCAGGAGTGGAAAACCCCGCTCATCATCGGCACGGTCATCCCCATCTCGGTCATCGGCACGTTCAGCCTGCTCTTCTTCGGCAACATCACCCTCAACATCATGTCGCTCGGCGGCCTGGCTCTGGCGGTGGGCATGCTCGACGACTGCGCCGTCGTCGTCTCGGAGAATATCTTCCGCCACCGCAGCCTGGGCAAGGGCCTGAAAGAGGCGGCCTATATCGGGACGAAAGAGGTCGGCCCGGCCGTCGTATCAACCGCCCTGACGACGATCGTCGTCTTCCTGCCGGTCATCTACGTCCGCGGCGTCGCCGGCCAACTGTTCAAGGACACGGCCCTGACGGTCACCTTCGCCCTCCTCGCTTCGCTTCTCGTCTCGCTGACCCTCATCGGCACGCTCCAGTCGAGGACGTTCGACTTCGGCGTCGGCACCGAGGGACGCTGGAAGTGGACCTGGGGGCTCAAGAAATTCCCGGTCGCGGAGCGGCCTCTCTATGCCGTGTTCAAAGGCGTCGGCTTCGTCCTGAACTTCCTTGCGAGCTTCATCGTCCAGCTCTTCGCCTTCATTTTCCACTATCTCGGATTGCCCTTCCGGCCGGTCCTCAAGGCGGTCTTCTCGGCCTTTAACGCGGCCTACGGTCGGTTCATCGCCTGGTACCAACGGTTCCTGACCTGGAGCCTCGACCACAAGGGCCGGGTCATGGCCTGGACGCTCGTCTTCTTCGTCGTCACCTTCGCCCTGGGCGGCCTCATCCGCCGCGAGCTCATGCCGCGCATGGAAACGAATACCTTCGAGCTCGACCTCAAGATGCCCGTCGACTTCTCCTTCGAGCAGACGACCGAGATGGCGGTCATGCTCGAAGGCCGCCTCCGCGGCCTCGCGTCCGTCCGGACCGTGCTGTCCCAGGTCGGCATCGTCAGCGGTATGGAGAGCGCGGACCCGAACATTTCCGTCAACTCCGCCCGCGTCTTCGTCGAGGTCGAGAACCCCAAACAGCTCGAGGGCGTCCTCGACGTCATGCGGGCCCGCCTGGCCCAGTTCCCCGACATCGCCTACACGATCGTCCGCGAGCAGTCGACCATCAGTCAGTTCCTGGCCCTGTCCGCGGGCGAAGTGGGGCTCAAGGTCAAGGGCAAGGACCTCGACCGCCTCAAGGAAATTTCAGAAGACCTCGTCGGCCGGCTCTCGGGGATCCCGGGCATCGCCGACCTGGCCACCAATATCGGCGAGGGCAAGCCGGAGTTCAAGGTCACGGTCGACAAGGAGGCCATCAAGAGATACCCGGGCCTGACGCCCTCGGCAATCGGCGATTTTCTGGTCAGCGCCGTGCGCGGCCGGGTGGCCACCCAGTTCCGGGAAATGGAAAAGAAGTACGACATCCTGGTCCGCCTCGAGGACGCCTCCCGGCAGAATATCGAGGCTCTTCTCGGCGAGACCCTGCCCTTCGAGGGCCGGCTCGTTCCTCTCCGGGACCTCGTCTCCTACGAAGTCGTCCGCGGCCCGCGCGAGATCCGCCGCGAGAACCAGCAGAGGGAGGTCCTGGTGACGGCGAACCTCAAGGTGCGAAAGATCAGCCAGGTCACGCCGGCCGTCGAGAAGGCCATCGCCATTCTTCGCCTTCCGACCGACTACCGCGTCGGCTGGAGCGGCGAACGTGAGGAGATGAGCCAGTCCTTCCGGAGCCTTGTCCTGGCCCTCCTGCTGGCCACCCTGCTCACGTACATGATCATGGCCGCCCAGTTCGAGTCCCTCCTCCACCCGCTCATCGTCATGTTCACCCTGCCGATGGGCGCGGCCGGAGCGATCATCGCCCTGCTCCTCACCGGCCAGACGTTCAACGTCATCTCCATCATCGGCATGGTCGTCCTCATTGGCATCGTCGTCGACAACGCCACGGTCAAGATCGACTACACGAACCAGCTCCGGCGGGGCGGCATGGGACTCCGCGAGGCCGTCGAGGAGGGCAGCCACGTCCGGCTGAGGCCCATCCTGATGTCGACGGGGACCACGCTCATCGGCCTCGTCCCCATGGCCCTGGCCCTCGAGAGGGGCGCGGAGCTCATGCAGCCCCTGGCCATCGTCGTCATCGGCGGGTTGACCTTCTCGACCTTCATGACCCTCATCCTCATCCCGATCATCTACGAGTGGGCGGAGCAGAAAAAGCGATGAAGGTCTTCATCGACCGCCCCGTGGCCACGGCCATGGCCTTCCTGGCCCTGCTCGCGACGGGCGTCTACTCCTTCTTCAACACGCCGATCGAGCTCGCGCCGAAGGAGAGCTACCCGATGGTCGACGTCGTCACAAGCTGGTACGGCGTGCCTCCCGAGGTCGTCCAGACCCAGGTCACGGCGCCTCTCGAGGAGGCCTGTTCGACCGTCAAGGGCATCGTCAAGATGACCTCGACCTCCGAGATCGGGCAGTCCCGGATCACGCTGGAGTTCGACCCCAAGACGGACATGGAGTTCGCGACACTCGCCCTGCGCGAGGAGCTGACAAAAGCCCGGATACTCCTGCCGCCCCGGATCCGTCCGGTCGTCCAGCCCTACATCCCCGAGGACTTCCGGGTCCGCCCCTTCCTCGAATACACGATCTCGGGCGACTACGGGCTCCAGGAGCTCGTCAAGGAGAAGCTCGAGATCGGCCTCGGCTCGGTCCGGGGCGTCTCCGGCGTCGAGGTCGCGGGGGGGTCGGAGCCTGAGATCCGGGTCGTCCTCGACAAGGGCAAGGTCAAGGCCTACGGCCTTCACCCCTACACGGTCAACGCGGCCATCGGCGCCCGGCTCGGGACCTATCCCACCGGCCGCGTCCGGAAGGGGAACCAGGAGTTCCTGTTCAAGTTCGCCGACCGGATCGACAGCCTGGCCGAGCTCGAGGAGACGGTCGTCGCCTATTCCGGGGAGAACCCGATCCTGGTCAAGGACATCGCCTCGGTCGAAGTGACCTACGCCGACATCCGCACGATCCACCGCATCAACGGCCAGCCCACAGTCAGCCTGACCGTGTCCAAGGAGCGCGGCGCGAACACCCTCCGCGTCGCCGGCGACGTCAAGCGCAAGCTCGAGGAGGTCAAGAGGGATCTGCCCCCCAACCTCGTCTTCAAGAGCGTCGACGACGAGAGCGAGGAGATCCGCAAGAACCTCAACGACCTCGCCCTCCTCGCCGGGCTGATCACCATCATCGTCTTCGCCATGATCTTCGTCGTCCTCCGCCGCGTCCGGCCGTCCCTCCTCATCCTGTCCTCGATCGCCTTCTCCATCGTCATCACCTTCAACCTCATCTACGTCTTTAAGATCTCGCTCAACATGCTGACCCTCGGGGCGCTGGCCCTGGGCTTCGGCATGTTCGTCGACAACTCCATCGTCGTCTTCGAGAACATCCTCCGCCTGCGGGAGAGGGGAATGGAACCGCAAGAGGCGGCCATCCAGGGGCCCAAGGAGGTCTTCGTCGCCGTCCTGGCCTCGACGCTGACGACGATGGCCGTCTTCTTCAGCTTTCCCTTCTTCCAAGGCAAGCTCAAGATCTACTACCTGCCCCTGGCCATCGTCATCGCCTCGGCCATGGCCGCCTCGCTTCTCGTCTCCTTCTCCCTCATCCCCGCCCTCAGCCCGCGGCTCATCGAGAAGCGGAAGACGGCGGGCGCCGAAGAGAAGAGAAGCCCGCGGTTCGAGAAGACTCTCGGCGTCCTCATGCGCCATCCCGTCGAGGTCCTGCTCGTCGTCGCCGCCCTTCTCTTCGGGGCCTATCGCTGGTTCCGGGCCGAGGTCACGATCGGCCGCTGGTATTCCTGGTACTCCAAGGAGTACCTCTATGTCCGTATCGGCATGCCGCCCGGGACCGACATCGCCCGGACCGACGAGACCATCCGGGCCTTCGAGGACAGGGTCATGGCCCAGGACTGCGCCAAGGAGATGAACGTCCGCATCCAGTCCGAGAACGCCCAGGCCATCATCGGCTTCCCGCCGGATATCGAAAAGTCCTACCGGCCCTACGCCCTGAAGGAGGAGCTCATCCAGCTGGCCACCCAGTTCGCCGGCATCGACATCAGCGTCTCGGGTTTCGACCCCCAGTGGTACTCGTCGAGCATGGGCGCCGGAACCTATTACAGCTCGCGGATCAAGTTTTTCGGCTATAATCTCAAGAAACTGAAGGAGATAATCGCCGACCTGGAAAAGACCCTGCGGCGCAATCCGCGCATCAAGGAGGTCCGGACCGTTTCCAGCCGATACGGCTGGTGGCGGGGCGACACGCTCGAGGACATCCTCAAGATCGATAAGGCCGCGCTCCGCCGCTACGACATCGATCCGGCTTACCTCTACTTCCACCTCCAGACGATGATCCAGGGAGACTTCGGCACGCCGGCCAGGATCCGGACGGGCGGGAAGGACATCACCGTTTCGGTCAAGTTCCCCGAGGCGTCAACGCTCGACATGCGCGGCCTGCGCGAGACCCTCATCCAGACGCGCGCGGGTGAATATCTCCGGCTCGGCGAGATCGTCTCGTTCGATGAGGTCCCCATCGCCGGGTCGATCGACCGCGAGAACCAGCAGTTCCAGCAGACGATCATGTGGGAATTCCGCGGCCCGTCGAAGGCCGAGGAGCGCTACCGCAAGGCCGTCTTTGCCTCGCTTCACCTGCCGCCCGGCTTTTCGGCGACGCTCGACGAACAGGGATACGTGACCGAGGAGGAGCAGAAGCAGATCAACTTCGCCATCGCCGTCGCCCTGGTCATCATCTACATGATCCTGGCCGCGCTCTACGAGTCCTTCATCCTGCCCTTCTTCATCCTCCTGGCCGTGCCGCTCTCGCTCATCGGGGTCTTCGTCGCCTTCGTCGTGGCCAAGGCGCCGTTCGACCCGACGGCCTATATCGGGGTCATCCTTCTTTCGGGCATCGTCGTCAACAACGCCATCCTGCTCGTCGACCACATCAACCTGAGGCGAAGACAGGGATTGGGGCTTCTAGAGGCTATCGTCCGGGGCACGAGAGACAGGGTCCGGCCGATCTTCATGACCACGGCGACGACGGTCTTCGGCATGTTGCCGCTCCTCCTCATCGATTCCGGGGCGAACAAGCGGCAGATCTGGTCGTCGCTGGCGCTCTGCACGGTGGGCGGCCTGACGACCTCGACGCTCCTCATCCTCATCGTCATCCCGGTCCTCTACTACCACGGCGACAAGTTGAGGGCCTGGGGAGCGGAGAAGGCGCGGGAAGCGCGCGGGCTGTTCGGGCCGAAAGTCAATAAGAGCGCCGGTCCGTCGGCGGGATGTGACAGCGCTTGCAGTCGAGGGGCAGGTCCGAGTGGAAGGTGTTCCTGAAGAATTCGTTGTCGAGGAGCATCTCCTGGGCGATCTGGGCCCGGGACTGCTGGATGAAAGCCGCCAGGTCCTCCTCGATCACGGCTCCGGCCTTGGGGTGAAGCCGGCCGACCTCGACGCCCAGCCAGTAGACGATAACTTCGGGAACTTCCGTGACGCCGTTTTCGGCGATGATGGCGGCCGGCTCGGCCAGGTCCTTTGCGACACCGATGAACTCCGCGGAGAGCACGGTGTTTCCCGTCGCTTCGAATGCCCGGCCGATGGCCCCGGCGAGCTTGAGGTCGTCCGGTCGTGAAGCAACCAGGAACATCCGGACGTGGACCGGGTCGACCAGAGTGACGAGAGTAGCCAGGGCGGTCAGCGAAGGCGCGAATGACGCGAAAGAGCCGTCGGCTGCGGTCGCGAGCGCGACGATCTTGTCTTTCGAGAGGTAGCCGACGAGCGCCTCCTCTTGGCCGCCGCGCCAAGCCGGGGACGCGGTCCCCAGGAGGACGCAGAAGGTCCCGGCGACGATCGCGCTTCTTGCCCTTCTTATCGTCTCAGGGGTCCTTTCGGTCTTCAGTGGATCGGCGCCAATTTTTCCAGGCTTCCCCGTTCATCTGAGGCTTTTTTCGAAGGGCGGGCGGCAGACCCCCCGCTCGGTGATGATGGCCGTGATGTAAGCGGCCGGAGTGACGTCGAAGGCCGGATTGCGGACCTCGGCGTAAGGAAGCGTGACCAGGTGGCCAACGACCTCGCGGACCTCGTCGGGGCTTCGCTCCTCGATGGGGATGCCGCCGCCGTCGGCGATCGTCGGGTCGATCGTGCTCATGGGCGCCGCGACATAGAACGGCACGCCGTTCTCCTTGGCCAGGACGGCCAGCGAATACGTCCCGATCTTGTTGGCGGTGTCGCCGTTGCGGGCGACGCGGTCGGCGCCGACGATGACCGCGTCGACATCCCCGCGCCGCAGGAACCAGCCGGCCATGCTGTCGGTGATGAGGACGACCGGGACGCCGTCCTTGTCGAGTTCCCAGACGGTCAGGCGGGCGCCCTGCAGAAAGGGCCGGGTCTCGTCGGCGAAGACCCGGACCCTCTTGCCTTCGGCGACGGCGGCCCGGATAACGCCGAGCGCCGTGCCGTATTCGGCCGTGGCCAACCCCCCGGCGTTGCAGTGGGTCAGGATGGTCCAGCCGTCGCGGAGGAGGGCCTGGCCGTGACGGCCGATGGCCCGGTTCGTCACCGAGTCCTCGCGTTCGATCGCCTTGGCCTCTTCGAGCAGGGCCGATCGGATGGCCCGCAGGCCGTGCTGCCGGGTGCGCTCGTAGACCGCCTTCATCCGCTCCAGGGCCCAGAAGAGGTTCCGGGCCGTGGGCCGCGTCCGCTCGAGCCGCTGGTAGATCTTCTCGAATTCACGGTCGAGCGACAGGCCCGTCCCCGCGTTCATGGCCATCGCGCCCAGGGCAAGGCCGTAGGCCGCGGCGATGCCGATGGCCGGCGCCCCGCGGATGACCATCTTCTCGATGGCCTGGGCCACTTGGATGTAGGTGCTGCAACGGACGTATGTCTCCTGGCCGGGGAGCTTCCGCTGGTCGATCATGATAACGGAACGGCCGCGCCAGGCGATGGTCGGCAACATGGGTCACTCTTTCTTCCAGGCCGGCGTTCGGGCGTCCCGCCAGCCCCATTTCTTCGTCCATCCGGAGTGGGCCGCGGCGAAAGCCTTCGACTCGGCCTCCGGGAGGGTTTCTTTGAGCTTATCATAACAGTAAACGAGCTGGTTGTCGTTGTCGCGCGACATTTTTTCCGAGGATAGGCCGAGCTCGCGGGCGATGACGGCTTCCTCGTAGGACCGGCGGAGGTCGCCGAGGTGGCCGTCGACCTGCGCGTGGAGGTAATGGGTGAGGCCGCAAGCGAAGTCGCGGTCGAGGAGCCGGTCGAGTGTTTTCAGGAGCCCCGTCAGGGTCCGGGCCCTTTCCTCGGGATCCGAGCCGGCGGCCCGGGCCAGGATGAGGTTCGTCCGCCTTTCGGCGGCCGTCATCAGGACGGGCTTGAAGGCGGACTTGTCGAGAAGTTGGGCGTAAATCCGGAGGGCTGGGGCTTCGAGGCCCAGTTCCTCGAAAGACGCCGCGAGGCCGGCGAGAGCGGCGTCGGAAGCCCACGCTTCGCCCGGTTCGAATCCCAGGCTGAAGGCCTTGAGAAAACTGGCCTCCGCCTCCCGCCACCGACCGAGGTTCGTTTCGGCCAAGCCTTTGATCGTGAAAGCCTGGGCCGAGGGTTTCCGGCGGCACTCGCGCTCGGCTTCGTCGAGGGCCCTCTTCCAGGACGCGACGGCGGCCTCCGTACGGAACGTTCGGGCCTGATCCTGGCCTTCGGCGTAAAACTGTTTGGCCCTCCGAAGATGCGGGAGACAAGCTACCGAGAGGGCAAAGACGAGGGCGAGGGCGGCGGCCGGGAAGAGTTTTCTTTTCATGCGTCGGGAGGGATCGCCGGGCTGATGCCGACCGGCTTTTTGATCAAGGCGATGATCATATTTTGGACATCTTCGTCCTTGATAAGATGGAGGCCAAGCGAGGCGGCCTCCATGCCGATGAGCTCCAGAGCCTTCCAGAATTCCGGATTGGCCGCGGCGGGCTGAATATCATCCCTGGCCTTGCTTGTTCGGGAGGCGAATTCGACGACGATGCCGCGATAATCGGCCGCTTCGATTTCCACTTTGAAGATGGCGGCAAGGAAAGCGTCCTCGAGGCCGAAAACAGGATAGAGGGCGGGGAAGGCGGCCCGGAGGGTACGCAGATCGCCCCGGGCGAGCTCGTCGGCGTATTCGCGGCCCAGGGCTTCGTC
Source organism: Candidatus Aminicenantia bacterium (assembly GCA_041479905.1). GTDB lineage: Bacteria > Acidobacteriota > Aminicenantia > Aminicenantales > Saccharicenantaceae > RBG-16-66-30. The sequence goes on from JBGOYY010000038.1 coordinate 15,414, forward strand.
CCCGGAGAAAAAATGGAGGACGAATTCGTCGGGCTTAGTCCGGACGAATTCGGGGTCGAGCCAGACCTGCCAGGCGAGGACCCTCTCCCGGTAATCGAAGACGCGCCGGACCGCCCAGACGCAGGCCGAATAGAGGACGGGGAAGTAGAGCCAGGATTTCAGGGGCAGGAACCCGTTGAGGATCTCGACTCCCCGGGCGAGCGCGGCCTCGACGCCTTTCTTGCTCATGACCTTGTCGTTCTTCCCATACCCATTCCTGATTCCGCTCCATTATACGTCAACCGTCGCCTCCCCGTTCAAGCCTTCCGGAATCGTTAAGAAATTAGATCCCCCCACCCGGCCGAAGGGGCCTCGGGGATTGCCTCCGTCCGCTGGAGTGATGCTCCACTATGCTTGACCGGCAAGAGCCGCATCACTCCTTTATGCTCCCTCCGGCAATCCCCTCGGCCCCGATCATCGCGACGAGGAGGTCAGCCGGACCCGGAAAAGAAGGGCGACACGGACCGGAGGGAGGCCTACTTGACTTCCAATATGGCCAGGAAGGCTTCCTGGGGGATATCCACTTTGCCGACGCGGCGCATCCGCTTCTTGCCCGCCTTCTGTTTCTCCAGGACCTTCATCTTCCGCGTGTAGTCGCCGCCGTAGAGCTTGGCCAGAACGTCCTTGCGGAAAGGCTTGACCGTCTCCCGGGCGATGATCCGCTTGCCGATGGCGGCCTGAAGGGCGACTTCGTACTGCTGGCGGGGGATGACCTTGCGCATGCGCTTGACGAGGCCCCGGCCGATCGTCTGGGCCTTGTCCTCATGGACGATGAGCGACAAAGCGTCCACGGCCTCGCCGTTGATGAGGATGTCGAGTTTGACGAGCGGACCCTCGCGGTAGCCGACGAACTCGTAGTCGAGAGAGGCGTAGCCCTGCGACAGCTGTTTGAGCTGGTTGTAGAAGTCGAAGACGACTTCGTTCAGGGGCAGCGTGTAGGCCAGCAGGACGCGGGCCGGCCCGATGTATTCCATCTTCTTCTGGACGCCGCGGCGCTCCTCGAGCAGCTTGAACAGGCCGCCCAGGTAGCGGTCCGGGGTCAGGATGACGGCGTCGATGACCGGCTCCTCGATGACGGTGACGTCGGTCGGATCGGGCATCCCGGCGGGGTTGTGGATCTCGACCGTCTCCCCCGCCCGGGTCGTCACCCGGTAGCCGACGCTCGGCGCCGTCGTGATCAGGGTCAACCCGAACTCACGCTCCAACCGCTCCTGGACGATCTCCCGGTGGAGAAGCCCGAGGAAACCGGCCCGGAATCCAAGGCCGAGGGCGGGCGAGTTCTCCGGCTCGTACTGCAAGGAGGCGTCGTTCAATCGGAGCTTCTCTATCGCGTCGCGGAGCTCCTCGATGTTGCTCTCCCCCGCCGGGAAGATGCCGCAAAAAACCATCGACTTGGCGTCCTTGAAGCCCGGCAGCGGCTTTTCGGTCGGGCGGTTCCTGTGGGTGACGGTGTCGCCGATCCGGGCGTCGCTGAGCTTCTTGATCCCGGCGATGAGATAGCCGACGTCGCCCGTCTGCAGGACGCCGGACTTGACGGGCTTCGGCATGAGGTAGCCGACCTCTTCGGCTTCGTACTCCGCGCCCGAGGCCATGAGGACGATTTTGTCGCCCGTCCGGAGTTCGCCGTCGATGACCCGGACGAGAACGATGACGCCCCGGTAGGAGTCGAACCAGGAGTCGAAGAGGAGGGCCTTGAGCGGCGCCTCCGGGCTCCCCTTCGGGGGCGGGATGCGCTTGACGACGGCCTCGAAGAGCTCCGGCAGGCCCTGGCCGGTCTTGGCGCTGACGAGGAGGGCCTCGGAGCGAGGCAGGCCGATGACATGCTCCATCTGTTCGAGCGAGTCCTCGATCTGGATCTGGGGCAGGTCGATCTTGTTGATGACCGGGACGAGGACGAGGTCGTTCTGGATGGCGAGGTAGGCGTTGGCCAGGGTCTGAGCCTCGACGCCCTGGGAGGCGTCGATGACGAGGAGGGCTCCGTCGCAGGCAGCCAGGCTCCGCGAAACCTCGTAGGAGAAATCGACGTGGCCCGGGGTGTCGATCAGGTCGAAGATATAGTCCTCCCCCGAAAGGCTCTTGTAGGTCAGGCGGACCGTCTGGGCCTTGATGGTGATGCCCCGCTCCCTCTCGAGATCCATGGTATCGAGGACCTGCTCCTTGAGTTCCCTGGCGGACAGGGCCCCGGTCAGCTCGATGAACCGGTCGGCCAGGGTGGATTTGCCGTGGTCCACGTGGGCGATGATGGAGAAGTTCCTGATATTCTTCATGGGAACGCCCATTATCTCAGAATTCCCCCGGCCCGGCAAGACGGCCGGCTCCGGTTGACTTTTCGGGGACGAGGGCGTATCTTTTAGGGGAGAATCGCGGAAAGACCCAGAGGAGATGCCCATGCTTGGATCCATCGGACCGACCGAACTGATCCTGATACTCCTGATCGTCATTATCATCTTCGGCGCCCGGAAACTGCCGGATCTTGGGAAATCCATCGGCGAGGGCATCAAGAACTTCAAAAAGTCCATGAACACCAAGGACGACCCCGAAAATCCCAAGAAGCCCGAGCCCCCCGCCAATTGACGGCCCGCCGCCCCGGCGCCTGCCGGGTCCCCCGTCTGAACGGGCCCTTTGAGTACCCTCCATGAAGACCTATTGCGACGCCGGTTTTGACATCGGCGGCACCCAGCTAAAATACGGCCTCATCGATTCCGAGGGGCGCCTCGTCCTCAAGGGCAAGGTCCGCAGTCCCGAGGCCATGGCCGACATCCTGGCCGCCCTCGAGAAGGCCTGGAGCTCCCTCAAGAAAAAAGCGCCCGGTCCCATCCGCTCCTGCGGCTTCGGCATCGCCGGTTTCTACAGCTTGAAGGAACAGAAGATCCTCCAGTCGCCGAACTACCCCAGCCTTAACGGTTTTCCCCTCGTCCCCGCCCTCCGCAAGTTCATCGACGTGCCGTTCCGGATCGGGAACGACGCCAACATGGCCGCCTACGGGGAATTCGTCCACGGGGCGGGGCGGGGCGCCCGGAGCCTGGTCCTGCTGACCATCGGGACGGGCATCGGCTCGGGCATCATCCTCGACGGGAAGCTTTGGGAAGGCGAGGGCGGCTACGCCGGAGAGATCGGGCACATCACGGTCAACCCCGAAGGCGACTCCTGCAACTGCGGCGGCCGGGGATGCCTCGAGACCGAGGCCTCGGCGCCGCGGATCGTCAAGAACTACCAGGCCCTCACGGGACGGACGGACGTCGCCGACTCCCTAGGCGTCTACCTCCTGGCCAAGGCCGGCGACCCGGCCGCGCTCGAGAGCTTCAGGAAATGCGCCTACTACCTGGGCATCGGCCTGGGCATCGTCATCAATCTCCTGAACCCGGAGAAGATCCTCATCGGCGGGGGCGTCGTTTCGGCCGGGAAATTCCTCCTCGGTCCGGCCGTCGAGGAAGCCCGCCGGCGATCCCACCGCATTTCCTTCGCCGGCTGCCGCATCGAGAAAGCGTCCCTGGGCAACGACGCCGGCCTCGCCGGCGCGGCCGCTTGGGCACGTCTCAAGGTGGGGAACCGGAAATGAGGGCCCTCTCCTGCGGCGGCCCGCCTGTAACGTTCCGCCCCCGGCGGGAGTTAATTATTTTGACATCCCCAGAGGAAAAAAATATAAAGGACTGGTGGAGATCGAGACCAAGGAGGCCGCTTTGACCAGGAAAATTCTCGCCGCTCTCGTCCTCTCCGCGGCCGTTCTCGTCCTCTGCCTGCCGTCTTCCGCGGCCAGCCAGACCGGCTCCATCAAGGGCCGGGTCGTCGATAAGCAGGGCCAGCCCCTGTCGGGGGCCTACCTCTACGTGTCCTCCCCGGCCATGCTCGGCATCGCGAATTTCATCACTTCGAAGACGGGACACTACGGCGTCACCGGTCTCACGCCGGGCCTCTTCAAGGTCCTCGTCGAGATGCCGGGTTTCAAAACGATCAACGTCGAGAACGTCGCCGTCAACGCCGGGGCGACGACCACGCTCGATTTCAAGATGGAACCCTCTGAGATCGAAGATGAAGTCATCGGCGGGCGACCGGGCCCGATCCTCGACCGGGAATCCGCGCGCTGGGCCGTCGTCCTGGACAACGACCTTCTCAGCCGACTGCCCCTGAAGCGTGATTTCACGGCCATCCTGGGGCTCGTCCCCGGGCTCGTTTTCGAAGGCGACACGCCCGGCACCCGGGCCTCCGTCAACGGCTTACCGGTCACGACTAACGTCTTCGTCCAGGACGGGGTCAACGTGACCCATCCCGAGGACCAACGGTCCATGAGCCGGATCAACGTCGATCTCATTGACCAGGTCGTCGTCGAGACGGCCGGCCACGCCGCCGAAGCGGGCCCCGCCCAAGGCGCCTACGTGAACGTCATCCACCGGCCGGGCGGACGTTCCTTCCAGGGCAGCCTGGCCTACACCAACGCGAGCAAGGGACTGGCCAAGTCGCTCTGGTCGGCCGGGGAGATCGCCGAGATGGGCGGAGCCGCCCCACCCTCTCTCCAGAGGGAACACGACTTTTCCCTGACCTTGGGCGGCCCTGTGCTCGAGGACATGTCCTGGCTTTTCGCCAACATCCGCTACCGGGCCCAAAGCCGCAAGGCGCCTTTCCGCTACTGGACCGATCCGCTCGGGGTCCGCCACTTCGTCTACGATCTCGCCGACCGGGACATGTCCGGCTTGTTCAAGCTCTCGATCGGCGTCATCGACAAGTTCAAGGGCGTTTTGGAGTTCGGCTCTTCCGGCATCCGCCAGCCCGTCTACGAGGAGGACGTCGACCGGCTCCGGCCCGAAGCCGCCACGCGCCGGCTCGATGGCGAAGGCGGCTTCCTCGGCCGGGGCGGATTCTCCTATAACGTCGACCAGAGCACCCGGGTCGACCTGGGCATCGGATACTCGAAATACAAGCAGCCCCTCCTCCTCAACGACACGGCCAGCACCAAACCCCAGTACTACGACGTCATCACCGGCTACAGCTGGGGAAGCGGCTCCATGAACGACCGCGAGGAAGCCAGCCGTATACGGGCCGACGTGACTTTCACCCGCCTTCAGGACAGGTTCCTGGGCATGCCCCATGAGCTCGTCGCGGGGGGGGATTACGAGACCGTTTACTCCACTTCGTCCGTGTGGAAGGCGGACAACCTCATCTATAACTACACTTCCGGGAGCCCCTACACCTACGGCCGGACCGTTTCCCCGACCTCGGGCAACGATGTCGGCTGGGGACTCATCGGTTTCTGGATCGCCCCCGGGCAGGAAGGAACGCTGTCGGTCCGGCGCGAGCTCAAGAAGCTGGGCTTCTTCGTCCAGGACACGATGCAGATCGGCGGCCGGCTGTCGCTTTCCGGCGGCCTCCGGTTCGACCATTCCGAGGCCCGGTTCCCGGGGATCACTAAGGGCACCAGCGGCAACTCTGTCGCCAGCGCCTTGGGGAACTCCCTCATCGCCCCGCTGATGGGCTACAACCTCTATGGCCAGCTCAGCCTCGGGGCGTGGGAAAAGACCATCATCTGGAACTCGCTCTCGCCACGGGTCGGGCTGAACTTCGACGTCCTCGGGAACGGGAGGACGATCCTCAAGGGGTCCTACGCGAGGATCCCGGAGTATCTGGGACTCGGCTATTCCCGGGATCTGGCCCCGCTCGATCCCCTGGCCTCCCACGACTTCATCTGGTACGACGAGAACGGGAACGGCGTCGTCAACCCGGCCGACACGTTCGCCCTCATGCCCTATGATTTCCGCGTCTACAGGAGCGACTTTTTCAGGAAGGCCGTCGACCCCAACCTCAAGGCCCCCGTGATCGAGGAATGGACCGCCGGGCTGGAGCAGGAGACCTTCCGCGATTTCACGCTTGCCGCCCGCTACATCTCGAGACGTCAGACGAACATCATCGGACACGTCCTCTACGACCCCTCGACGGAAGCCCACTGGTGGCGGGCCGAGGACGCGCCGGATGGCTGGTGGGTCCCCTTCTCGACCGTCGTTCCGGGGACGGACGGCTATTCCGACGTCCCCGTGACCCTCTCTCTCCGCTCGACTACGGCGCCCAATTTCTTCGAGAGGATCGAGAACGTCCCCGAGCTCACGGCAAAATACAGGAGCCTCGAGTTTTCCTTCCGCAAGAGGATGACCCACAACTGGCAGCTCTTCGGGTCTTTCGCCTGGAACCGGTCGACCGGGACGACCAACGTGGCCTCCCGTTGGAGCGCCGGGAATTCCCCGGTCCTTCTGACGCCGAACGCGTTCATCAACATCGCCGCGACCGACCGCCTCCTCCAGGACCGGCCGCTCGTCGCCCGCCTCGCGGGGACCGTGCGCTTCCGCCGGGACATCTACCTCAGCTTCCTCTTCAAGGCCCAGAGCGGCTCGCCCTGGGCCAGGACCGTGACTATCATCCCGCCGGCCGGTTGGGCCGGGGCGAACGGCGCGGACACGGCCCCGGTCACCGTCTACCTGGAGAGCCCCGGCTCGAGGCGCTTCGGGTCCTGGAAAAACCTGGACTTCCGGGTGGAAAAGGAATTCAAGAAGGCCGACCGAGTCCTGTTCTCGGCCTCGGTCGACGTCTTCAATGTGCTCGGGGACAAGTACAGGGCGCTCGACCTCAACGACGGCGGGACCTGGGCCCCCGACGGCGCGGGCGCCGCCACGGGCACGCGCGTCCTCAGCGGAACCTACGGAACCTATCTGCCGCTGATGGGGGCGCGGGTCGTCCGGTTCAACCTCAGCCTAAAATTTTAGCCGGAATTCCAACACTTTCCGGAGCTCCTCCCCTTCGGTCGTGTTCTTGACCGAAACCTCGAGCCTGAGCTTCTGGTTTTTCAGCCGGGCGACATCCTTGTCGAGGAGGAGGGGGAATTCCATCCGGAACCTCCGGCTCCTGTTCTCCTTGAGCTCACGCTCGTCGAGCGTCAGGGGAAAGCTGTCCTGGGCTTCCCAGACGGAGCGCCCGGATTCGTCCGACATCACGGCCTTGATGACGAAGGCCGTTTCCAGGCGCTCTTCCTTGAACGTGAACCAGATCGTGGTGTAGGGGATGTCGATGGCGATCCTCCCCTCGTATACGCCCTCCTCCGCCCGGATCTTCTGGATGGCTACCTCGTAGTCGAAGAATTTCTTCTCCTGCGTGAACGTCTTCTGAAAATAGCCCAGGGCGATGTTGAGCTCCTGGAGGTGCTCCAGGTTGATGGCCTTCATGACGAAATTCCCGGCGCATTGCTCGTCGATGAAAACGACGGGGAAACTGCCGTAATACCAGACCTCCCGGCAGAAGCCGGTCGCGTCCATGGGGTAGGTCAAGCGCTCAGACGGCGGGCCGAAGAGGATGTAGATCCGGCCCCTGTCGGTCAGCCAGCCCGGACGTCCCTCGCCGCGGAAGAGGGAGCCCGCCTTCTCCAGCCTGTTCTCGTACTCCACCTTGAACTCATTCCGCTCCGTGTCGGTGTCCGGGTCGCGCCGTTTCCAGAATTCCTCGATGAAGCCGTCCTTCCCGGTTTCCGGAAGCTCGAGGAAGATCTTCCGCTCCTCGCGGGTGATGATATAGCCGACCTTGGACAGGAAGTCGGAGTGGGCCGGGGCGAGCTTTCTCTCGATGTTGTAAAGGCGGCAGGCGGAGACCGCGGCCAGGCCGAGAATCAACAGGGCCGGCCCGAGCACGCGGAAAACGCCCGCGATGGGGAGATGTTTATCGTTAACGGGTTTCATGGGATCGTTCGTCCTTTCGTTTTCTAAGGTAGTCCTCCGGAAGCAAATTTTCAACCCAGGGTCTGCTTGAAGGCGGCGAACTCCGGGGCGGAGATGTCGCTCTTGAGATAGGCGAAGGCGGTTTTGTTGTGGAGGAGGGGGTCGGAATCCTCGGCCAGGACGCCCCTGCGGACGAGGGTCATCCACTCCGCGGTCCCCGGGATCGGCGAAAAGAAGGCGACCCGGGGCGTCGCCCGGAGACCCCGGACGAACCGGACGCTCTCCGCGACGCCGGCCGCCTCCTGCCCGGGAAGGCCCATGATGAGGTAGACACCGACGGCCCGTCTCTCGTAGCCCGCGCGCTCCAGCTCTTCCAGAGCGCGGGCCAGGTCCTCCGCCGAGGCCTTCGGGCTCCGCTCCCGCATCAAGGCCTCGTCGGTCGACTCCAAGCTGAGATAGATGGACCGGACGCCCGCGGCGCGGAGAAGCCGGGCCGTCGTCCTGTCGATCTCCCGAAGGTGAAGACCGTTCGGCGTGTGGAACGACAAGGGGCGGGCCGCTGCGGAAAGCCCCTCAAGAAGGGGCCAAGCGTGACCCTTCTTGCCCGAGAGGAGGGCGTCGTCGTAAAAGGCGAAATGCCGCGTCCCGAAGCGGGCGTGGCTATTCAGGATTTCGGAGAGGACCGAGGCGACCGGCCTCTGAGAAAAGGCCGGGCCGAGAAGCGCGCTGGCGCAGAACGAACAACGAAGAGGACAGCCCCACGAGGTCATGACCGGAAGCCAGGTCTTGTCGCGGAGGAGGTCGAACGCGGGAAGGGGCAGAGCGTCCGGATCCGAAAGGTCCGGGGCGGAGGACGGGCCGGAATCGAGCGCGGCCGCGAGCGCCGCGAAGAGCGCCGCCCCCGCGGGGCCGGGCACGACCAGGTCGGCCCCCGTCTCCGCCCGGGCGTGGTCGGGGCAGAGCGTCGCGTAGACCCCGCCGAGAACGACGGGCACGGAGCCGAAGCGGCGGCGGACAAGGTCCACGACGGTCTGGACGCCCGGATACCAGTAGGTCATGGCCGAGGTCAGGAGGACGACGTCGGGTTTCGGCGAGCGGGCGAGTTCCTCCTCGAAGACGGCGACCGGGATCCCGTAGCGGGAAAACCGCCGGGGGACGCCCCGGAGGACGGCCGGTTTGGGCACTTCCTCTTTGGCGAAAGGGCCTCGGCCGTCGGCCTTCATCGCCGGCGGCTTCTTGAGCCCTGGATGGGAGCGGTCCAGGCAGTCGATGAAAGACACGGAGTGCGGGGTGAAGCGGCGGATGAGAGAGGCGACATACAGCAGTCCGAGCGGTTTCATCCAGAAATCGTAGGCGGTGAAGTCGTAGATCCAAGGATTGATGAGGAGGACGTTCTTGGAGGGCGCCATGCTGTTCGCGGCCGCCGGGAAACGGGAGATGGTGCGGAAGGAGGGACTCGAACCCTCAAGGCCTTACGGCCATAAACTCCTGAGGCTTACGCGTCTGCCAATTCCGCCACTTCCGCACTCGGAGAGCCCTTATTATAGCCATTTTGCCGCCGCGGGTAAATACCGCTTGGAAAGGATGCCGCGGGAGGGGCTTCGGGTACGCGCGGCTCAGAGGGACAGCCCCCCTCGCCATAGATATGGCGAGGGGGACAGTCCCTCTTTTTCCGGGTGGTGTCCTGCGCCCTGAGACTTCGCTTGACAAAGCCGGCCACGGCACCTATTGTGTAGACGTTGACGGATTCCCGCATCAATCGTTTCCCTCGCTTCCCCAAAACCCGCCTACAATCTCCCTAGGAGGATGAATGAAATTCCAAGACCGCACTCAGATCGAGGCGCTCACCAAATTCAACAGCCAGGGCAACCTCGTGACCTCGTTCTTCCTGGACACGGACAAGAGCCGGCAGAACAAAAAGGAAATTCATCTGGCCCTGAAGAACCTTCTCAACGACGCCAAAGCCCAGGCTTGCGGCCTGGCCGCCGGCAAGGAGAAGACCGAGTCTCTTCTGCGCGACCTGGACATCATCGCCGATTACAGCAGCCAGGCCCTGGCCTCATCGAACTCCGCCGGCCTGGCCGCTTTCTCCTGCAGTCAGCGGAAATTCTGGCAGACCCTGGAGCTGCCGCACGGCCCCCGCAACCGGGTCATCTTCGACGCTAACTTCTACGTCCGCCCGCTCGCCGCGATCCTGGACAAGTACAGCCGCATCTGCGTCCAGCTCATCAGTCGCCGGGAGGCCCGCTGGTACAGTGTCTCAATGGGAGAGATCAAGCTTCTGGACGAACTCCAGAGCGACGTCCACAGCCGAGTCCGCGAGGGCGGTTTCGAGGGCAACGAGTCGAAGAAAATCGAGCGGCACCTCGACGCCCGGCTCCAGGACCACTTCAAGAAAACGGCCAAAAGAGCCTTCGACCTCAGCA
>JBGOYY010000039.1:0-25460 GCA_041479905.1 Candidatus Aminicenantia bacterium
GTGGTCGAACGACAGGCACAGGGGGAGGGTCTTTTTGACGACCACGGCGCCGTTCTCGACGCGGGCCCTGTCGGCGATCTTCATGGTCGCCAGGATGGCCGCTTCGGGGTAGTTGATGATGGGCGTCGCGAAGTCGCCGCCGATGACCCCGACGTTGGTGATGGAAAACGTTCCGCCCTTGAGGTCGGCCAGGTCCAGGCTCCGCTCCCGGGCGGCCTTGGCCAGGGCCTGGATCTCGGCGGCGATGTCCAGCACGGATTTCTGGTCGGCCATCTTGACGACGGGAACGATCAGGCCGTCCGGGACGTCGACGGCGATGCCGATGTTGTAGTATTTCTTGACGACGATCTCTTCCTCCTCGTCGTCCAGGGTCGCGTTGAGGGTCGGGTGGAGCTTGAGGGCTTCGATCAGGGCTTTGACGATGAACGGCAGGTATGTGAGCTTGATCCCGGCGGCTTCGGCCTCGGGCTTCATCTTCTCGCGGAGGGTGACGAGAGCTCCGGCGTCGGCCTCGTCGCAGTGCGTCACGTGGGCGGCCTTGTCCAGGGATTCCCGCATCTTCTTGGCCGTGGCCCGGCGGATGCCCCGCAGGGGGATCCGCTCGAGCGACCCGAAGAGGTCGTATTTCGCCTTGATCTTGATCTCAGGTTTTTTTTCGACCGGCTTCTCCTTGGCCGAGCGGACATCCTCCTCCGTCACCCGGCTGCCCGGGCCCGTGCCTTGGATGGCGCCGATCTCGACCCCGAGCTCCCGGGCCAGGGCGCGGACCTTGGGTGTGGCCTGGACTTCGCCGGCTAGGACTGCGGCGCCCGACGGGAAAACGGCCGGGCGCGCCGGGGCCGGTCCGGCCGGCGCGGCCTCGCCTTCGGGCACGGCTTCGCCTTTTTCGCCGATGGTCACCAGGACCTGGCCGACCTTGATCAGGTCTTTTTCCTTGAAGTGGAGCTTGAGGACCGTCCCGGAGTAAGGCGAGGGCATTTCGACGACGGCCTTGTCGGTCTCGATCTCGGCCAGCGTCTGGTCGGACTTGACCTCGTCGCCCTCCTTGACCAGCCAGCGTACGACCTCGCCCTCGGTGATGCCCTCGCCGACGTCGGGGAAGCGGAATTGTCGGGCCATGTCAATACTCCATCAATCGCCGGATGGCCCGCAGGATGCGCTCCGGGCCGGGATAATAGAGGTCCTCGCTTTTCGGCAGGGGGACGGTGATGTCCTGCCCGGTCACGCGGAGGACGGGAGCGTCGAGGCTGAGGAGAGCGGACTCGCCGATCGTAGCCGCGATCTCCGCCCCGAGCCCGCAGGTCTTCGGCGCTTCGTGGACGACAAGGGCCCGGCCCGTCTTTCGGACGGACGCGACGAACGTTTCCCTGTCCATGGGAGAGAGCGTGCGGAGGTCGACGATCTCCGCGCCGACACCCTCGGCTTGGGCCGCCGCCGCCGCCTGCCGCGCGACGGGGATCATGGCGCCCCAGGCGATGATGGTCAGGTCCTTCCCTTCACGCACCACCGCGGCCCGTCTCAACGGGACTTCGTAGGGCTCCTCGGGGACTTCCTGCTTTTCCGCCCGGTAGAGCTTGGTCGGTTCGAGGAAGATGACCGGGTCGTCGCTGCGGAGCGAAGCGATGAGGAGCCCCTTGGCGTCATAAGGGTTCGACGGGACGACGACGGTCAGTCCCGGGATCTGGCAGAAGAGGGCTTCCGTGCTCTCGGAATGATGTTCGAGGGCCTTGACTCCGGCGCCGTAGGGCGTCCGGATCGTCAGGGGCACGGTGAACCGGCCCCGGGTCCTGTTCCGGAGACGGGCGACGTGGGCGACGATCTGGTTGAAAGCCGGGTAGATGAAACCCATGAACTGGACTTCGGGGACGGGCCGGAGGCCGAGGGCCGTCATCCCGATCGAGGCGCCGACGATCGCCGATTCCGAGAGGGGAGTGTCCATGACCCTCTCGGGGCCGAACCGGTCGAAGAGGCCCTCCGTCGTTCGGAAGACGCCGCCGTCGCGGCCGACGTCCTGGCCGAGGACGATGATCCGCTCGTCCCTCTCCATCTCCTGGGCGAGGGCCTGGTTGATCGCCTGGACCATGGTCATGATCATCGGCGTCCCTCCCCGAGGAAGGCTTTGAGTTCGGCGAGCTGGGCCTCGAGCTCCGGCGGCATCGCGGCGTAAGTGTAGGCGAAAAGCTCTTCGGGCGTCGCGGCCGGCCGGGCCTCGGCTTCGGCGACCGCCTTCTCCACGAATTCCGCCGCCGACTCCTGGACGGTTTTTTCGTAGGCTTCGTCCCAGATGCCCTTCTTCCCGAGGTAGAGCCGGAAGCGGAGGATCGGGTCGCGCCGCTCCCACTCCTGGACCTCCTCTTTCGACCGGTACCGGGCGGCGTCGTCCGAGGTCGTATGGTCTCCCATGCGATAGGTGTAGGCCTCGATGAGCGTCGGCCCCTGACCGCTCCGGGCGTTGGCCAGGGCCTCGCGGGCCGCGGCGTAGACGGCCAGGACGTCGTTCCCGTCCACCTGGACGCCGGGGAAGCCATAGGCGACGGCTTTCTGGGCGATGGTCGCCGCGGCCGTCTGCCGCGCCCGCGGCACGGAGATGGCGAACTGGTTGTTCAGGCAGACGAAGACGTTGGGCGTCCGGAAGACGCCGGCGAAGTTCAGGCCTTCGTGGAAGTCGCCTTCCGAGGTCGCCCCGTCGCCGAACGTCGTCACGACGGCGATCCTGAGTTTCCGGTATTTCGCGGCCAGGCCCGCCCCGACGGCCTGCGGGATCTGCGAGCCGACGGGAATGGCGATGGGGTAGATGTTCAGTCCGTCGGGCGTCCTCAGGCCGGCTTCGTTCCCCATCCAGAGATGGTAGTAGTCGGCCAGGGGATAGCCGAGAGTGATGTACATGCCGAGGTCGCGGAAGTAGGGGAAGAACCAGTCGTCCCGGCCCATGGCCGAGGCCAGACCGACCTGACAGGCCTCGTGGCCGCGGCTCGGCGGGTAGGTGCCGAGGCGGCCCTGCCGCTGGAGCTTGAGGGCCTTGGCATCGGCGGCCCGGGTCCGGAGCATGCGCTCATAGATCGCCCGGAGTTCGGCGTCGGGAAGACCCGGATCGAGGCCGGGCGCGGCTTCGCCCGTCTCGTCGAGGACCCGGAGCCTTTCCCCCTTGAGCGGGTCGAACAGTTCGATCATCGGTCACCCTCCCCGATGTGGGGCCGGCCGCCGGCCAGCCCGCCGTTTCTTAGGATTGCTTCAGCGCCCAATCCTTGAGCTTCTCGTAGTCCATCTCGCCGCAGACGGCATCGCTCGCGTCGGGATTGAGGAACGTCGGGACCTTGAGCTGGCCGCCGCACTTGGCCGCGATGATGGGCCGGTAGGACCTCATGAGGTCCGCGTTCTTTTCTTCATGCCAGATTTCGCGCTTGTCGAAGCGGACGTCGGTCTCCTGCTCGAGCTTCTCGACGAGGGGCATCATTTTCTTGCAGTGGGGGCATTCCCGCCCGTGGAACATGAGTAGATTGGCCATCATTTCCTCCTGACGAAGAGTCCGCACCAGCATTCGCCGTCCGGGAGGCCCTTGTAGGTATCGTGGATGAGGAAATTGCAGGGGCAGACGATCCTCAAATCCTCTTCCCAATCCTTGGTGCGCAGCCGGCAGGGGCAGTACTTGAGGCCGTGGTTGCGCTCGTTCTCGAAGATGCCCTTGAGGAGCAGGTCGACCTTCTCGCGGTCGGGGTTGACCTGGAATTCGTTGCCGGCCGTGAACCGCTCGATGGCCGCCCGGAACTCGTCCGCCGTCTGGGAGACGCCGGGCCCGCCGCCAAGGATCTTCCGGGCCTCCTCTGCCGAGATCTCGACGTAGGCGTTGAGGACCTTGCAGGTGGGGCAAAGCTCGGGCGGGGCGATGCCGTAGTGGATGTCATTGCAGACGAAACAACGCCAGTATCGTTTTTTCATGGGCCCTCCGCACGTCATTCTCGACTATCTTACTAGGAAATGAAGAGGGGGTCAAACAAACAAGAAGGGGTCAAAAATTGATGACGATCGAGGTCGTCAGGAACGTGTCGAGCTTCTTTAGGGGGACCTGGACGAAGAGGTCGGTCGGCAGGCCGCCGAGATCGAAGAGGGCCAGGCTTTGTAGGGCGGGGACGTTGGTGTAGAACATTCGCAGGCTCATCTTCAGGGCCAGGGACTTCGAAATGGAGGCCGTCACCGAATTCGTCCAATCGAACCGCCAGTCGTTCATCCGCTTCAGGTTTCCGTCGTAGACGAACTGCGTCGAGACGGAGGAGTTATCGAGGATCTTTTGGTCGGCGAGGACGCTGAACCGGAGACCGGCGAACGAGGCCATGTCCTGGCCCACGTATTGTCTCAACGTGTACGTCATGGCGGCCGAGGTCCTGACCTGGGTCCGTGCTTTATCGACCCAGGCGTAACCGAAGCCTGTTGTGAACATGACTCGGTCGTCGACGCCGGCGAAGCGGTTGCGGTCCCAGCTCAGGCCGACCTGCCCGGAGAGATTCTTGGATATCCGGCGGTCGTACTGGCCGGCCAGCAGATATTTTTCGGCGACAAGCCGTTTGATCTTTTCCTCGATGATGTCGAAATCGGTCTCGGTCCCCCGCGCGGTCCGGGTCGTCGTCGTGGAATTGCTCTTCAGGATGTAGGACTTGAACAGGAGCGAGTCGTTCATCCACTTCCGGGTGAACGACGTGCCGAGGCTGAAGGCCGAAGTTGCCGTGTTGCCTCCCGTGACCACGAAGCTGAGCTCGGCCGTGGCCTTCCACGGGCCGAGGAGGCCCTTCTTGTTTTCCTCGCCGCGGACGAGGCCGGGCCGGATGGCGAGGACCGCCAGCAGGCCGAGCGCCGCCGCCGCTTTAACATGGCATTTTCCAGTTCTGTCCATGTCCATCATTCCAGATCGGCGAGTCGTCATGAGTTTCATAAAATACCCGTTAGCCGGAGGGCTGTCAACAGAAAGGAATAATAACGGGCGCTATTTCGCCAAAGCGTCGTAATAGAGGGCCGCGGCGCCGAGGATGGCGATGTTCTCGGTCTCCGAGACCTCGATCTTCAACCGTTCCTTGGTGATGGAATAGGCGAAGGACTGGAACGCCTCCCACATGGCTGCCTGGAAGAATCGGAAGGACTTGCTGACCGACCCGCCGAGGACGATGACCTCCGGGTCGACGGCGTAGCAGATGGCCTTGACCGCTTCTCCGAGATGGCCGCCGAACTCGGCGAAGATCATGAGGGCGCGCTCGTCGTCCCGCTCCGCCCGCCCGGCGAGCTCCCGCCCGGAAACGCCGTGGATTCGCGCGAAGAACTGGCCGCTGGCGTAGGCTTCGAAATTCCGGTCGAGGTAGGGAAGCATGCCGAACTCTCCGGCCCCGCAATTGATACCGGAGTAGAGCCTGCCGTTGGCGATGACCCCGGCCCCGAGCCCCGTCCCCAGGATCAGGCCGACGGCGTGGTCGTAGGGTTTCGCCCTGCCGAAATATTTCTCGCCCGCGGCGAAACAATTGGCGTCGTTGTTGACGTAGGCGGGAAGACGGTAGCGCTCCTCGAGACGGGCCTTGAGGGGGACCTTTTTCCAGGAGCGGATGTTCTGGACGTCGTAAACGATCCCGGCCTTGAGGTCGATGACCGAGGGCACCCCGGCCCCGATCCCGGCCACGTCCGGCCTCATGATCGGGTCGATGGCGCTGAAGACGTCCTCGAGGACGTCCTGTTCCGAACCCTGACTTCGGACGGCGACGGACCGGACGTCGGTGAGACGGCCGCCCTCGACGACACCGGCCCGGGCGTTCGTCCCGCCGAGGTCGACGCCGATGACCGTGTCCGCGCTCACGCCGCTTCCTTTTTCTTCTTCATGGCGATCGTCTCGTTGGCGATGAGCGGCCGGGCCCAGAGGCCGATGCTCAGGATGTAGCCCAGGGTGAGATAGAGGAAGAACATCCCCTGGCGGAGGCCGAATGCGTCCCCCAGGCGGCCGATGACGAGGGGCACGATCGCCCCGCCGATGATCCCGGTGCAGAGGATCCCGGAGAACGAGCCGTGGTGGCTCGAGACGGAGTTCAGGGCGAGCGAGAAGATGATCGGCCACATGACCGAGGCGGCGAAACCCATGAGCGGGAACATGACCAGGGCCAGCGGTCCCGGCCCGAACAGGGCCAGGCTGAGGAAGACGATGGCCGCGACGGCGAACCCGACCAGGACCTTCCGGCTGTCGAAAAGCTTGAGCAAGACGAGGCCGAGGACGCCGCCGACGGTCATCAGGCCCCAGAAGAGGGAGACCTTGCTGGCCCCGACGGTCTGCGGGTCGATCTTGTGGTAGGTCACCAGGAACTGCGAGATCCAGTTGGCGACGCCCTGCTCCGTCCCGACGTAGGCGAAGATCCCCAGGAAGTAGAGGAGGACGACCTTGTTCTTGAAGAGCGCCTTGTGGGTGGCCCAGGCGCCGGCCCGTTCCTCCTCTGTCTTGACCACGAGCGGGAAACGGACGGCGGCCAGGACGGCGATCATCACGATGACCAGGACGGCGAACACCCAGTAGACGGCGACCCATGGCAGTTCGGGCGGCACGAGCTTCGACATGAGGCCGATGAGCGGCTTGCCCTCGCCGCCGGGCTGTCCCAGGTTCCGGACGAAATAGGAATAGATGTAGGGGCTGAGGAAGGAGGCGCCGCCGAAAAGGAGCTGGGCCATGACCGAATTGAAGGCGAAATGCTCTTCGCCGCCGGAGACGCGCAGGAGGGGGTTGATGGCCACTTGGAGAGCGGCCATGCCGGCCCCGATGAGGAACAGCGACAGGATGGCCGTCGAGTAGCGGGGAGAGAGGGAGAAAAGCATGGCCCCGCAGAAGGCCAGGACGAAGGCGGCGATCATGACCGGCTTCTCCCGGCTTTTCTCGAGGAGCATGCCGGCCGGGATGGACATGAAACCGTAGGCGATGAAGAAAGCGAAAGGGAGGAGGGCGACGAGGGTCAGGCTGAGCTTGAAGCTCTTGATGATATCGGGGACGAGCGGCCCGATGATGTTGGTCAGGAGCGAGATGACGAAGAAGGTCAGGAAAATGAGGGCGACCATCCCGTAATGACGGGCAGGCGCGGCGTGAGACGCAGGAACGGACGTGTTATCGTTCATGGGCAGTCACCGCCTTTCGGATTCATTTGTACAACAATTCGGGGCGAATGAAAAGATTCGTCCTACCGGCCCTTCTTGTCTCCCGTTTGCTCCTTCTCGCGTTGGAGCTCGATGAGATCGACGGTCTGCGAGAAGTCGCCGAGGAGGTACTTGGCGAAATAGTCGGCCCGGATCCAGAACCAGTAGTCGTTCATGTCGCCGTAGCCGTGCCGCTGGCCGGGGAAGAGGAAGAAATCGAAGCGCTTGTTGGCCTTGATCAGAGCGTTGGCCAGCCGGATCGTGTTCCCCGGGTGGACGTTGTTGTCCATGTCGCCGGTCGTCAGCAGCAGGTGGCCCTTGAGGTTCCGGGCGATCTCGGAGTTCTTGTCGATGCTGTATTCGAACTTGACGTTCCCTTCCTTGTCCGTGACTTCCTTGACGCCGTGGTGCTTCTCGCTCCACCAGCGGTTGTAGATGTTGTTCTCGTGGTTGCCGGACGAGGACACGCCGACCTTGAAGAAGTCGGGATAGACGAGCAGGGCCGCGGCCGTCATGAATCCGCCGCCCGAATGACCGTAGATGCCGACCCGGTCGGCGTCGACGTAGGGATACTTGATGGCCAGTTGCTCGATGGCCCGCTTCTTGTCGGCCAGGCCGTAGTCGCGGAGGTTGCCGTAGCCGTAGTTGTGGTACCACTTCGAGCGCATCGGGTTGCCGCCGCGGTTGCCGACCTCGATGACGACGAAACCGAGCTGGGCCAGGGCGACGTTGCCGTTGCGGGGCGAGAACGTCTTGGTCACGCTCTCGGTTTGCGGGCCGGGGTAGACGTAGGCGATGACCGGGTACTTCACGGCGGGATCGAAGTCGAAGGGCTTGTACATGACGCCGTAGAGGTCGGTGACGCCGTCGTCGGCCTTGACCTTGAACGGCTCGGGGAACTTGTAGCCGGCTTCGACCAGGGCGGTCGTGTCGGTCGTCTCGAGCTTGAGGAGGAGGTTCCCGGCCATGTCGCGGAGTTCCGAGACGGGGGCCGTGTCGACCCGGGAGGATGTGTCGACGAACACCCGGATGTTGTCGTCGGCGTCGGCACCGTGGTTGGCGTCGCCGGGATTGAGGAGCTTGAGGCCCGTGCCGTCGAGGTTGATGCGATAGAGATGGAAATAGTAAGGGTCCTCGTTCGGCTCGCGGCCGCAGGCGTTGAAGTAGAGGACGCGCGTCTTCTCATCGACACCCTCGATACCCTGGCAGGTGAACTCGCCCGAGGTGACCTGCGACTTGAGCTTGCCGTCGCTATCGTAGAGGTAATAGTGGCCCCAGCCGTCGCGTTCGGACCACCAGACCATCTCTTTTCCGCCGTTGACGAGCCGCAGGGATTCGACGTCGACGTAGGTGTTCAGGCGCTCCTCGATCAGGACTTTCACTTCGCCCGTCGCCGTGTCGGCGACGCAGATATCGTACTTGTGGAGGTCCCGGCTCTGGCGTCCGAAATAGAGCTTGTCGGACGTGTCGCTCAGCCACTGGGAAGGCGGCGGGAAGTCCTTCTCGCGGTCGACGTTGCGGCGCGGGGCGGTCTCGACATTCAGCGTCTGATCCTTGAAAGCGTCGGCCTTGACCTTGACCTTCGCCTTGCCGGCGATGTCGAAGACGAGGAGCTCGGGCTGGGCCTGGTTTTCCTCGCCCGGCATGGGGTAGCGGTAGGTTTCGAGGGTCGGCCGGGGATTGGCCAGGACGTTGATGACCCAGAGGTCCCCGACCTTGCGCTCGTCGTCGCGGACGCACGCGAACTTCTTCGAGTCCTTGGACCAGTCGACGGAGCCGGCCGGGACGCGATAGTCCTTGCGGTCCTTCTCGTCCTTCTGGAACTCCTTCTTGTCCTCGTCGTTGAGGTCCCGGGCGTAGGAGAAATGCTCCTCGCCGTCGGTCGTCAACTGGACTTCCTTGATGGCCGCGTCGTCGGCCTTCTTCTGGGCCAGCTTGAAGTTCTCGGCGTCCATCATGAAAAGGTTATAGCCGCGGACAAAGACGACGACCTTCTCGTCCGGGGAGACGGAGGCCCAGCGGGGCCGCTTGGGCGGCGCCTCGTAGTCGGGGAGAAGCGTGAGTTTCCCGGAAGCGAGCTGGTATTCGAAAAAGAGAATCGTCGTCTTTTTCTCGGGCTCCTTGGCCTTGTCTGCGTCGGCGTCCTTCTTCTCCAGGTCCTTCTTGTCCTGGTCCTTCTTTTCCAGATCTTTCTTGTCCTGCTCTTTTTTCTCCTCGTCTTTCTTTTCGCCTTGTTTGGCCGCGTCCTCCTTGGCCTTCTTGGCGTCCTCGCGCTTTTTCTCGATGTCGCCGGCCTTGACGATCTTGTCCCCGACGCGGACGTCCGAGTCCTTTTGGACTTCGAGCTCCAAGCGGAGGGCCGTGTCCTTATTGATGAATTTCACGGTCTTGAAGGGCAGGTGCTGAGAGTCGTAGGGCGTCAGGACGATCCGGGTCAGCAGGGCCGCCATTTTAGCATTGTCGAAGAGCGGGCTCTTCGCGGCGCGCAGGGGGTCGACGATGGTGAACGACCGCCCCTTGCTCGTCTCCCAGCCGTACCAAAACCGGTCGCCCGTCTCGAGCCAGTGGGCCTGGACGGCGGTGTCGAAGACGAGCTTGCCGACCTTGGCCGGCGTGAAACGCGCGGCCAGGTCGTAGTTGGCCTTGTCGGCCTTCTTCATTTCTTCGCCGGCCGCGAGGGCCGGGCTAAGGATCGCGAAACACAGCAAGAGAATCAATGCTGCCGCCGATCCGACGGCGTTTCGAACGTGCACTCGATGAGACATGGATAAGACCTCCTTGGGCAAGGCGCGGATTATAACAAATCCAGGTGTTTCTTGACATCTTCTTGACACTTTTTTTACAAAAGTGTGACAACTTCCTCCGGAATGATCGCTAAATTGGCTTCGGAACGACGAATACCTATCATGAGAAATCGTAAGGATCCGATCTTCGACGTCGAGAGGGCCTATGCCGATTGCCACCGGATCACACTTTCTCTGGTCGACGGCGAGCCTTGCGGCCGCGCCCTTGACCTCGGCGCAGGCCAGGGGGCCCTTTCTCAGGCGCTGAAGGAACGCGGTTTCGAAGTGACAGCGGCGGATGTCAATAGGGAGCAGTTCCGCGCCGCCGGCGTCGAATTCGCGAAGCTCGACCTCAATAAGCTCCTCCCTTTTCCCGACCAGAGTTTCAACGTCGTTCTGGCCGTAGAAATCCTGGAACATCTCGAAGCGCCTCGGGCTGTCGTGCGCGAGATTTTCCGGATATTGAAACCCGGCGGCCTGGCCGTCGTCACGACGCCCAACATCACCTCGATCCCCAGCCGCATCTTCTTTCTCGCCACGGGCTTTTTCGACCTCTACGTTCCGACGAAGAAGCGGCTCAAAGACCCTTTCAGCTCCGAGGCCGACGGCCACATCAGCCCGCTTCCCGGTTGGCTGGTGCGCTATTTCTTGAAAGACGCAGGATTCGAGATTAAGAAAACGCGGTACACGATGGCTTACCTTCCGCTCGTCCCGCGTGCATTCCTGTGGTTCTTCCGCGGACCGCTTTTGGGCCGCTGCGGAATCAATGCCGTCAGGAAGCCGGCCGGACCCTGAGGACGCAACTTGAATGGCCCTCCGTCGGTCGCGACCTGTCCCGTTCCCCCTCAGAACAACGCCAGGGAATATTCCCGGAGCCGGGTCTGGCGGCGGCGGGCGTCCGGACAATGCCGCCCGAGCTCCGCCCAGAACGCCCGGCCGTGGCCCCTGACGCGGGTGTGGACGAGCTCGTGGAGGATGACGTAGTCGGCCAGGTCCTGGGGCACGACGGCCAGACAAACGTTGAGCTGGATGCGGCCGGAGGGCGAGGCGCTGCCCCAGAGCGTACCCTGGTTCCGGACGCTCAATCGTCCGGGAGTGAAGCCGTGCTCTTCGGCCAGCGCGGCCAGGCGTCCGGCGAGGTGGGCGCGGGCGGCCCGGCGGTCGAGACGCTCCGCGGCCAGGACAGCCTCGCGGCAGCGGTCCCTGGCCCGCTCGACCCGGGCGAGCGTCCGCTCGATCCAATCGAGCTTGGAGAGGGCGACCCGGTGGGCCTCGTCGAACGAGACGCGCGCCGGGACGGCGACCCGCACGCCCCGCGAGGCCCGGACCGTGAGCCCGATGTGGCGGGCCCGCCGGCTCTTCTCGAAAAGAACCGACCCGACGCCGTCGAGCACGATCGTCTGGGACGGTCCCGTGGCCGTCGCCCCGCCCGGCCCGGTCATCTTAATCCTCGAAATAGAACCTCCGGCGGGCAGACTTGTTGTTGACGGCGTTGGCGTCGAGGGCCCACATACCGCGGCCGTGCGTGGCGATGACGATGACGTTGTCGCGGGGATGGATGATCAGGTCGTGGACGTAGGCGGTCGGTAGGTTCCCGCCGAGGGCCATCCAGGTTTTCCCGCCGTCGGTCGTGACGTAGGCGCCCATGTCCGTGCCGACGTAGAGGATGTTCTCGTTGACGGGGTCTTCGCGAATGACGTTGACCGGGCCGACCGGGATGCCCGCGACGATGCTCGTCCACGTCTTGCCGTAGTCGACGGACTTCCAGACGTAGGGCGTGAAGTCGTCGTCGCGCTTGCCGTTTTGGGTCAGATAGACCGTGCCCAGGTTGTAGGCGGAGGCGATGACGCGCGACATCCACTTGCCCGGGGCCAGGCCGGCCGTGATCTCCTGCCAGGCCTTGCCGCTGTCCTTGGTGATCCACAGCCGCCCGTCGTCGGTCCCGGCGTAGATCAAGCCGTACTTGATGGGCGACTCGGAGATGGTGAAGAGCGTCTGGTAGCGGATATCGCCCCGCGTCGCCGGGTCGTTCGTCGTCAGGTCGGGACTGATCTTCTCCCACGTGTCCCCCCGGTCGAGGGAACGGAAGACGTACTGCATGCCGTGGTAGACGATGTTCGGGTTGTGCGACGAGAGGATGAACGGGGCCAGCCACTGGCCGCGGAGCGGCGGCTCGTTCTCGTAGAGGACGGGCAGGAGCTCCTTCGTGAACGGGTAGCCGGGGTACTCGCCGGGCTTGTCGTACTCCGCCCGCGAGATCGCCCCATAGAATCCGGCCGAGTAGACGAGGTTCGGGTTGGTCGGGTCGATGGCGTGGTTCGAGCCCTCGCCGCCGGGCGCGCTCTCGAACTTCTGGGCCGGGATCCGGTCGCGGCCCCGGCTGAGGTCGACCGGCGCCCGGAAGCTGCCGTGATCCTGCATCGAGCCGTAGACCTTGAAGGGCGTCCCCATGTCGAAATTGATGTTGAAGAACTGGCAGACGGGCAGGCCGTCCTGGAAATACTTCCAGTTCTTGCCCTTGTCGTAGGATACGGCCACCCCCTGGTCGAAGCCCTTGAGGAGGTAGTTCGAGTTGGCGGGGTCGATCCACAGGGCGTGGTGGTCGGCGCCGGGGCCGGGCAGGCGGGCGAACGTCTTGCCGCCGTCCGTCGAGACGCTGAAGGGCACGCCCATGATGTAAGAGGTGTTCGGGTCGTTGGGGTCGACGCGGATCTGGCCGAAGACCCAGCCGTAAGTCCCGGAGTGCCTCTCCATGATGCTCTTCTGTTGGGGCGTCAGGCCGCTCGTCTGGGTCCAAGTGGCGCCGCCGTCGTCGGAGCGGTAGACCGTGGCCCCCTTGATGAAGCCGGAGGAGGGGACGCCGTAGGAGTCGGTGATCTCCTGGGGCGTCGGCTCGCGGGAGATCTCGTAGTTGTCGACGAGCGCGTAGAGAACGTCGGGTTTGGTTAGGCAAAGGTCGATCCCGATCCGGCCCCGCCGCCGGGCTTCGGGCAGGCCCGTATTGATGGCTGTCCAGGTCTTGCCGCCGTCGGTCGTCTTCCAAATGCCGCTTCCGGTATGGGCGGCCTCGGTCCGCGGGTCGTTCCATTTCCTGCGGGTCCTCTGCCAGGTCGCGGCGTAGAGGGTGTCGCTCGAGCGGGGGTCCATGACGAGATCGTAGGCGCCGGTCTCATCGTTGACGTAGAGGACTTTTTCCCAGGTCTTTCCGCCGTCGACGGTTTTATAGACGCCGCGATCGGCGTTGGTCGTCCACTCGTGTCCGCCGGCGGCGACGTAGACGATGGCGGGGTTCGTCGGGTGGACGACGATCCGGGCGATGGTGTTCGTGTCGGAAAGGCCCATGGGAGCCCAGGTCTTGCCGCCGTCCGAGGACTTGAAGACGCCGATGCCGGCCTGGGAGCTGCGGAAGATGTTGTGTTCGCCGGTCCCGACCCAGATCGTGTTCTGATCGGACGGGGCGAGGGCGATGTCGCCGATGGCCGCCGAGACTTGGTTCTCGAAGATCGGGGCCCAGGTCGTGCCCTCGTTCTCCGTCTTCCAGACGCCGCCGGAAGCCGTGGCCACGTAGATCGTGTAGTTCTTGCCCTTGGGGGCGACGACGGCGACGTCCGTCACCCGGCCGCTGATATTCGTCGGGCCGATGAACTGCCACTTGAGGTCCTTGAATTTAGAGGCCTGCTGCATGGCTTTGTAGTCCTCGAAGCCCTTGAACCGGAGCTCGGGGTTCGTCGATTGAAGAACCTTGGGTTTCTTCGCCTGTTGGGCGAAGGGCAGGGCAGCCAAAACGAGCAAAGCCGCAACGATGAACAGCGCCTTCTTGGCGCGGGGTTCACGGAAAAGCGACATGGGGCACCTCCACGGGGGATGAAGAAGCTTCACTATAATGAAATCGTTCGCGGCCTGTCAATGCGGCTGATAGCAACTTCTGAGCCGGCCGTGGGCGTGGTATAATAGCCGGAAATGCGCGTACGAAAAATCTGCCTAGCTGACGTCCCCCGCGCCGTCGAACTCGCCCGGAGGCTGGACCTGGATTATCCCGGGATGGAGTCGGACCGGCTCTGGGTCGCGGAGGAGTCCACGGAGATCGTCGGTCTCGTCGCCCTCAAGGAACATCCTGACTGCCTCGAGCTCCGCGGGCTCGGGGTCGAGCCGCGTTTCAGAGGGAAGAACGTCGGAACGGACCTGGTCGAGGCCGTCATGGCGGCGGCTCCGGGCCGCGTCCATCTGGCCACGATCATCCCCGAATTCTTCGAGACCTGCGGTTTCGAGAAAAGCGCCGACATCCCCGCGACCTTCCCCGAAAAGCGGAAAACCGCCTGGTGCGACGGCTGTCCCCAAGCACGCTGCACGGTCATGTCAAGAGAGAAAAGATGAGCCACCCCGTCTATCCCGAATTCAAGCCGGTCGGCCTCGAGGACCAGGCCCTCCTCAGGGGATACCTCGAACGCGAGCCGTCGGGCGTCTGCGAGATGAACTTCGCCAACATCTTCATCTGGAAGGACTCCGAGCACCCGCGTTACACCATCCTTGACGGCAGTCTCTGTATCCTCGTCGAGCCCGACTTCGAGCCGCCCTATTTCCTGCCTCCGGTCGGCGGCGACCGTGTCCCGGAGACGATCGCGGCGTGCCTCCGCCACGCACCGCGCCTGTCCCGCGTCCCGGAGGAGTTCGTCCGGCGGTTCGGCGCCGGCTTTCGCGCGGAGGAGGACCCGGACAATTTCGACTACATCTACCGGGTCGAGGACCTGGTCGAGCTCAAGGGCAAGAAATACGACGGCAAGCGCAACCGGATACGGAAATTCGAGTCAACTTTCTCCCATGAATACGCTGCCTTGGCACGCGGCGACGTTGCCGGGTGCGTCCGGCTTCTCGAACACTGGTTCGAGGAGAAGAGAAACGGCGACCCCTACATGAAGGCCGAGAAAGTGGCCATCGTTCAGGCCCTCGCTTCCTTCGAGCTCCTCGGCTTGAAGGGCGGTGTCGTCAAGGTCGACGGCCGCATCGAGGCCTTCACCTTCGGCATGCGCCTGACCGCGGACACGGCCGTCATCCCCATCGAGATCGCCAACCCCGCACTCGCGGGGCTAGCGCAGTGGATCAATCGGGAGTTCGTCCGCCGCGAATGGCCGGACGACAAGTTCGTCAACCGGGAGCAGGACATGGGGGTCGAAGGCCTGCGCAAGGCCAAGCTGTCCTACCAGCCGGACCATCTCGTCAGGAAATATAACCTCACGTCTTCTTGAGGATGATCCGGGCGTCGACGACCTTGAGGCCTTTCCCCTTTTCGTAGACGAAGACCGGGTTGGCGTCGGACTCGGCGACCTCGTTCTCGAGGTCGAGGATCATCCGCGAGTAGTTCATGATGAGCTGGACCAGGGCGTCCTTGTCCCTGGGGGCCTCGCCGCGGGCGCCGGCCAGGATGGGCGCGGCCTGGATCTCGGTGAGCATCCGCTCGGCCTGCGTCGAGGACACCGGGGCCACCCGGAACGTGACGTCCTTGAGAACCTCGACGAAAATCCCGCCCAATCCGAACATGACCGTCGGCCCGAAGCTGGGGTCGTCGACGGAGCCGATGATGACTTCGGTCCCGAAGGGGGCCATCTCCTGGACGGCGACGCCGTGGATCGCGGCGTCGGCTTTGTAGGCCTTGGCGTTGCTGAGGATCGTCCGGAAGGCTTCCTGCGCGGCTTCGGCGTCCTTGATCCCGATCTTGACCCCGCCGGCGTCCGATTTATGGAGGATATCCGGCGAGACGATCTTCATGACGACGGGAAAGCCGATCTCGCCGGCGGCCCGGACGGCCGCTTCCTCCGATTTGGCCAGGACGGTGCGGGCCACGGGCAGGCCGTAGGCGGCGAAGACCTCCTTGGCCTCGATCTCCGTCAGAGCGCCGCGGCCGTCCGCCCTCGCGGCGGCGATCGTCTCCCGGGCGAGGTCCGAGGACCGGCCGCCGGGAAAGGGCAGGATCTCCGTGACGAGAGACCGGATCCGGGCGTGTTCGCGGAGAGCGGCCAGGGCATCGACGGCCTTGTCCGGCACTTCGTAAGCCGGAATACCCTTTTCCATGAGCCAGTGGAGCGCTTCCGACGACTGTTCGCCGCCGACGAAGGCGATGGCCACCGGCTTGTCCTTGACCCCGGAATCCTGGATGGCCGCGTGAAGCGCTTGGGCGATCTCCATGGGAACGGTGAGCGATGTTTCGCAGTAAAGGATGACCAGGCCGTCGACCCAGTCATGGGTCAGGATCGCCTTGACGCAATCGTGGTACCAATCTTTTCCGGCCATCCCGGTCAGGTCGGCCGGGTTCTTGGCCGAGCCGAATTCCGGCATGTGCTTGCGGAGCTCCGCCTGGAGGTCGGCCGGCGCGAAATGGAGGGGCAGACCGAGACGCTCGGCCGCGTCCGTGGCCAGGACGCCGACGCCGCCGCCGTTGGTCAGGATGAAGAGATTGTCGCCCCTCATCGGCGGCTGGAGCGACAGGGCCAGGCTCCGGTCGAAGAGCCCGTTGAGGTCGGCGGCCTGGACGATCCCGGCCTGCTTGAAAGCGGCCTCGTAGACCTTGGCCGCTCCGGCGAGCGAACCCGTGTGCGAGGCCGCGGCCGCCGCGCCGTGGGCGGAGACTCCGGCCTTGATGGCGACGATGGGCGTCCGGGCCCGCCGGGCGGCGTCGACGAACCGCCGGCCGTTCCTGAGGCCCTCGATATAAAGGGAGATGCAGGTCGTGTTCGGATCGGCGTCGAGCCACTCGATGCAGTCGGCGATGTCGAGGTCGGCCATGTTGCCGATGGAGATCATCTTGTCGAAACCGACGCGGCGGAGGTAGGTCGCGGCGTCCATGGCCACGATCAGGGCGCCGCTCTGCGAGACGAGCGACGGCTTGCCGGGGTAGGGGAGGAACGGGGCGAAGGAGGCGTTGAGCTTGTCGGAGTTGGACATGATGCCGACGATGTTCGGGCCCAGGACACGCGTGCCGTAGAGGCGGGCGACGCGGACGAGCTCGTCCTCGAGGTCCTTGCGGCCGATCTCGCTGAAGCCCGAGGTGATGACGATGAGTCCCTTGACGCCCTTCTTGCCGCATTCCTCGGCGACCTGGGTGCAGAGCTTGGCCGGGACGACGATGACGGCCGCGTCGATCTCGTCCGGGACGTCGAGGACGGACTTGTAGACCTTGAGCCCTTGGATCTCGGCGTCGTTGGGGTTTATGGGGTAGATCTTCCCCGTGTAGCCGTCGGCGAGCATGTTCTTGAGGAGCTTGAAACCGAGCTTCCCGGGCGTGTTCGAGGCGCCGATGAGAGCGATGGATCTCGGCCGGAGGACGGCGTCGAGGAGTTCGAGCTTTGAATCGTGGGTCCTGTATGAGGACATGTTCAAGCCATCAGGCTGCAGATGGCGGCGACGTTGACCATGTCGTCGGCCGAACAGCCCCGGCTGAGGTCGCAGAAGGGCTTGTTGAGGCCCTGGACGATCGGGCCGACGGCTTCGGCCCCGGCCAGCCGCTCGGTCAGCTTGTAGCCGATGTTCCCGGCGTCGAGGTCGGGGAAGACGAGGACGTTGGCCTTGCCCGCGACGGGGCTGCCCTTGCACTTGCGCTCGCCGATCGAAGCGACCAGGGCGGCGTCGGCCTGCATCTCGCCGTCGAGGAGGAGGCCTGGGGCCTTCTCCTTGGCGATTTTCGCGGCGCTCACGACCTTGTCGACGTCGGCGTGGGCGGCCGAGCCCTTGGTCGAGAAGGAGAGCATAGCCACGCGGGGCTCTTCGCCGGTGACGGCTTGGAAGTTCTTGGCCGAAGTGATGGCGATGTCGGCCAACTGGGCGTCGGTCGGGTTGGGGACGACGGCGCAGTCGGCGTAGCAGAGGAGCTTCTCCGGGAAGACCATGATGAAGTAGCTCGAAACGGTCGAGATGCCGGGGGCCGTACCGACCGTGTGGATGGCCGCCCGGATGACGTCGCCCGTCGACGAGAGGTTGCCGCCGACGACGGCGCCGATCTTGCCGGTGGCGAGGAGAAGTCCGGCATAGTAAAGGGGGCTCTTGGCCGCTTCGGCGCTCTGCTCGAGGGTCCAGCCCTTGGCTTTCCTCTTTTCGAAAAGGAGGTCGACGAGCTCGGCCTTGCCCGCGTGCGTCTGCGGGTCGACGATCGGGATCGCGCCGAGGTCGAGACCGTTGTCCTTGGCGATCTTTTGGATCGCGGCAGTCGGTCCGACGAGCCAGGGCTCGGCGATCCTCTTCTCTTTAAGGGTCAGGGCCGCCTTGAGGGTCCGGACGTCCTCGGCGTCGGGGAAGGCGACCTTGAGGAATTTCTTCGCGGCCTTGTCGCGGATGTCAGAAATGAATGTATTGCCCATGGGTTGCTCCTTGGATAATGGTAGGTAGCGTTTATACCGCAGGGTCGCGGCCCTGTCAACCCCGTCCGCGCCTTGACTTTTTACCTGTTCGGGGGCAGAATGAACGCTCGAAAATTTTTAAGGAGCCATCGATGATCATCCTGTCTTTGAACTGCGGCAGTTCCTCCGCCAAGTACCGTCTTTACGACTACGACAAGAAAGAGACCCTGGCCACGGGCATCGTCGAACGGGTCGGCATCGGCAAGAGCTACATCAACCAGGCCGGCTTGGGCCTCGAGCCGATCAAGTTCGACCACGAATGCGCCAACCACAAGGAGGCCATCAAGCTCATTATCGATACCCTTCTCGACCCCAAGATCGGAGTCGTCGACGATCTGAAGAAGATCTCGGCCGTCGGCCACCGGGTCGTCCACGGCGGGGATAAGTTCACCAAGTCCGTCCGGATCACCCCCGAGACGCTCGAGACCTTCAAAAGCCTGTTCGGCTTGGCCCCTCTCCATAATCCGCCCAACGTCCTGGGCATCGAGGCGGCCATGGACGTCCTGCCGGACATCCCTCACGTCGCCATCATGGACACGGCCTGGCACCAAACCATGCCCGCCCACGCCTATATGTACGCCCTGCCCTACGAGTGGTACGAGAAGTACGGCGTCCGCCGCTACGGCTTCCACGGGACCTCGTTCCTCTACGTGGCTAAACGGGCCGCCCTCCTCCTGGGCAAGGACCCGTTCGACTGCAACCTCGTCTGCCTCCATATCGGGAACGGTGTTTCGGCCAATGCCATCAAAAAGGGATGCTCGTACGACACGAGCATGGGCCTGACCCCCCTCGAGGGCCTGGTCATGGGGACGCGGGCCGGCGATCATGACGCGGCCATCGACCTGATGGTCATGGAGAAGGAGAATATCGTCCCGGCTAAGATGAACGATCTCCTCAACAAGAAGTCGGGCATCCTCGGGATCACCGGAAAATATACCGACCGCCGCGACGTCCAACAGGCGGCTGAGGCCGGCGACGCCCGGGCCCGGCTGGCCATCGAGGTCGAGGCCTACCGGATCAAGAAGTACATCGGGGCCTACTCCGCGGCTATCGGCGGGGCCGACGCCATCGTCTTCACCGCCGGCGTCGGCGAAATGTCCGACCTCATCCGGGAGAAGTCGCTCGAAGGCCTGGAGTTCCTGGGGATCAAGCTGGATAAAGAAAAGAACAAGCTGGCCAAGACTCGCAACGCCGAGACCGAGATCAGCGCCGCCGACTCCAAGGTCAAGGTCTTCGTCATCCCGACCGACGAGGAGCGGGTCAATATCGAGGATGTCATCGCCATCCTCGAGGGCAAGTACGACGAGCACACGCGCTTCAGCTACCGGTTCCAGTCCCCCGCCTATGTCAACTCCCAGCGTGAACAGGACTTCGTCAAGGAGTGCGAGACGAAGCCGGGGCTGAAGGCGATCCAGGTCAAGCCCAAGAAGCAGGGCTAGGAGTCGACCGCCGAGGGCCCTCGGGCATCGTCTTCGTTCGCTGCGGTGATACGTTCGCCACCACCCACGCCGTATTTTTAAGTGGGTGGTGCTCAGTATTAACCCTGCGCATACCCCCGGGCTTAAGGCCGGGGAGTCGAATGGGTTTATTCTTCACGTCGTCATGGGCCTGCTCCGGCCCATGACGGCTGAATCCCCGCTTTATGCTTCCTCCGACGACGCCCTCAGCCCTTTCTTCCCCCGGCCTCCTCTGGGCATACCCGTGCGCGATATGGGTTCCTTCCGGCCATCCCCTCGGCCAAAGGCGGCCGCTTCCCCGGAAAAAAAAGTGGAGAAACTCCAAAAACATACGTCCCCGAATTCCATCTATTTCCACTCCGCGACGATGGCCAGGATGAGGTCTGCCAGGGCCTCGAGGTCGCGTCGGTCTATCTTCTCGATAAGGGAGTGGGCGTAGGAGCCGGGCCAGGAGAGGGGGATGTCGACGGCGCCGCCGGCGAGGAAGACCGAACCGTCATTGCCGCCCCGGGAGTTTCCGACCTGGACCTGGATGCCGCGCTTCTTGGCGACGGCCATGATCTTGCGGATTTCCGTCTTGGGCGTGACGTTGCTCGAGTCGATGGCCCGTATGACCGCCCCCTTCCCGACGGGGAGAAAGGCGAAGCGCTTGGATTCGAGCGGCGAGTCTGTCGAGACGAACGTGTCGATGGCGAAGACGTAATCCGGTTTCAGGGTTTTGGCCAGTTCGGCCGCCCCGATGAGGCCTGTCTCCTCCTGGACGTCCCAGGCAAACGTGACGGTTTTGCCCCGGATCGCTTCGGGTTTCAATCGGAGGGCCGCGTCGAGCAGGGCGGCACAGCCGGCCCGGTCGTCGACAGCCCGCGTGGCCATCAAGCCGGGAGCGAAGTCGACGATCGTCTTTTTCGCAGTGACCGGATCTCCCTCGGCGACCCCGAGCGCGCGGGCCTGCGCTTCACTCCCGACGCCGAGGAGGACGTCGAAATTTTCGGCGGCGAACGGGGCCTCCGGCGCGTCCGATTGCGGACGCCGCTCGTCGTATCCCGCCCGCGGGGCGACGATCCCCGCGACCGGGCCTCGGGCCGTGTGGATGAGGACGGGCCGGGCCTCGACCGTCTGGGGCAGGATGCCGCCTCCCGGCTTGACCCGGACGAGTCCTTCGGGCGTGATCTTGTCGACGATCCAGCCGAGCTCGTCCGAATGGGCGACGAAGAGGATATGGGGTTTTCCTGAACCGGCCGTGAACCAGACGTTGTGCATCCCGTCACGCTCGGCCTTGAGCCCGGGCGGCAGCCGGCGCTGGATGAAATCGGAGACCGGACCCTCGTGCCCCGAAACGCCCGGGACGAGGACGATCTCCCTGAGGATGTCCCAGGCCCTCGACTGGGCCGCGGCGGCCGAGGCGAAAACGAGGAGGACTAGGACGATGGCTGTCAGACGCTTGTTCATTGTCCGCCTCCTGCCTTGAGAAAACGTTCGAGGAGGTCGCGCAAGGCCTGAAGGTCCTGGATGTCGACGACTTCGGATGGCGTATTGAGGAAGAGAACGGGCAGGGCGACCGTTAGGACTTCGGAAGGAGGGCTGGCGAACGGGATCATCATGGGTGTGTCGACCCCGGCCAGGAATTGGCAGGGAATGCCCGCCTCAGCCGCGGCCCGCTCGAACGCCTGCCTCAGGGGCGAAGGCTCGTCCTTGGCCTGGATGAGGACCGGCCCCATTCCAGGAACCGGCGATCCGTCGCCTTTGCCGGCGGCGACGACGTCGACGACGATGGTCCGTTGCGGCTGCCACCTGGCCTTTGCCCGGGCGGCGCCGACGGCTGGGCGCGCGCCGCGGCCGCGGGCCGCGAACTTGGTCTGGGCGGCCCAGGCGATGACGGTTTCGCCTCCGGCGGCTTGTTCCGCGGCGGACCCGGCGACGGCGACCAGGACGGCCGCGACGGCCTTCAGGCCGAGGGACGGTCCGGACCATTTCTCCCTGGCCAGCTCGGTCAGGACCGCCGGGAAAGTGACGGCGTCGAGGATCTCGACGCCCTTCGCCCGGGCTTCCTTTTCCGACCGGACGCCGATGTCGACGAAAGCGTTCTCCAAAGAGAAACCTTCGACGAGCGTTTTCCTTCGTTCCGGCGTGAGAAGATGCATGGCCGGCTGGGAGACGACGCCCTGGACGGGGCCGCGCGCCGTCGAGACGACGACCGGCTGACCCAAAAGATAGGCGTCATACCGAGCGTGCGGCGGCCCGACGGGCCGGTCGAGGGTCAGGTAGCCGTCGGGCGTGATACCGCCGACCATGTGTCCGTATCCGTCAAGCGCGGCGAGAAGAAGCGTCGATGCCCCCTGGCCGCGGAAACGGACGGCGATCGTGCCCAGGCCATCTTCTTCGACGGCCAGGGCTGGCGGCAGAAGCCCGCGGATCTTCCCGGCCAGGAGATCTTCGTTTCCGGTTGTCGAAGGGACGGCGAAGATCTCTTTCGTCAGACTCTTGATGTCCGCCGACCGGAGTGTCCCCGCGGCAAGGCCGGCGAGAGCCAACGCCCAAAGGAGCATTTTACGACTGCGACAGGTCATGGTCCTCTCCCTTCAGTCCCCACATCCCCTCGCGAATCCGTATACCATAGCCCGCGAGACACCGTCAAACCCATCCGAGGGACCGTCCCTCTTCTCCTTTGACCTGGTTTTCGCTATGATGAAGGGACTGGAGGGCGCGTGGACAAGAACAGGTTCGCCAAGTTCGGCATCGGGATCGTCGTCCTTTTCCTGCTGGGGGTCTTTCTGAAGCTGGCCAAGCCTATCCTCATTCCCTTCGCCTTGGCCCTCCTGTTTGCCTTCGCCGTCGCGCCGGCCCTCGATTTCCTGGTCCGGCGTAAGGTCCCGAAGTCCGTTGCCCTGGTCGTCATCCTGCTCCTGACCTTCGCGGTCCTCTACCTCATCGGGACCGTGTTTTACACGAGCGGCAAATCCTTCGCAGCCGCACTCCCGTCCTATAACGAGATGGTCAAGTCCTTTCTGGAGAGGATCGACCACATCGTCCCCGACCCGCGCCTCAAGGTCGGCCTCACGGATTGGGTCAACGGCTTGAACGTGTCCCGGTTGGGGACATTTCTCGTCTCCGCCCTTGGGCCTTTCTTCAGCTTCATGTCCCAGCTGCTCCTCGTCTTCGTCTTCATGATCTTCATCCTGGCCGGGCGCGGCCGGATGACAAAGAAGTTCGCCGAAGCGTTCTCTCCCGACCACGCTTCGACCCTGGGCAAGGCGGCGGTCCGGATCAATTGCGAGATCCAGAAGTACCTGGCCGTCAAGACCCTGACGAACCTCCTCATCGGCGTTTTGGTCACGGCCGTCCTGACCGTCTTCGGGGTCCGCTTCGCCGTTCTCTTCGGCGTGCTGGCCTTCCTCTTCAACTATGTCCCCACCCTCGGCGCCTTCGTTTCGGTCGCCCTGCCCGTTCTTTTGACCGTTTTCCTCGAAGGGTCGTTCAGCTTGAAAGTTGGGCTCCTCCTGGCCGTCCTGGCCGCCGTCCACGTGGCCGTGCACCGCTTCCTCGAACGCCGGCTTATGCGAAAAGAGTTCGACCTTTCCCCGCTCCTCGTCCTGTTCTCCCTCTTTTTCTGGGCCTGGCTGTGGGGCATCCCCGGCATGATCCTGGCCGTCCCCATCCTGGCGGTCATGAAGATCGTCTTCGCCAACGTGCCGTCGCTCCGTTTTCTCGAGACGATGATGGATAAGTAGGGCGGCGGCGGATCAGCCGTCGAGGCCGTGCGCGGCCAGGAACTGATCGAGCCGGCGTTCGATCTTGCGGGCCGTTTCCTTGTAAGCGTCGTACCCCATCCTCAGGGGATCCTCGATGTCCCAGCCGTAGAGAACGGATTCCGGGACGCCCCAGATGTCCCTGAGGTGATTGAAAATAGAGACGTCCAGGGCGATGACATGGTCGAACGTCCGGATGTCGTAGACGCCTACGGGGCGGGCGATGTGGGAGGATATGTCCACGTTGTAGATGAGCTTCATGACCAGGACCGCCTCCTCGGAGGCCGGGCCGCCCGTCGCGGCGATCCCCGCGCTGGCGACTTCGGCAGACGGGCCGAGGCGCTTGCGGGCGATGCCCTCGGCCATGGGGCTGCGGCAGATGTTCCCGTAGCAGACGAAGAGCAGGCGGGTATTTTTCTTTTTCATGGCGCGGCGGTCAATCCCGGCCGGCCTGGGCGCTTTCGAGAGCGACTTCCTTGGCCTTTTCGAAGAGGAAAGCGGACAGGATGTACTGTTCCGCGGCCTGGGGGATGAGCTTATCACCGGCCAGTTTCCGGGCTCCCTCCTCTTCGGTCTTGGCCCGGTCGAAGAGCCAGGCTTGTTTTGCGGGGGCAAGGGCGGTCTCGGCGTCCTTGCGGATCGAGCCGGTGAGCTCCTGGAGGGCGGCCAGCCCTTGCTCCTCGTCCTCGACCCTCAGGCTCAGGCCGTGGACCCGGTTGAGGATGCCGTAGAGGATCCGAGCGCCGGAAAAATCGTTCTTGGCGAAGGCGTCGGCCGCGTCTTTTTCCTTCTCCGTCGCGATCCACGTCAGAAGGTTCGGGCGGCCCCGACGGGGCGAGGTCGCGATCTTCTGCTTCGTGTCCTGCAGTTCCTTGAAGGCCGTTTCGGCCCGCTCCCGCTCGCTGACCTGGGCCAGGAGCTTGCGCATCTCGGATTCG
Organism: Candidatus Aminicenantia bacterium; assembly: GCA_041479905.1. GTDB lineage: Bacteria > Acidobacteriota > Aminicenantia > Aminicenantales > Saccharicenantaceae > RBG-16-66-30. Next base: position 24,452 of record JBGOYY010000039.1, read on the forward strand.
CCCCGGTCGTAGCTCTTCCGCGAGGCCTCGACGTTGCCCGCTTCCTTTTGTTTTTTCCCTTGCTCGATCCTCGTCTGGATATTATCGATGTAGTTGGAGAAGGCGGCCGCCTCGGCGGGGTATTTCTCTTTGAACGCGGCCAGGGTCTTCTCGAACTCTTGCACGTCTTTCTCGCTGAGGAACTTGGACGGATCTTTAATAAAGGGGGCCAGGAAGCTCATGATCCCGGACGTTGTACCGCCGCCCGTACGTCCGGTCGGCGCCGCTTTTTCGATGTGCGCCGCGGGCGCCCCGGATCCCCGATTCGCCAGGAGGTCCGGGAGCTTGACGGTCGTCCCCTCAGGAGTGACGTAGACCCCTTGCTTGGCTCTCGCGGCGGTCCCTTGGTCCGTTCGTCTGAAGATGAGCGAAACGAGCCCGATGAAAACGATACCGCCGACGATGAGGCCCGGGACGAGTATTTTTTTGAGGCTGAACTTGACCGTGATCTCGCGGGTCGTGAGGGGCTTGCTCTTGACCGTGACCTGCCGGGTCGCCGGCAGGCCCTTTTCGACGTTGGCCAGGTCCTCGATGACCGCCGCGGCGCTCTGGTAGCGGCGCTCGCGGGATTTCTCGAGGCATTTCAAGATGACCCGGCTCATGCCCTTCGAAAGTTGGGCGTTGATCGTTTGAGGGTCGACGGGAGGCTCGCTGCGGTGCTTGAGGACGATACTGAGCGGCGTTTCGCCCTCGAAGGGGACGCGGCCCGTGACCATCTCGAACAGGATGGCTCCTAGGGCGTAGATGTCGGCCCGGTGGTCGACGTCGCGGCCCTCGGCCTGCTCCGGGGCCATGTATTCCGGGGTCCCGATGATGACGCCGGCTCCGGTCACGCCCTTGGTGTGGAGCGAGCGGGCGATGCCGAAGTCCATGATCTTGGCGTTGCCGTCGCGGTCGATCATGATGTTCTGTGGCTTGAGGTCGCGGTGGATGACCCCGAGGCGGTGGGCCTCGACGAGGCCCTCGAGGA
>JBGOYY010000040.1:0-24905 GCA_041479905.1 Candidatus Aminicenantia bacterium
ACATGCAGAAGACGATCATCGCCAAGAAGGTCAAGGTCTATAACATCGACGCCCTGAAGATCGCCGGCGAGCTCGGGCTGGGCCTGCGCATCAACTCGATCATGCAGGCCTGCTTCTTCAAGCTCTCCGGCGTCCTCCCCGAGGCCGAAGCCATCGCCCTCATCAAAAAGGCCATCGAAAAGACCTACGGCCGCAAGGGGAAAGAAGTCGTCCAGATGAACTGGGACGCCGTCGACCGGTCCGCCGCCGCCTTGGAAGCGGTCCCCATCCCGGCCAAAATCACCAAGTCGGCCCCCGTGACGAAGATCGTGCCCGACGACGCCAGCGCCTACGCCAAGGAAGTCATCGACCCGGTCACACGGTTCAAAGGCGACAACCTGCCCGTTTCCAAGATGCCCCTCGACGGGGCCGTGCCCACGGCCACCGCGCGGCTGGAAAAGCGCGGCATCGCCGTCGAATGCCCGAAGTGGCTCCTCGAGAACTGCATTCAGTGCAACCAGTGCTCCTTCGTCTGCCCCCACGCCTCGATCCGGGCCAAGCAGATCGCCCCGGCCGACCTCACGAGCGCTCCCGAGGGCTTCGCGGTCCTCAAATCCAACACCAAGAACGACAGGGACCTCCGATACCACGTCCAGTGCTACGTGGAGGACTGTGTCGGCTGCGGCTCCTGCGCCCAAGTCTGCCCGGCCAAGAACAAGGCCCTGGTCATGACCCCGATCGGGGAGCTGAGGGCTGCGGGGGAGACCCAGAAGGCCGAGTTCTTCGACAAGCTCCCCGACAACGTCGTCGACGGCATCAGGCCGGACTCGCTCAAGGGCAGCCAGTTCCTTCGGCCGCTTTTCGAGTTCAGCGGCGCCTGCGCCGGCTGCGGGGAGACGCCCTATGTCAAGCTGGCCACCCAGCTCTACGGCGACCGGATGATCATCGCCAACGCCACGGGCTGCTCGTCGATCTACGGCGGCACGTTCCCGACCTCACCCTACTGCGTCAACGTCGAGGGCAAGGGACCCGCGTGGGGCAACTCGCTCTTCGAGGACAACGCCGAGTACGGCTTCGGCATGCGCCTGGCGGTCGACGCCAACCGGCGCCTGCTGGCCGCTTCGATCGACGCCGCGCAGGCGGCGGGCACGACGCCCGAGCTCACGGACGCTCTGGCGAAGATGAAGGCGGCCTGGACGTCGACCGGTGAGGAGGCCAAGTCCGCGGCCAAGGCCGTTCTGACCGCCCTGCCGGCGGCCCTGGCCAAGGCCAATGGGTCCAAGCCGTACCTCGCCAAGATCTCCGAGCTCAAGGATTTCCTCGTCGAGAAGAGCGTTTGGTGCATCGGCGGAGACGGCTGGGCCTACGATATCGGCTTCGGCGGTCTCGACCACGTCCTGGCCATGAACCGCAAGATCAATGTTCTCGTCCTCGACACCGAAGTCTACTCCAACACGGGAGGACAGGCATCCAAGGCCACGCCGACCGGCTCCGTGGCCAAGTTCGCCGCGTCCGGCAAGAAGACCTCCAAGAAGGACCTCGGCCGCATGGCCATGAGCTACGGCTACGTCTACGTCGCCTCGGTCGCCATGGGCGCCAACATGAACCAGTGCCTCAAGGCCTTCCTCGAAGCCGAGGCCTATCCCGGCCCGTCGATCATCATCGCCTACTCGCCGTGCATCAACCACGGCATCGACATGAGCAAGGCCCAGGCCGAGCAGAAACTGGCTGTGGACACGGGCTACTGGATCCTCTACCGGTTCAACCCCCTGCTGGCCAAGGAGGGCAAGAACCCGCTCCAACTCGACTCCCGCGAGCCCAAGTTCGAATACGAGGTCTTCCTCAAGAACGAGGTCCGCTACAAGACGCTCGTCCAGCAGTACCCGGACATCGCCAAGGAGCTGTTCGCCCGCGCCGCCGATGAGTCGAAGAAGCGCTTCGAGTCATATAAGAAGATGGCGGAATAAGCAAGAGCGGTGCCGCCTTATCGGGTCGTCGGACCGGCCGGTTCCGGCCCGACGGTGACCCGGAGCGACCGGTCGGGGCTGAGGGCCTCGCGGATGAACGCGTTCATGGCTTCGAGCGTCACCGCGTCGAGGGCCGCGAAGATTCCTGATAAGTGTTCGTATCCCAGCCCGAGAACCTCGAAGAGTCCGACGGCCCGCAGGCGCGGCGCCTTAGCTTCTGTCGACCGGAGGAAACTGGCCCTGGCCATTGTCTTGGCCGTCCGGAGCTCTTCCTCCGTGATCCCTTTGTCCTGGAGGTCGGCGAGAGTCCGGTCGAGCGCCTCTGACGCCCGGGAGCTCTTGGCATTCTCCGTCTCCAGGAAGGCCTCGAGAATGCCTGAGCTTTTCGTCCAAGTCAGCTCGGCGTCGACGCTGTAGGCCAGTTTTTCGGTCATCCGCAGTCCCCAGAGCCGCGAGCCGGGGCCCTTGCCGAGCAGGGTTTCGAGCAGGTATCCCTTGGCCTGGTTGGGCGCGTCCGGAGCTGGAAGAAGGCAGGCCCGGCCGACATAGGTCTGTTTCGAATCTCTGGTCAGGACGATATCGCGGACCGCGGGAAGGGCCGGGGAAACGATGGGAATACTGACGTCTTCCCCGTCAGGGAATCCGGCGAAATATTTCTCGAGAAGCGCCCGAACCGGCGCTCTATCGAGGTCCGTGGCGACGCAGAAAAGCAACCCCTTCTTGGTGAAGAACCGGCGATAGAAGGCGACGGCGTCCTTCCTGTCGATGGCCTTGAGGCTGTCCTCCGTCCCGTAGACGGTGGTCCCATAGCCGGCCCCGGGGAAAAAGGCCTTCATGACGGCGTTATGGGCGACGACCGTGGATTCGTCCTCCTCGGACCGCCCGTAGAGCTTCATCATCTCCTTGGTCTGGCCGATCCGGAGACTTGTGATAAGGGGGTCCCGGACGATTTTGCCGGCGACGCGGAGGGCTTCTTCGAGGTTTTCGGACAGGCACTCGATGAGGACGGCCGAAAAGTCCTCCGAGCAGAGGAGGCTCAACCGGGTCGCCTGGGACATGAGGTCCTGGACCATGCCTTCGTCGGGGATCTCGAGGGTCAGGCGCGTCGTGAGGTAGGCCAACCCGTCGAGACCCAGGGGCACGGCCGACTTGCCTCCCGGAGCGAACAGCCCGACAACCGTCGTCGGCGAGCTCTGGTCCTTTTGGTAAACGCAGGGGAGGCCGGCCGTTAGCATGAATTTTTCGGGGCGCTCCTTCCAGGGCGCTCCCGGGGTCCCGGAGGACCCTGCGGCCATCAGGAGTCCGGCGCACGACCAGAGAAGCCAGGCCGCTCTCATTGCTTTTCGCCCTTCCGCGGGACGATGGAAACGGCGGCGTATTCGCCCTTTCCGAGGTACCTGGCCGCTGTTTTTCTGAGGCCGCTCGAATCGACCCTCCCTATCTCATCCAGGTATCGCCCGGGTTTTTCGCGCGTGTTGAGGAGGAGGTGCCTGGCCAGCGAGCCGGCCAGCTGCAGCCCGGACTCTTCGGCTTGCCCCACGGCGAACCGGATCTGGTTCTTAGCGCTCTCCAGGTAGTCGAAGGCGGACATTTCAGCCTCGCCCGTGAAATCCTTTTTCGAATAGGCCTCGTTATGGGCCCGTTTGAGATAGCCCACGGCCGCCCGCTGGATCGCCGCCATGTCCTTGGGGTCCATCTTGATGGAGACGACGGCGGCTCCACCGAACCGGAAAGCGAGGTAGGACATGGAAACGGTTTGGACGGAACCGCGCTCTCCGCGGAGCAGGGCGGGGAGAAGGGGATTGACCCCGCGGCCGAGAACTTCCACCAGCACGTTCATGGCGTACTGGTCGGCATGGTTGTAGTCCGGGGCCACAAAACCGAGAAAAACGTAGCCTTCCTTGACATCGCGTTCGAAACGCCGGGACACGCTCTTTTTCAAGGGGACGGCCATCGGCAGCGGCTCGAACCGGAGCCCGGTTTTCGGGAGCGGGCCGAAGACATCCCGGACCAGCCGCTCCATGTCGGCCGTCGCGAAATCGCCGACGACGGCCAGGGCACAATTGTCGGCGACGAAATATTTCCGGTAAAAGCCGAGCACCCCCTCGACCGTGGCCGTCCGGATGACCTCCCGCCGTCCGTAAACCGAACGTCCGTAGGGGTGTCCGGGGAACAGGGCCTGGAGGACGAGGTCCGCCGCATTCCGCTGCGGATCGTCCTCCATCTGGTTGTACTCTTCGAGGAGGACTTCCTTCTCCTCGTCGAGTTCGGTCTGGCTCAAGTCGAGCCCGAAGAGGATGTCCTTCTGGTTCCGGAGCGCGAATTCGGCGTGCTCGGCAGGAAGCGAGATCTCGAAAAGGGACAGGTCCTGTCCCGTGTTGGCGTTGAAATAGGCCCCGTGACGGCGGATGTCGGCGCTGACCTCGGCTCCGGAACGGACGGATGTCCCCCGGAAGAGGATGCAATGCTCGAGCAGGTGGACGAGGCCGTTGGTTTCGTCGGTTTCGTTCTTGGAACCGACGTCGAAACCGGTGACGACGTGGAGGAGGGGCAGGTCGCGTTTTTCATAGAGGAAAACGCGCATGCCGTTGTCGAGGACGAAGTACTTGCCCGGGTTCTCAGGGCCCGCGGCGAGAAGCAGAGCGGCGCTCATCACCCCCGCCAAGAGCCCGGCGGTCATGGTCAGGTAGTTCCGTATGTTCCTGCCCACCGTTGCGCTATCCGGCAAATCCCATGCCAGTCTAGCATAAACGCAGAACGTCCACCACCCGTCACGCGTCCAGATTAGATTGCCCTTTTTTGCCCCGGGCGGGAGAGTGTGCTAAAATCGGTAGAAGAGGCAAGCAGGATAATGAAGCCCGAGAGGAAGGCCAGGATCCTCGTCATCGACGACGAGGAGAACATCCGTAAATCCCTGAAGATGATCCTCGAGTATGAAGGATACGACTTTTTCGAGGCCGGGACCGGCGAGGATGGCCTGGATGTTCTTCGTGAGACCGTCGGCATCGACCTCGTCCTTCTCGACATCAAGATGCCGGGGAAGAGCGGCCTCGAGGTCCTGGCCGAGCTCAAGCAGAGGCCTTTCGTCCCGGACGTCATCATGATCTCGGGACAGGGCACCATCCATGCGGCTGTCGAGGCCACCAAGCTGGGCGCTTTCGATTTTCTGGAGAAACCGCTCCACCGGGAGCGCGTCCTCCTGAGCATCCGCAACGCCCTCAAACAGACGAGCCTCGCCCGCGAGTGCCAGGACCTCAAGAAGAAGGCCGAGAAACACTACGAGATCATCGGCAACCACCCCCTCGTCCAGACGCTCTGGAAAGAGATCCTCAAGATCTCGCCGACCAACGCCACGGTCCTGATCTACGGCGAGAGCGGGACGGGGAAGGAGCTCGTCGCCCGTTCCATCCACGCCCACAGCCTGCGGTCCCGGGAGACCTTCGTCCAGGTGAATTGCGCCGCCATACCGGAGGAGCTCATCGAGAGCGAGCTCTTCGGCCACGAGAAAGGGGCCTTCACCGGGGCCACGGAGAAAAAGACGGGCAAGTTCGAGCAGGCCGACGGCGGCACGATCTTCCTCGACGAGATCGGCGACATGAGTCTCCGGACCCAGTCCAAGGTCCTCCGCGTCCTCGAGGAGGGCGAGGTCCAGAAGGTCGGCTCGAGCCGGATTTCCAAGGTCGACGTCCGCGTCATCGCCGCGACGAACAAGGACCTCCGTAAGGAGATCCAGGAAGGGAGGTTCAGGGAAGACCTATACTTCAGGCTCAACGTCGTCCCCCTGTACTCGCCGTCCCTGCGCGCGAGGCCGGAGGATGTCCCGCTCCTCGTCGACTATTTTTCGCGGACGTTCGCCGAGGAGAACAACTTCCGGCCGCGGAAGTTCTCGGCGGAAGCCCTCGAAGCCATGTCCCGGTACGCCTGGAAAGGCAACGTTCGCGAGCTCAAGAACATCGTCGAGCGGCTGATGATCATGACCGACCGGGACACGATCGAGAGAAGGGATCTCCCCGAACCGCTGCGGGAGAAGCCGGAGGCGGGGCTTCCCGAGGCGGCTGGGATCAAGACCCTCCGCGAATTCCGGGACATGGCCGAGCGGGATTTCCTTCTGGCCAAGCTCGAAGCTAACGGCTGGAACATCTCCCAGACGGCACGGGAGATCGACACGCCGCGGAGCAACCTCTATAAAAAACTCGAGCAATACGGTATAAAGATAACGGCCGGAGTGGGCGAGACGGTCGCCGCTCCTTCCCGCGAGGGAGGAGAGGAGGAAAGTCCGGACTCCGAAGGGCAGGATGGTCGCTAACAGCGACCCCGGGCGACCGGGGGAAAGTGCCACAGAAAACACACCGCCCTCTGGGACAGGCGCAGCCTTCCCGGGGAGCAAGGGTGAAATGGCGAGGTAAGAGCTCACCGCCCCGGCGGCGACGCCGGGGGCAAGGCAAACCCCATCCGGAGCAAGGCCAAACGAGCCCCGTTTTGGGACTGCCCGTCCCAGGGGGCGGGTCGGCCGCTCGAGCCCCGGGGCAACCCGGGGCCTAGTCAAATGACCGTCGCCCGTTTCGGCGGGAACAGGATCCGGCTTACGTCCCGCTCCGGCCGTTTCTTTTTTCCGAGGGGATGGGATCTGCCGATCTTAAGGGGGGAGCGCCCTGTCCGGGACGATGGTTTTGTGTTATAAACGGGTCGATGATTCCCCAAATCCCATACAATGCCATCGGGATCGGGATCGCCGCCATTTTCGGGGTCTGGGCTTTTCTCGTCGCTGAAACGATTGAGGAGCGAGCCGTCATTGCCGGTATTCCCTGTGTTGTTTTCCTGATCCCCGTCATCTTTCCAACTCCCATCGGCCGGTTGATCTCGATGATAGGCTGGATGATCTACGGAATCGGCTGCATCATCTATTTGCGCTATAACGGCGTGGGGATCCGCTGATGCCCCGGTTCGCCTGGTGGAAGGACGCCTCGCCGGACGCCCGGCGGTCGCTCGTCGCGGCCTCGTTCGGCTGGATGCTCGATTCCTTCGACGTCATGCTCTATGCCATGGTCCTGGCGGCCCTCATGTCCGACATGAGCATGGCCAAGGCGACGGCCGGACTGCTTGGCTCTCTGACGCTCATCGCTTCCGCGGTCGGCGGCCTGGTTTTCGGCGTCATCGCGGACCGCTTCGGCCGCCGCCGGGCCCTGATGGGCAGCATCCTCATCTATTCGGTTTTCACCGCGGCCTGCGGTTTCGCCTCGAGCGTCGTCATGCTGGCCGTCTTCCGGATATTCCTGGGCCTAGGCATGGGCGGGGAGTGGGCGAGCGGGGCCGCCCTCGTCTCCGAAACCTGGCCTGCCGAGCACCGGGGCAAGGCCCTGGGTATCGTCCAGAGCTCGTGGGCCGTCGGCTACGCCGCCGCAGCGGCGGTCGCCGCGCTCGTCCTTCCAGTCTGGGGCTGGAGAGGGGTCTTTTTCGTCGGCGTCATCCCGGCATTTTTCACGCTCTGGATCCAGAAGAGGATCCGGGATCCTGAGATCTGGAAGGCCGGCCGGGCGGCGGCGCCGAGCGTTCGGGCGGGATTCGGCGAGATCTTCGGGAAAAAGAGGCTCCGGTTGACCATCCTCGTGACCTTGATGAACGCGTGCACGATGTTCGCTTGGTGGGGCTTCAACCTCTGGCTCCCGGCTTACCTGTCGATGGCCCCCGACCAGGGAGGCATCGGCCTCAGCGCCCGGACAATGTCCGGGTTGGTCATCTTCATGCAGGCAGGGATGTGGCTCGGCTATATCACCTTCGGATTCATCAGCGACAGGCTCGGGCGGAAGCGGTCGTATGTGGGATTCCTCATAGCCGCTTCTGTATTCATGCTCCTGTACTCCCAGACACGTCAGCCGCTTCTCCTCCTCGTCCTGGGGCCATTCGTCGCCTTTTTCGGCACGGGCTATTTCACGGGCTTTGGCGCCCTGACGGCGGAGATCTACCCCACGGCTGTCCGGGCCACGGCCCAGGGTATCACCTACAACACCGGCCGTATCGTCAGCGCCGCGGCCCCGTTCGTCATCGGCTCCCTGGCCCAGACGAAAGGATTCGGATTCTCCTTCTTGTTGATATCCCTGGCCTTCGTGGCGGCGGCGCTATTCTGGCTGGGGATCCCCGAGACAAAGGGCAAAGCGCTGGATTGAGCGGCCGGGAGGGGCTAGAAAGCGGCCGATATCGCCTGGCGGATGAGGGCCAGGAGGTTCCCCGGCCAAAGCCCTAATTGGACGACCCCGAACAGGCAGAGGAAGATGACCAGGTAGAGGGCTGAGTTCTCAGCTTCGATGACGACGTTGCCGGCCTCATCTTTCATGTACATGAAAACGATGACCTTTAGGTAGTATGCGACCGAGATCAGGCTGGCCAGGACGGCGGCCACGGCCAGCGCGACATGCCCCTCCCTGACGGCTCCGCTGAAGACGTAGAATTTGGCCAGGAAGCCGGCCGTGGGCGGAAAGCCCGCCAGGGAAAGAAGAAAGACGGAAAGACATGCGGCGAGCCATGGATAGCGGCGGCCGAGGCCGGCGAAGTCATCGAGCGCCGTGTATTCGACGGCAGCCGGGGCCCCGGGCTTTACCCGGGGGTCCACTTCCGCCGTACTCGCCTGTGGATATAAGACACGGGCGAGTGGCGAGCCGAAGGCTCGTCCCTTGACGCCCTTCCGCGACATGGCCGCCAGGATGCTGAAAGCTCCGGCGTTCATGAACAGATAGACGACGAGGTAGAAGACGAGGCTCGGGCCGTCCCCGGCGATGACGGCGACGATGAGATAGCCTGAATGGGCGATGCTCGAATAGGCCAGCATCCTCTTGACGCTTCTTTGACGGAGCGCGGCCAGGTTGCCGGCGAACATGGTCAGGACTGCCATGAGGCTTAGAGCGGGGCCGAAGACGGCGGCGAATGGTTCGTTCCTCAGGAGGGGAACGAGGAGCCTGAAGAGGACGGCCAGTCCGGCGGCTTTGGGTCCGACGGTCAGGAATACGGTCACGGGCGTAGGGGCGCCCTCGTAGACGTCTGGGGCCCACATGTGAAAGGGGGCAATGGCGATCTTGAAGCTCAGGGCGGCCAGGATGAGACCCAGGCCGACAGCGCCGGCCGGGGCCAGGCCCGCTCCCGAAACCCCGCCCGCGAGAAGGGTAGAAAAATCGAGGCTTCCCGAAGTCCCGAAAACGAGGGCCAGGCCGAAAACAAAGAAGGCGCCGGCGAAGCTCCCCATCAGGAAGTACTTGGCCGCCGCTTCGGAGGAAGTCCGGTCGGTCTTCTTAAGCCCCGACAGGGCATAAGAAGCGACCGAGAGGACCTCGAGCCCCAGGAAAACGATGAGCCAGTCCGTCGAGGAGACCATGATCATCAGCCCGGCCACGGCCAGGAGGACGAGGCCGCAAAATTCGCCGAGGTTCATATCCTGACGGGCGGCGTACTTCAAGCCCATCAGCAGGACGAAAAGGCCCAAGATGACGAATACGGCAATGAGGAGCAGGGAAAAACGGTCGAGGACGAGGCGGCCGCCGAAATAATCGAGGTCCCGGTTCCAGGAACGGATAACGAAAAAACCGGCCGCGAGGAGGGCGAGGGCGGCGACGTAGCCGAGGGGCTCCCGGTTGGCCCGTTTCATGAACGCTTCGAGCAAAAGGACGACGAGCGCGCCGGAGACAACGGCGAGCAGAGGGGCGAGGGCCATGAACGTCGTCATGTTAGCGCTCAAGTCTCCCATCGAGTTGTGCCGGGCCCGCAGCGTCGCCGGAAATTCGGGCCGGAATGGCCTTCCGCGCTGCCGGCTTCCAAGTTAGTGAAACCGGGGCCTTGGTCCGGATGGAATCGAGATACCGGGAAACGGAAGCGTCCATCTTTCTTAGAATGGTCCCCGGGAAAAGGCCCATCAGGAAGATCAGGACGACGATCGGAGCCAGGCAGGCGAGCTCCCGCCGATCGACGTCCCGGAGAAGTCCGTCCGGGTCCCTGAGCGGGCCGTGCATGACCCGCCGGTAGAGCCAGAGAAGATAGGCGGCCGACAAAATTACGGTCGAAACGCCGAGCGCCGCCAGGATCTTGTTCGAGGTGAATATGCCGAAGAAGCACAGGATCTCCCCGACGAAGCCGTTGAGCCCCGGCAGCCCCGCGGACGAGAGCAGGACGACGAGGAAGATGGCCGCGAAGACAGGCATCCGGGCGGCAGCGCCGCCGTAATCCTTGATGAGCCGGGTGTGCGTCCGCTCGTAGAGGATCCCGACACAGAGGAAAAGGGCGCCCGTGCTCAGGCCGTGGCTGAGCATCTGGTAAAGCGCTCCTTCGGTGGCCACGAAGTTGAGCGAAAAAACGGCCAGCATGATAAGGCCCATGTGGCTGACGCTCGAGTAAGCGACGAGGGATTTCATGTCTTTCTGGACAAGGGCCATCAGGCCGCCGTAGACGATCCCGACGACCGCGAGGATGGAGAGGGCCGGGGCGAACGATGCGGCGGCTTGGGGAAAGAGGGGGATCCCCAAACGCAGGAAGCCGTAGGCGCCCATCTTGAGGAGGACCGCGGCCAGGAGGACCGAGCCGGCCGTGGGGGCCTCGACGTGGGCATCCGGAAGCCAGGTGTGGAGCGGGAAAAGCGGGACCTTGACGGCGAAGGCCAAGCCGAAGGCCAGGAAAAGCCAGGTCTGGAGGGCGGGGGAAAGGCCGAGGCCGGCCAGGTCGGAGATGGCCAGGGAGAAGCCCCCGGTCGCCCGGTGGTAGGCGGAATACAGGACGAAGATGCCGACCAGCATGAGAAGGCTTCCGAACATGGTGAAGAGGACGAACTTCATCGTGGCATAGATGCGCCGGCGGCCGCCCCAGATACCGATGAGGAAATACATCGGGATGAGCATGGCCTCCCAGAAGACGTAGAACAGGAAGAGGTTGAGCGAGACGAAGACGCCGATCATGCCGGTCTCGAGGACGAGCATGAAGAACGAGAACTCCTTGACGCGATCGTCGACGGCTCGCCAGGATGATAGAAGGGCTAGGGGCGTGAGGAAAGCCGCGAGAAGGACGAGGAAGAGACTGATGCCGTCGACGCCGACGTGATAATCAAGGCCGCGCCCGAGCCAAGGCGCATGCTCGACGAATTCCGGGAGTCCGGATTTCCCGTCGAAGCCGAAGAAGAGAAGAAGGGAGAGGGCGAAGGTCAGGAGCGAAACCGCCAAGGCGACCGCACGCACGGCCCTGACCGATTCGCCGCGGACAAAGATCAGAAGCAGTGCGCCGGCAAGCGGGAGAAAGGTGACGATGCTCGTAAGCGGCACGTTCGTGATCATGGCATTCATAGCAGCAGGAACCCCAGGAAGGTGATCGCGCCGATGAGAAAGGCCAGGGCGTAGTCCCGGACGAGCCCGCTCTGGAGAAAATTCAAGCCTTTGCCGGCGAGGCCTGCGGCGGCGGCCGACCCGTTGAGCGCGCCGTCGATGACCTTGAGGTCGAAACGCTCATAGACCTTTTCGGCCCCCCGGACCAGAGGCCGGACGACGACGGCGTCATAAACCTCGTCGATGTAATATTTGCCGACGAGGAGCCGGTAGACACCGGGGAAACGGGAAGCTAGGCGCGATGGCAGGGCGGGCGTCCTGCGGTAGAAAACGAATGCCAGGGCGATGCCCAGGAGCGCTGAGGCCGTCGCAAGGAGCACGAGCAGTCCCTCCGTGGAGACGGCCAGGTGAGGGCTTCCGGACTTGACGGAACTCGCGAGATAACGGCCGAAAAGGTCGGCTTTTTCGCCGAAAAAGACCGGTAGTCCGACGTATCCGGCCAAGGCCGAGAACGCGGCGAGAATGACCAGGGGAATGGTCATGGCCCGGGGCGATTCGTGGATAGAATGACCCGGTTCCATGGCCGTCCGCTCCTTTCCGTAAAACGTCATGTAGACCAGGCGGAACATGTAGAACGCCGTCAGGACGGCGCCGAGGAGCCCGGCTCCCCAGAGGGCATATTGTCCGCCGGCGAACGCGCCCGTCAGGATGGCGTCCTTGGAGAAGAAACCGGAGAGGAACGGGACGCCCGAAATGGCCAGCGCCCCGACGAAGAATACGGGAAAGGTCACCGGGAGATGCTTCCTGAGGCCGCCCATCCGGCGCATGTCCTGTTCGCCGGCCAGGGCGTGGATGACGCTGCCCGCGGCCAGGAAAAGCAGGCTCTTGAAGAAGGCGTGGGTGACGAGATGGAACATCCCGGCGGCATAGGCCCCGACGCCGCAGCCGAGGAACATGTAGCCGATCTGGGAGATGGTGGAGTAGGCCAGGACCTTTTTGATGTCGTTCTGGACGAGGGCCATGGTCGCGGCGAATAGGGCCGTCGCGGCGCCGATCCAGGCGACGACGGTCGAGGCAGGGACGGAGGCCGCATAGAGACCGCTCAGGCGGCAGACCATGTAGACGCCGGCCGTGACCATGGTCGCGGCGTGGATGAGGGCGCTTACCGGAGTCGGGCCCTCCATGGCGTCGGGAAGCCAGACGTAGAGGGGGATCTGGGCCGATTTTCCCGTCGCCCCGATAAAAAGGAGGATCGCGACCAGGGTCACAAGCCCGGAAGGGAGAAGGCCGCTTCCGGCGGCCTCGTTGATCGCCGCGAAGCTCGAGCCGCCGCCGTTGGCCAGGAGGAAGAGGATGCCGAGGATGAAGGCCGCGTCGCCGACCCTGTTGACGACGAAGGCTTTCATGCCCGCCTTGGCGGCGGCGGGCCTCTCGAACCAGAAGCCGATCAGGAGATAGGAGCAGAGCCCGACGCCCTCCCAGCCGACGAACATGAGGACCAGGTCCGAGGCCATGACCAGCACGAGCATGAAGAAGGTGAACAGGTTGAGGTGGGCGAAATACCGAGCGCATGACCGGTCTTCGGCCATGTAGGCGGTCGAATAGACGTGGATGAGGAGACCGACCCCCGTGACCACCAAAGCCATGACGGCCGTCAGGTGATCGAAGGTGAAAGCTATGGGCGAAGCGAACGGGCCGCTCGAGATCCAGGCTAAGAGTGTCTTTGTCAGGCCGGGCGCGCCGGGAGGAAGCCGGACGAGATGGACGAAGGCCGCAGCCGAAAGAAGGAACGACAGGAAGACGGCCGAGCAAGCCTGCCAGGCTACCCAACGCCGGGAAAGTTTCGCGCCGAAAAGGACGAGCAGGAGCGCGCTCGCTCCCGGTATCAGGGGTATCAGCCAGAATAACTCGGCCATGCTAACCCTTCAGGTCCTTGAGCTCGTCGGTTTGGACGGTCTTCCGCTGACGAAAAATGAGGACGATGATCGCAAGGCCGATGACCGCTTCGGCCGCGGCCACGGTGATGACGAACAAGACGATGACCTGTCCCTCCGCCTTGCCGAGAGACTTGGCCAGCGCCAGGAAGGCGAGATTCCCCGCATTGAGCATGACCTCGACGGCCATGAATTGGGTCAAAAGGTCCTTCTTGACGAAAAAAGCCAGGACGCCGAGGACGAACAGGACGGCGGCCAGGATGAAGAAGGCCGTGGGAGGGATCACGAGCCTTCCCTTTTACCGGCCAGGGCCAGCGCGCCGACGAGGGCGGCGAGGATGAGGAGGGACGTGATCTCGAACGCGTAGAGGTAGTCGGAGAAAAGGAAGTGCCCGAGCCGGGCCGTGTCGCCGCCGGCGGCCGATGCGGCACCCGGGCTCCCGAGGACGAGCTTGCGGCCGGCCAGGAGAAGTTCGGCCAGGAGGATCGTCCCCAACCCGACCGTGAGGGCCAGCCGGGCCTTTTTTACCCGGACGGGAAGCTCTCCTCGGAGGTTGAACATCATGATGGCGAAAAGAAAGAGGACCATGATGGCCCCGGCGTAGACGAGCACTTGGACGGCGGCGGCGAAGGGAGCGTCGAGCAGGCCGAAGAGTCCACCCAAGCTCGAAAATGAAAGAACGAGGTAAAGGGCGTTATGGGCCTGGTTTCGCGAAAGGATCATAGCCGCGACCGAGCCGATACAGAGGAAAGAGAGGATTAAAAAAACAGCCCAAGCCATGGAATTTCCCCTTATATTTAGTTTTCCCTGCCGCCAAAGTCAAGCCGGAAATTAGGCCAGGAGAGGACTCGGCGAATCGGCGTTGACAATATGTCCGGATTTGATATAATGACCCTGGTACCGCGGGGTAGAGCAGCCTGGTAGCTCGTCGGGCTCATAACCCGGAGGTCGTTGGTTCAAATCCAACCCCCGCTACCATCCGACTTCATCGATTTCCCCAGATAAAAGAGGCCTCGGCCTCATTTTGTGTTTTTAGCCCCAGTACCTTAGTCTCAGCGTAATTTAGCCGTTTTTATCACACTGGTGGCACATGGGGACCAGTCTACCAACCGTCCAGGACTCCAGACGAGGGCCAACATGGGGGGTTCCAGAGGGGAATTCAATCTGTTCTGATAACGTTTCTCTTCGGGGGAACGAGCGAGGGACATACAACCTATGCAGAGAAAATTTTTCTGGGAAAAATCCGTTCACATCCCCCGCTGGCTGATAGCTACGGTCCTGTCGGATGGACAGCCAGGCAAACCTACGTCCTTGACATCTTGCGACCAAAGGTCGACACTCAGGACAGCTTAATTGGAGGGGAATATGAAAAATCTTCTCTATGTTATTCCGTTGGTCTTTCTGTTCTGTTTCACTATCGCTTGCCAGGACAAGGCGGCAATGGCGGAGCTGGAAAAGTTCAAGGCCCAGGCGGCGGTTGAGGCAAGGAACATAGAGGTCATCAAAACGGCCATAGCGGAGGTCGACAAGAGGAACCTGGGGGTCTTCCAGACCTACCTGGCCCCGGAATTCAAATGCTACGCTCCGTCAAATAGCACCACGCCCGTCTCCCTCGACGACTATATGGCCATGGTAAAGATGATGACGACGGCCATCCCCGACATGGTGCACAACGTCACGGAGCTCTTAGCCGTCAGGGACAGGGTCGTCATGCGAGTCTTCATCCAAGGCACACACCTGGCGGAACTCGGGGGCATCCCTCCGACAGGGAAGAAGGTCTCAGTAAGCTTCATCGCCATTTTCCGCCTGAAGGACGGTAAGGTCGTCGAGGAAATCGCTGAAGAAGACTTTCTGGGGCTCTATCAACAGCTCGGCATGGAGCTGAAGCCGATAGAGGCGAAGAAGAAGTAGGGTCAGGGCCTACCGGACCTCGGTCCTATCGATTCCATATTTTTCGTTGATGGCATCAGTCAGCCACCCGAACTTCTCATTCTTCTTCATGAAGGAACATATTCCTTGCCAGCTCACCTTCCTAAGGTTCTGGCTATCTTGCAAGGCCTCCCGTGTGAACCGGACCGCCTCCTCAATCAACGCCGACCCCATCCCAGCAAAAGGTGCAGAGCTTTTCCTTGGGCAGGCCGATGGCCTCGACGAGGTCCTCGAGCCGCTGGTAGCGCAGGGTCGTCAGGCCGAGCTTCTGGGCGATCCAGCCGACCATGGCCTCGTACTTCTCCGAACCGGTTTTTGCGTATTCCTCGACGTTCTTGGCGTCCGGGCCCTCGAGAGCCGCGATGGCCTTTCTTGCGGCCAGGTCGAGTTCGGAACGGGACCGCGAAAAATTCAGGTACTTGCAGCCGTAGGCCAGGGGAGGGCAGGCCGGACGCATGTGGACCTCGACGGCCCCGGAATCATAAAGCCGCTGGATGGCGTCTTTGAGCTGGGTCCCCCGGACGATCGAGTCCTCGCAGAAAAGGAGCTTCCGGCCCTGGATGATCTCGCGGATGGGGATGAGCTTCATCCGGGCGACCTGGTCGCGGATGTCCTGGTTTTGGGGCATGAAGCTGCGCGCCCAGGTCGGTGTGTACTTGACGAAGGGCCGACGGAAGGGGACGCCCGCCTCGGCCGCGTAGCCCAGGCCGTGGCCGATGCCCGAGTCGGGAATGCCGGCGACGAGGTCGACCTTGACGTTGTCGTTCCGGGCCAGAAAGGCCCCGCAACGGTTGCGGACAATCTCGACGTTGATGCCCTCGTAGTTCGAGGCGGGGTAGCCGTAGTAAACCCAGAGGAAAGAGCAGATCTGGAGCTTGCCGCGCGGCGGGACCCTTTGCTCGCACCCATCGGGCGTAATTTTGACTATTTCGCCCGGGCCGAGGTAGCGGTCGACTTCGTAGTCCAGGTTCGGGAAAGCACAGGTCTCGAGGGAAGCGGCGAAAGCCCCCGGCTTTTTCGCCAGCGCGACGGGCGTCCGCCCGAGCTTGTCCCTGGCGGCAAGGACGCTGTCCTTGGTCAGGATGAGGATCGAGCAGGAACCCTTGATGAGCTCCCAGACTTGCTGGATGCCGTCCTCGAAGGTGTCCTTCTGGTTGATGATGGCGGCCACGAGCTCGGTCGCGTTGATCTCGCCGCCGCGCATCTCCGAAAAGTGGAGGCCCTTGCCACGGAAGGCCTTTTCGACGAGCTCGTCGGCGTTCTTGATGACGCCGACCGTGGCGATCGAAAAATGCCCGAGGTGGGATCGGATGAGGAGCGGCTGGTCCTCGTAGTCGCTGATGACTCCGATGCCCCGCGTCCCGTGGAGCTTGCCGATGTCCTCCCCGAACTTCGACCGGAACTGGGCGTTCTCGATGTTGTGGATGTAGCGGACAATGCCGTTCCCGTTGCCGACGGCCAGGCCGCCGCGTTTCGTCCCGAGGTGCGAGTGGTAGTCCGTGCCGTAGAACAGGTCCTCGACGATGTCGTGCTTGGCGACGACCCCGAAAAATCCTCCCATTCCGTCCTCCTCTCAAAAGTTCCGGCCAAGCATAACACCGCTCTGGCAACGTTTCAATCCCCATTCGGGTCGCGAAGTTGAATGTCGCCGGGTTATCTGTTATATAATTCTTTTTTAGTTCACGAGGAGGACGACATGTTTAAGCCCGAAACCTACATCCAAAGGCGAAAACTCCTGAAAAAGGAGGTCGGGTCCGGCCTGCTCCTGTTCCCCGGCAACGAAGAAAGCCCGATGAACTACCCGGCCAACACCTTCCATTTCCGGCAGGATAGCTCGTTCCTCTATTTCTTCGGCCTGGATTCCCCCGGGCTCGCCGCCGTCGTCGACGTCGACGAAAACAAGGACGTCCTCTTCGGGGACAACATCGGCATCGAAGACATCATCTGGATGGGGAACGTGCCCCAGATGAAAGACCGGGCCCTCGAAGTCGGCGTCAAGCACACCGCGCCCCGGGCGGCTTTCGAGGAAACGGTGCGCCGGGCCCTGGCGGCCGGGCGCCCGGTCCATTATCTTCCGCCCTACCGGGCCGATTCGACCCTCGCCCTGGGCGACCTTTTGGGCATTCCGACGAAGGACCTCAAGGCCAAGGCGTCCCCCGTTTTCGTCAAAGCGGTAGTCGCTCAGAGGCTCTTCAAGTCGAAGGAAGAGGTCCGGGAGATCGAATCCGCCCTGGAGGTCACGCACGAGATGTACCGGGTCGCCATGAAGCTGGCCAAGCCCGGCCGTTATGAACGGGAGATTTCGGGGGCCATGGAAGGCATCGCCCTGTTCCATGGCATGCGTTTGGCGTTCCCGCCCATCGTGACCATCAACGGTCAGACGCTCCACAACCACTATCATGGCAACATGCTCGTCAAGGGCAGGCTCCTCGTCGTCGACACCGGCGCGGAATCGGCCCTTTCCTACGCCTGCGACATCACCCGGACGGTCCCGGTCGGCGGCCGTTTCAACCGCAGGCAGAAGGACATTTACGAGATCGTCCTGGCCGGCCAGGAAACGGCCATCCGGGCGATGAAGCCCGGGGTCACATTCAAGGACATCCACCTGAAGACGGCCCGGATCATGGCCTCCGGACTCAAGGGCCTGGGCCTCATGAAGGGCGACGTCGACGCTGCCGTCGCCGCCGGCGCCCACGCCCTCTTTTTCCCCCACGGCCTGGGGCACAACATGGGGCTCGACGTCCATGACATGGAGGACCTCGGCGAAAACAACATCGGCTACGACAAGACCGTCGAGCGGAGCGGCCAGTTCGGACTGGCCTATCTCCGGATGGCCAAGGAACTCCGGCCCGGCCATGTCATGACCGTCGAGCCCGGGCTTTACTTCATCCCGGCCCTGGTCGAAAAATGGCGCAAGGAAAAGAAATTTCGGGACTTCATCGTCTACGACGAGGTGGAGAAGTACCTCGACTTCGGAGGCGCCCGGATCGAAGACAACGTCCTGGTCACGGAGAAGGGCCACAAGGTCCTGGGCCCGCCCATCCCCAAGACGGTCGGCGATATCGAAAAAGCCTGCCGCAGTTGAAAATCGCGCTCGTCCAACAGCACGCGACCGGCGACCCGGAGGAGAACCGGGCCAGGGGGAAGCTCGCCTTTCTCGAGGCGGCCAAGGCTGGAGCCGGGCTCGTCGCCTTCGCCGAGCTGGCCTTTTCCCGGTTCTACCCGGAGTTGCCGGCGACTCCCGCAGGCCTCCTCAAAGCCGAGACGATCCCGGGTCCGACGACGGACCTTTTCTGCGCCCTGGCCCGGGAGACGGGTGCCGTCGCCGTCCTGAACCTCTTTGAACGTGACGGAAACCACACCTATGACGCGTCTCCCGTCATCGACGCGGACGGCCGTATCCTGGGCGTCACCCGCATGGTCCACATCATGGAGGGCCCCGGGTTTCACGAGCGCGGCTACTACACGCCGGGAGACCGGGAGAGTTATGTCTACCGGACGGCCGCCGGGAAAATCGGTGTCGCCATCTGCTACGACCGCCACTTTCCGGAATACATGAGGGGCCTGCGCCTCGAAGGGGCGGAGCTCGTGGTCGTGCCCCAGGCGGGGGCGACGGGGGAGTGGACGGAGGGCATTTTCGAAGCCGAACTCCAGGTGGCCGCCTTCCAGAACGGCTATTATGCCGCCCTCGTCAACCGGGTCGGACGGGAGGAGAAGCTCGAATTCGCCGGCGAGTCGTTCGTGGCCGACCCCGACGGCCGGGTCGTCGCCCGGGCCCCGCGCGGCCGCGATCTCATCCTCTACGCCGACTGCGATTTCCGGAAAAACGCAGCCTCCCATGCCGAGCGTCACTTCCTTTTGGACCGGCGTCCGGCGGTCTACGGCAAGATGGGACTCGCGGACGAAGAGTTGAAGGTGACCTGATGCTCCTCTGGTACGTCATCAACACCAAGCCCAAGAAAGAGAGCCAGGTCGAGAGGCTTTTCGAGGAGGGCGGCTTCACCGTCTACTGCCCGAAGTACATCCGCGAAAAGCGCGTCGGCCCCTTTTTCCCGGGATACGCCTTCCTCCAGTTCGAATTTCCCGCTCAATTCCAGATGGTGAAATACACCCGCGGGGTCAAGCGCGTCGTCGGCAACGACGACGGCCCGACGCCGATCCTGGAGGAAATCGTCATGGGCATCAAGGCCCGCGAGCAGGACGGGCTCGTCGTCTTCGAAAAATACGGTGAGGAACCGGCCGTCGGGGACGAGATCGAAATCGTCGAAGGGCCCTTCAAGAACCTGAAGGGGATCTTCCGCAAGGAGGTCGGCGACAACGAACGGGTGATGATCCTCCTGAACTACGTGTCCTACCAGGGCACGCTGCTCATCGAAAAGGCGAAGCTCAAGAAGATCTAGCTCTTCGAGGCCTTCAACTTCTCGAGGAAGGGCTGGTTCAAACTGCTCGAAGAGAAATAGACCACTCCGTCGGCGCCGAGTGATTTGCTGATCTTCATCTGCTCGATCATGCCCTCGGGCGTGTTCTGATTATGGGAGGTGCCGATGCCGATCCCGGGGCAGACCTGGCATCGCCCCTTCCCGTAGGCCACAGCCTCGCGGACGAGCTTCTCGAAGAGGCCGGCGTCGTTGGAGTAGAGCATAGGGCAGAGCATGTCCACCAGCCGCTCGCGGGCCCAGGCCGGCCAGTCCTGGCCGATGAGGACGGCGGCGTTCCTGGCGTCCGGGAAAACCGCGGCGCTGACCTTCACCCGGCGCCCGGTCGTTTTGAGCGCGCTCTTGAGCTCCCGGACGAACACCGTCACCCGGTCCCTGTTCCAGTTGAGCCACTCGTTCCAGGCCATGTTGCCCGTATCGCGGGCCTTGACCGCGGCCAGGTCGATCCCGGTATCTTGCTTGAACAGCCGGAGCGTCTCCGGGTCGAAGCTGAAATAGGGCTCCGTCGGTTCGCAGGGATAACGGATGTAATCGAGGTGGATCCAGTTTACGTCGTACTTTTTCGCGACCTCGAGCATCAGACTGATCTCGTACTCGCGGACGGCCGGGAGGGCGGGGTTCGCGGCGCCGACCATCTCCCGTTTCGGGCTCTGGATCAGCCATTCGGGGTGTTCCCGAACCTGCCCGAGGAGAGCCGACTCGGGGAAGACGCAGAACCACGGGTGGACCTCCATCTTCCTCTTCTTCGCCTCGGCCAGGAAGACCCCGAAGAAATCCCAGTCCCAGGCCTTGTCCCTGACGGCGATCTCGCTCGCATAGTACACGTGCCCCGAGGTGTTCTTGACGCACATGATGAGGGTGTTAATGCCGGCCCGCGCGTAGGCGTCGAGGGTCAGGCGCATCTTTTCGACGGCAGCCGTTTTGTCGGTGCCGAAAAAGCCCGGATGCATCCAGACTCCCCGGACGGGCATGACGAGCGACACATCCGCCGCGCCCGACGAGGGGGCCTCAGGAGAGGCCCAACCCGCCGAGATCATGATAAAAGACAGGACCAGAGTGGCTTTGAATTTCATCGCGGGACCTCCTTATCTAGCGGCGAGGCCGGCCGTAGCCGCCGCCGCCCGGTGTTTCGACCCGGAGGACGTCGCCCGGCCGGAGCTTGACGTTGACCTTCGAACCCAGGACTTTTTTCCGGCCCCGGGAAACGAGCGTATTTTTGCCCTTGGCGCCCGGCCCGCCGCCGCACGCCCCGTAGGGGGCGAACCGGCGGCGTTCCGACAGGATCGTCAGCGCGGCGGGGACCCGAAATTCGTACTCGCGGACGATCCCTTCGCCGCCCCGGTGGAGCCCTTTTCCGCCAGAGCCCTTTCGGAGGCCGTAACGCCGGATCCTTATGGGCAGGTAATTTTCAAGGGCTTCGAGGGGCGTGTTGAGGGAGTTGGTCATATGGGTGTGGACGCCGTCGAGGCCGTCCGCTTCCGATCCGGCTCCCATCCCGCCGCCGATCGTCTCGTAATAGGCGAAATGCCTTTTCCGCCATGGGTCGTAGCCGCCGAAGGCAATGTTGTTCATGGTCCCCTGGCTCGCCGCCGGGATCCTGTCCGGGACGGCCTTGGCCAGGGCGCCGAGCAGGACGTCGACGATGCGCTGGGACGTCTCGACGTTCCCTCCGGCGCAGGCTGCCGGGAACTCGGCATTGACGATGGAGCCCTTGGGGGCCACGATCTCGAGCGGCCTCATCAGGCCCGTATTGAAGGGGATGTCCTCTTCGACGAGGGACCGGAAGACATAGAGGACGGCCGAGCAGGTGATGGCGAAGTTGGCGTTGACCCCGCCTTCGGTCTGGGAGGATGAGGAACTGAAATCGACGACGGCCTCGTCGCCGCGGATCGTCACGCGGACGCCGATTTTTATGGATCGGGCCGAAATCCCGTCGTTGTCCAGGAAATCCTCGAAGGCATAGACGCCGTCGGGAATGGTCCTGATCGTTTCCCTGAGGAACTTTTCCGTGTAGTCTTGGACGAGGCCGGAGTACAGGCGGACTTTTTCGGCGCCGAACCTGGCCACGGCCTCCTCGAGCCGGGCCCGGCCGATTTCGTTGGCCGCGAACTGGGCCAGGAGGTCGCCTCGGCGCTCGTCGGGCGTCCGGACGTTCGAAAGAATAAGGTCGAAGACGTCCTTGTTCATCCGGCCGCGGGAATAGAGCTTCAGCGGCGGAATGATCAGGCCCTCCTGGAAAAGCTCGGTGGCCAGGGGCATGGAGCCCGGCGTCATCCCGCCCACATCGGAGTGATGGGCCCGATTGGCCACGAAAAAGCTGAGCTTCCGGCCCAGAAAAACGGGGGAGATGCAGGTGATGTCGGGGAGATGCGTCCCGCCCCTGTAGGGGTCGTTGAGGATGACCAGGTCGCCGTTCTCGAAGGTCACGGCCCGGAGCGCGGCCTGGACGGAGAGGGGCATGGCGCCCAGGTGGACCGGGATGTGCGAGCCCTGGGCCAGCGTCTCGCCTTTGTCGTTGAAAAGGGAGCAGGAGAAATCCTTCCGTTCCTTGATGTTGGGGGACAGGGCCGTGCGGCCGAGGACGGCGCCCATCTCTTCGGAAATAGCGATGAACACGTTCTTGAAAAGCTCGAGCTCGATGGGGTCGAATTTCTTCATCGTGGCCCCGCCTTGCGGATGATGAGGTTCGAATATCCGTCGACCCGGGCGGCGTAGCCGGGAGGGAGAAAGGTCGTCGATTCGGGGTCGATGACAAGGGCCGGACCCCGGACGACGTTGTTCGGGGCGAGCCTCGACCTGTCGATGACCATTCCTTCGGTGGCGGCCCTTCCATAAAATATGGGCTGCTTCCTGATCCGGGCTTTAGGGTCGAGCGTTCTCCGTCCCGGTTCCCTGACCAGGGGGATTTTGGGCGTAACGGCGACGGCCTTGACCCGGAGGTTGACGATCTCGACGGGCCTCCGGTCGTGGCGGTAGGAATAGAGCTTCTGGTGCCGGCTGTGAAAACTCTCGAGGAACGCCCGCCCCGCGGTCCGCGCCTTCCTGTAGGGCACGTCGATTTCGTAGGACTGGCCGAGGTAGCGGCAGTCGAGAGAGCGTTCGAGGACGATGTCTTTCGCGGCAAACCCGTCCCCCTTCATGTCGCGGACGCTCGCTTCTTCGAGGGACCGGAATTCCGCCTCGAGGCCGGCCAGGGTGACCAAGGAATCCGGTTTCATCAGCGATTTCGTGTAATCCTTGATGGAATCCGCCATAAGCAGGCCGAAGGCCGAGAGGACTCCGGCGTTGCGGGGGACGATGACCGTGGGCATGCTCAGGTGGGCGGCCATCTCCACCGCGTGCATGCCGCCCGCCCCGCCGAACGAAAAAAGGGCGAAGGCGCGAGGGTCGAAGCCCCGCTCGACCGAGATGACACGGATGGCCTTTTCCATGTTGGCGTTGGCGATGTCGACGATGCCGAGGGCCGTTTCGCGGGCGGATTTTCCGATCCGGCCGGCCAGCGCCCCGACGGCGGCCCGGCTGCGGTCCGGATGGATCCGCATCCTGCCGCCCAGGAAGAACTCCGGGTCGAGGCGGCCGAGGCAGAGGTTGGCGTCGGTCACGGTCGGCATTTCGCCCTTGCCGTAGCAGGCCGGGCCGGGGTCGGCGCCGGCACTCTGGGGCCCGACGCGGAGCGAGCCACCGCGATCCGTGTGGGCGATGGAGCCTCCCCCCGCGCCGACGGAATGGATATCGATGACGGGCAGCCGGATGGGGAAATCCCCGATCCGGCTCTCGTGCGTCCGCCGGATCCGGCCTTCGATGAGCGAGACGTCGGTCGACGTTCCGCCCATGTCGAAACTGATGATGTCGGGGAATCCCGCCGCCTGGGCCAGGATACGGGCGCCGACGGCGCCTCCGGCCGGCCCCGAAAGAGCGGTTTTTATGGGCTCGAGCCGGGCCCTGGCGGGGGAAATATAGCCCTCGTTGGACTGCATGATCCTCAGCTCGGCCGGGCCGAGACGATCGTCGAGCTCCCGGAGATAACGGTCCATGACCGGCATGAGGTAGGCGTTCGTGGCAGTGGTCGACATCCGTTCGAACTCCCGGTGCTCGGGGAGGAGACGGCTCGAAACCGAGGCGAGCAGCTCCGCCCGGGCCAGCTCCTCGGCCACGACGTCCTCGTTTTCAGCGTTGGCATAGGAATGGAGCAGACAGACGGCGACGGCTTCCGAGCCGGCCTTCCGGATTTTCACGATGACCTTGCGGACCTCGGCCCGGCTGACCGCCTTTTCGACTTGGCCCGAGGCGAGCATCCTTTCCCGGATTCCGAACCGCCGTCCGGCGGGGATGAGCTCGAACCTCTCCTCGGGCTGGAGCGAGTAGAGCTCGCGCCGGGTTTGGCGCCCGATGGCCAGGATGTCCTCGAAGCCGGCGGTGGTGACGAGGGCGACGCGGCCGCCTTTTCTCTGCAGGAGAGCGTTCGTGGCCACCGTGGTGCCGTGGATGATGAAGGCAGGAGCGCCGGAGCCCAGGAAATCACTCACCCCTTCGAAGATGGCCAGAGAGGGGTTCTGCGGGGTCGAGAGGACCTTCCTGTTGAAGAGGCGGCCGTCCTTCCAGATGACGAAGTCTGTGAACGTGCCGCCGGTGTCGATCCCTATCCGCACGGTCGAGCTTGTTTTTCGCGCCATGTCCAAGGACTTAATAAAACGATATTACCGCGGATAAGTCAAGATAAGCCTCGGGATATTAAGGAGGGGTCAATGGCAGGTGCTGCACGACTTGGTCGAACAGCTCGCGCAGCCCGAAGAAGAAGCCTTGATCCGGCTCGAGCCGCCGCCGATGCCGAAGGACGAGATCAATTTCTTTGGTTCATGGGCGCCGCATTCGGGGCAGGCGACTTCCTTGTCGCGGCCGCCCTGAACCAGGCATTCGAAACGCCGCCCGCACTTCTTGCACTGATACTCATAAATCGGCATGGCTAAATTATCTTACTGGAATCATTGTCACCGGTCTATAGATACAATAAAGGCGAGCGTAGCTGGCGCCGCCCGGGCAGTGACGGGGACCATCCAGAGACCCCGTAGCGGAGGGGGACCTGTCGGCTATAGCCGACGGGGGAACCGCCGGGACTGGTTCCCGGGGGGCCGGGGGATATGGGTGGTCCCCGTTACGGCCAAAACGGGGGGCGCCTAGCCGCCGAGGGATCGGCACGCGCCGAGCTACCGATTATTTGACCAGGGCGATGGCCTCGATCTCGACCTTGACGTCCTTCGGCAGACGGGCGGCCTGGACCGTGGCCCGAGCCGGGCTGGGGGCTTTGAAAAACTCGGCGTAGATCAAGTTCATCTTGGCGAAATCGTTCATGTCCTGGAGAAAAACGGTCGT
>JBGOYY010000041.1:0-24595 GCA_041479905.1 Candidatus Aminicenantia bacterium
AGGTCGCCATGGCCCGTTGGTCGCACAGTTGGTTTCCGCAGCAGTCCTTCTCGTTCCCTTTGGCATAGCCTTCTGGTTGACCTTCAAGAAAATGGACGTGAGACCAATCAAGCTTCAGATGAAGACATACTATTCCATTACGCTGCCGGCGCTATTTGTTCTTGTTTCGCTTATCGCCCTCTTTTCCAGGAGCTCAATGGTTGGACTTCAAGGCCGTTAGTCCCATCTCGCGCATTGACGCTCTTGAAACTCCGGCCACACTCATCGTCATAGAACTCTCTCGTTGTTGACCCTCGTGGCCGATTTGGCTAGGATGGGAGGCGGCCATGTCCAACGAAGAGAAAATCCTCAGGTCGCTCGAGCTCCTCAAGAACATCGGCTACAAGAGCGATTCCATCCGGGCTATCAAGCACCTGCCGGCCCAGGAGGGTAAGTACCGGGATTACCCCGACGACGTCCACCCGGCCCTCCGCGAAGCCCTGGTGGCCAAGGGTTATGCGTCGCTTTTCTCCCATCAGCGCTCGAGCTGGGAAGCGCTCCGCGAGGGCAAGAACATCGTCGTCGTCACGCCGACGGCCTCCGGCAAGACGCTCTGCTACAACCTGCCGGTCCTCGACGCCATCCTCAAGAACCCCTCGGCGCGGGCCCTCTACCTCTTCCCGACGAAGGCCCTGTCCCAGGACCAGCAAGCCGAGCTCGACGACGTCAACGCCCGGCTGCCCGAGGAGATCCGCGTCTTCACCTACGACGGCGACACGCCCCAGGACGCGCGCAAGGCCATCCGGGCCCGCGGCCACATCGTCCTGACCAATCCCGACATGCTCCACGCCGGCATCCTTCCCCACCACACGAAGTGGATCAAGCTCTTCGAGAACCTCAAGTACATCGTCATCGACGAGCTCCACAACTACCGCGGCATCTTCGGCAGCCACCTGGCCAACGTTCTGAGGCGGTTGCGGCGGATCGCCCGCTTCTACGGCGCCGACCCGCAGTTCATCCTGTGCACGGCCACGATCGCCAACCCGGCCGAGATGGCCGAGAAGATGATCGAAGCGCCGGTCGTGCTCGTCGACGACAACGGCGCGCCGCGGGGCGGGAAGTATTTCGTCTTCTACACGCCGCCCGTGGTCAACGCGGCCCTGGGCATCCGCCGCTCCTACGTCAACGAGTCGCGGCGCATCGCGTCGATCTTCCTTAAGAACGGCCTCCAGACCATCGTCTTCGCCGGGAGCCGGCTCATCACTGAAGTGCTCCTGACCTACCTCAAGGCCGACATCGAGACGTCGATCCAGAAGGAGGGCCTCGTCCGCGGTTACCGGGGCGGCTACCTGCCGCTGAAAAGGCGGGAGATCGAGAAGGGCCTCCGGTCGGGCGAGATCCTGGGCGTCGTCTCGACCAATGCGCTCGAGCTCGGCATCGACATCGGGACGCTCGACGTCGCCGTGCTCGCCGGCTACCCGGGGACGATCGCCAGCACCTGGCAGAGGGCCGGCCGGGCCGGGCGCAAAACGGGCCTGTCCGCGGCCGTCCTCGTGGCGACGAGCTCGCCCCTCGACCAGTTCATCGTCAACAACCCGGAGTACTTCTTCTCCAAGTCGCCCGAGATGGCCCTCATCAACCCGGACAACCTGTCGATCCTCGTCAGCCACATCGAGTGCGCCGCCTTCGAGCTGCCTTTCGAGGACGGCGAGAAATTCGGCCGGGCCGAGATCGGCGAGATCCTCAACTTCCTCGAGGAGGACAAGCTCCTCCACCACTCCAAGGACAAGTGGTTCTGGACCTCGGAGGCCTACCCGGCCGACGCCATCAGCCTGCGCAGCATCAGCTCGGACAACTTCGTCGTCGTCGACACGACGGGAGAGACGCGAGTCATCGCCGAGGTCGACTTCACCTCGGCCCTGACGGCCCTCCACCCCAAGGCCATCTACATCGTCGAGGGCGAGCAGTACTTCGTCGAGAAGCTCGACTTCGAGGAGCGCAAGGCCTACGTCAAGAGAACCGACATCGACTACTACACCGACGCCATCGACTACACCAAGATCACCATCCTGGACATCTTCGACAAGAAGGGCCTCGAGGCGGGGCGCGTTTCCCACGGAGAGGTCCACGTCGCGACCCAGGTCGTCGGGTTCAAGAAGATCAAGTTCCACACTATGGAGAACGTCGGGGCCGGCGAACTGACCCTGCCCCAGAACGAGATGCATACGACGGCCTATTGGCTGACCGTGCCGTCGGCGCTCATGCAGGCGATCCCCTTCCCGGCCGAGCAGAGGGTCAACGGGCTCTTCGGGCTGGCCTACCTCCTCCATCACGTCTCGCCGCTGTTCATGATGTGCGACCTCCACGACGTCGGCGTGTCGATCGGCGACAACTCGACCGGCGAATCCCTGCCGCCGCGGGCCCTGCCGGCCCGGCCGGCGGGGCCCGCGGCGGTCCAGGGCCAGGAGGAAATGCCCGTCACCATGGACCCGGACTTCGAGCCGAACATCTTCATCTACGACAATTACCCGGGCGGGATCGGACTCAGCCCGTCTCTCTTCGCCCTCGAGTCGCGCCTCCTCGAGCACAGTCTGAAGACGCTCGAGGCCTGCCCCTGCCGGGACGGCTGTCCCTCTTGCGTCGGCGCGACGAACGAAAGCGGCAAGGACGCGAAACGGGTCGCCCGGGTCATCATCCAGGGCCTCCTCGGCCTCAGCTGAAGAAGGGGTCAAACCTACGCAATGCCAGAAAAAACTGGCATTGCGTAGGTTTGACCCCTTCTTATTTAACGGTCTTGATGACGCGGATGGGGAGGACGATCGAGGGGATGCCCTTGAACTGGAGGATCCTCTGGATGCTGAAGGCCGTCTGGTTGTGAAGGAGCCGCGTAAAGATGTTCTCCTCCTCGAACACCAACTTGCCGACGAAGAAGACGGCCTTGTTGTACTTCCTCTGGACCTCCTCGCAGCGGGCCTCGACTTCGGCCAGGGTGTCGACCTCGACGGAGTGGATGGACTCAGCGTGGAAGCCGAAGTTATTGGACAGCCGGACGTATTTATCGAGCTCCCCGGAGATATGGCTTTCCAGGTTCTTGACCTCTTCGGCGCCTTTGAAATTCTTCCAGTCCACGACCCCGACGGAGATGAAGACGAAGTTCTTGAAGTAGTTGGGGAAGATGCGGTGGATGTTCAGGAACGAGTGGATGCCCAGGCCGCCGAAGTTGCGGACGAAGAGGACGGCCGTCGGGGCCGTCTTGTCCCAGACCGGAGCCGCGTGCTTGCCCGTCATCTGCTGGACCTGCGCCAGGATGTCGTCCAGACGTTTCATCATATCCTTGACCCGGTTGTAGTGGTGCCGGACGAGGACGCAGACGGCGACGAAAGAGAGGGTGATCACCAGCGTGATCCAGCCGCCCTCCTTGAACTTGATCGCGATCGTCACGGCCAGGATCGACAGCGACATGAGCAGCCCGATGAGGTTGATGGTCAGCTTCTTGCCGCGGTGGGGGACCGGCGTCTTCAGCCAGTGCAGGCACATGCCCAACTGGGACAGGGAGAAGGTGATGAAGACGTTGATGCTGTACATGACGATGAGGACCTGGACCGAACCCCGCGTGAAGATAAGGATCAGGATGGAGGCGATGCCCATGAACAGGATGCCGTTCTGGACGACGAGGCGCTCGGAGAGGTGCATGAACCGGTTCGGGACCCAGGAATCGATGGCCATGTTGCCGAGGACGCGCGGGCCGTCGATGAAACCCGTCTGGGCGGCGACGAAGAGGATGGCCCCTTCGGACACCAGGATGATCCCCAGGAGCCAGACGCCCAGGGGGAATCCGCCGATCTTCCAGGTCCCGATGAGCGTTTCGAGGAGCGACGCGTTCAGGGTCTTGCCGGCGACGTGCTGGACATTGGTCAGCAGATAGCAAATGAGCAGCCCCCCCGCCGTGAAGGCCAGGGAGGCGGCCATATAGATCATCGTCTTTTTTCCCGTCTTCACCTGGGGCGGGCGCAGGATCTGGAGTCCGTTGGAGACGGCCTCGATGCCCGTGTACGTTCCGGCCCCCAGGCTGTAGCCGCGGAGCAGGATGAAAGCCATGGTCCCGAAGCCGAGCTGCTGGATGCCCTGACGCGTCTCCCGGATCGTGTCCAGGAACAGGGTCGGCGTCGCCGAGATATGCGAAAAAATCCCATAAAGAATGACGCCGACGTGGGAGATGAAGAAGAGAAGGAAGATCGGCGTCAGCGTGGCCACGGATTCCTTGACGCCCCTGAGGTTGAGCAGGATGAGGAGGGAGGTGATGATGAGGATGAACGTCAGCTTGTGCGGAAAATAAGCCGGCGGCAGGAAGCTCAGGACGGCCTCGACGCCGCTCGAGATGGAGATGCTGATGGTCAGCATGTAATCGACGATGAGGGCGCAGCCCGAGACGAGCCCGAAGATAGGCCCGAGGAGCTTGGTGGCCACGACGTAGCCGCCGCCTCCCGTCGGGAAGAGCTCGATGATCTGGGAGTAGCTCAGGGAGATGGTGATGACGGTGAGGGCGGTCAGGACGGCCAGGTAGAGCGCAAGGTGGCGGTGTTCGCCGAGCGACAGGAACGCCTCCGGGGGTCCGTAGTTCGACGAGCTCAGCCCGTCCGCGCCGAGGCCGACCCAGGCGAAGAAGGCGATGAGCGCCATCTTATGGAAGATGCGCGGGTCCTGGACGTTCTTCCCCCCACCGAGGAGGATTTTCTTCACCCGGTCCCAGGGTCTCACGGCCATGCCCACGCCCCGGTCCAGCGCTCCGAATGAACCATGACCGGAATATATAATGAAACGCCGGCCGTCATCAAGACGCTCATTTGACAGAACCCGGGGCGTGTGCTACTTTTTTTAATGGATAATCATGAATATCAACATTTTCAAGATCATCGCCGACGCCGATATCATCGTCAAGTTCATCCTGCTTCTGCTCGTGTTCTTTTCCGTGTTCTCGTGGGCCATCATCTTCTTCAAGTACAAGACGCTCAAGGCGGGCTTCAAGCAGTCCGCGAAATTTCTGGACGCCTTCCGCCGGAGCAAGAGTCTGGCCGACGTCAGCGAGGCCGCCAAGAAGCTCCGGGGGAGCCCGCTCGCGGTCATCTTTCTCGCCGGGAACAGGGAGCTGGCCTACCAGTCGAAGTCCTCGGCCGAGAACGGCTGGAGCGCCGCCAAGACGGACAGTCTCAACCGGGCCCTGCTCAAGGCCTCCAACGCCGAAGTGTCGCGCCTGGAGAAGATGATGTTCTTCCTGGCCACGACCGGGAGCGTCTCGCCGTTCATCGGTCTCTTCGGGACGGTCTGGGGGATCATGATCTCCTTCTTCCGCATCGGGGCCATGCGTTCGGCCAGCCTGCAGACGGTCGCCCCGGGGATCTCCGAGGCCCTCATCGCCACCGCCGTCGGCCTCTTCGCCGCCGTGCCGGCCGTCATCGCCTACAACTACTTCCTCGGCCGGATCAAAGACCTGATCGCGGACATGGAGGACTTCTCCCTCGAATTCCTGAGCATCGCCGAGAGACTCCATGGGTCTTAACACACAGTCCCGGCCATCTGCCTCGCGCAAAAGGCAAGTCGGAACCCATCTTTCCGAAATCAACGTCACTCCCTTCGTCGACGTCATGCTCGTCCTCCTGGTCATCTTCATGGTCACGGCGCCGATGATGCAGTCGGGGATCGGCATCAACCTGCCCCAGGCGGAGACCGACTCCAAGCCGGCCGAGGAGGGGCTGACGCTGACCGTCACCAAGGACCAGTACGTCCACATCGGCGACTCGACGATCAACATCAACCTCCTCGAGCGGCGGCTGACCGAATACTTCATGAACAAGCCGAAAAAGGTCGTCTACCTCCAAATCGACAAGGACGTGCCCTGGGGTGTCGGCGTCCGCGTCATGGACATCACCAAGAAGGCGGGCGTCGAGATCGTCGGCGTCATCACCGAACCCATCGACATCAAAGACAAGAAGAAATGACCGTCGCTCGAGTGGCCCTGCCGAAAGCGTTCAAGAGGGCCCTGTTCATCTCCGCGTTCCTTCATGTCGGGCTGATCATCGTGATCGCGGCGTCGCCCTCCTTTTCGCGGACGCCTCCGAAAGGCCTCGTCCAATACGTCAATTTCATGGGCGGGGGCGGAAGCGGCGGCGGGCCGGGGGGCGGACAGGGAGGCCCGACCGTCACCGCCAAGACCGAGCCCCTGCCGCCGCCGAAAAAGCAGACCCTCCGCGACCTGACCGTCCCCGCGAAGATCACGCCCGAGGCGACGAGCGCCGTACGCCATCCCGTCGACAAGCCGAAGACCGCCAAGAAGACCGCCGAAAAAAAAGCGGCCATCTCCAAGCCCACCCCCGCAACCTCGACCGCAGCCGGGACCAAAAACGCCGGCCCGGCGTCCGGGGCGCAGGGCGGTTCGGGCTCCGGCTTCGGCCTGCGCATCGGCACGGGCGGGGGGGGCGGCGGGACGGGCAGCGGGTCCGGCACGGGCGACCCCTTCGGTGTCGGCAACTTTCCGTTCCAATTCTATCTCCAGATGATCTCGGACAAGATCACCGCCAACTGGTTCCAGTCCCTCGTCGACCCCGGCGTCGGCGGCCTTCTCCAGACCCAGGTCTATTTCCGCATCTACAAGAACGGCCAGATCTCCGATGTCCGCATCGACGTCTCGAGCGGCGTCGAGTCGTTCGACCTCTCGGCCCGCCGGGCGATCCAGTCCTCGGCGCCGTTCGCGGCGCTCCCGAACGAGTACGACGGCCAGTACCTCGGCATCACCCTAGTCTTCGAGCACGCCAAATGACCAAGAAAAAAACGCTTCTCGGACTCCTCGTATTCCTCGCGGCTTCCGGGGTTTTCGCCCAGCAGGAAGTCGTCTTGAAGATCAGCGAAGGGATGCCTATGATCCTCCTCGCCTTGCCCGAATTCGTCGTCCGCTCGGCCTCGCCCCTGGCCCTCGCCGCCGCCCAGGAGATCCGCCAGACCCTGTCCGACGACGTCAAGTACAGCCGGATCTTCCAGCTCCTGCCCAAGGATTACTACGGCTACATCCGACCCCTCAACCCGGACAAGATCTTCTTCAAGGACTGGGATTCCGTCCAGGCCCGGCTCCTCGTCGTCGGCGAGGTCCGGGAGGACGGCGGCCGCGTCGTCTTCGACGGCAAGATCTACGACGTCAAGAGCGAACGGTTCATCGTCGGCAAGCGCTACCAGGCCGAGAAAAACGGCCTGCGCCTCGTCGCCCACAAGATGGCCGACGAGCTCCTGAAGCTCCACGGCGAGAAGCCGATCTTCACGACCAAGATCGCCTTCGTCTCCAACCGCGACGGCAACGACGAGATCTACATGATGGACTACGACGGGGCCGGCCAGACACGGATCACCTTCAATAAGATCAAGGACTACATGCCGGCCTGGTCCCCCGACCAGAGGACGATCGCTTTCACCTCCTACCGCGGCGGCAACGCCGGTCTCTACCTCCGCAACATCTACGAGGGCAAGGAGACGCTCGTCTCGGCTAAGGGGATGAACTATTCGGCGGCCTTCTCGCCCGACGGCAAGAAGCTGGCCTTCTGCTCGACGATGAGCGAGGAGGGCAACGCCGAGATCTATATCCTCGACCTCGAGAGCATGAAGACGAAGCGTCTGACCTTCAACAGCGCCACGGAGACCGCCCCGTCATGGTCGCCGACGGGCCGCGAGATCGCCTTCACGACCGACCGCCTCGGCGCGGGCAGTCCCCAGATCTACATCATGGACGCCGAAGGCTCCAACGTCCGCAAGGCCAGCTTCGGCGGCAACTACCACGACGCGCCGGCCTGGGCCCCGACGAGCGAACGGATCGCCTTCGTCTCCCGGGTCGACAACGCCTTCGACATCTACATCCTCAACCTCAGGACCAACCAGATCAGCAAGCTCACCGAGAACAACGTCCGCAACGAATCGCCGAGCTGGTCGCCCGACGGACGCCACGTCGTCTTCGCCTCGAACCTCTCGGGCTCGATCCAGCTCTATACGGTCGACTACGACGGGGCCAACCTGAAGCGGCTGACCGACCGCGGCGAGAACAAGCTCCCCAACTGGACCAACTAGGTTCGGCCTCAGGGTATCATCGCCGTCCGCGCGGTGATTTTTAACGCTTTCCCGCTCCGGATCCGATGGGAGGAGTCCGCGTATCCGTCCCGTGAAAGCTAAATCCCCGCTTTATGCTCCCGTCGACGATACCCCTCGGCCTCATTATCCGTGGTGGCCGCCGACTGCGGGACGCTGCCCGGGCAGAGATGGGGGCCATCCAGAGCCCCCGTAGCGGAGGGGGGCCCATCGGCAGACTTGCCGATGGGGGAACCGCCGAGACTGGTTCCCGGGGCCGGGGGAAATGGGTGGCCCCCATCTCTGCCAATACGGGCGGCGTCCGCAGAAGGCGGAAATCGATAAAATCAGGGACGGGGTGTATTGACACGCCCCTCATATCATTGTATAAAAAGAGCGGAACAATGCGTCGTGCCGTCGGCATCGATGGATGAGAGACGCCCAATCTTAGGAGGCCTAATGAAAAAACTGGTTATTTTCTCGCTCGCGATCATCCTTGTTTTCTCCTTCGCCGTTTCCTGCAAGAAGAAACCCAAGGAAGTCCCCCCGTCCCCGCCCCAAGCCCAGGAACAGCCCACGGTCGAGAAAGTCGAACCGCCTGTCGTCCAGGAACCCCAGCTCACCGAAGAGGAGATTTTCCTGCAGAAGTCGCTCGACCAGATCAACCGGGAAAAGCCCCTCGGCACGGTCTACTTCGACTACGACAAGGCCCTCATCCGGGACGACGCCAAAGCCACCCTTGACACGAACGCCTCCTGGCTCAAGAGATTCCGGACGGTCAAGATCCTCGTCGAAGGCCATTGCGACGAGCGCGGCACCGAGGAATACAACCTCGCCCTCGGCGAGAAGCGGGCCAAGAGCGCCCAGGACTATCTGTTGTCCATGGGCATCGGGTCCGACCGGATGAAGATCATCTCCTACGGCAAGAGCCAGTCCATCAACCCGGGCCACGACGAAGCAGCCTGGCAGATGAACCGGCGCGCCCAATTCCTGGTTATCGAGAAATAAGACTTGCGCGGTAAAATCCTCGGGGCCTTCTTCCTCAGCGTCCTGACCCTGGCCGCAGCCGGACAGGACAAGAGCAAGAAGGCCTACGAGCTCGTCTACGACGACGTCCAGGTCCTCAAGCAACAGATCCAGGAGCTCCGCGCCCGGCTCGACCAGAACGCGGAGGAGATCCGCGCGATCCAGGACCAGATCAAGGCGGTAGCCGACCTCGTCCGCCAGTCGATGACCGGCCAGGCCGGGATCCTGGAAGGATTGCAGGCCGTCCCCGCCCAGTACCAGGACATCGTCCGCAAGATCGACCAGCTCACCCTCGAACTCCAGAAGATCGCCGCGGACCTGGCCGCGGCGCGGACGGCCCAGGCCCCCCCCGCGGTGACGGCCGAGAGCGACAGCAAGTCCATGCAGCAAGCCCCGGACAAGAGGCCGTCCGAACCGAAGCCCCAGCCCGTGCCGGCCCAACCGGCGCCGCCTCCCCCAACGATCTCCCCGCAAGAGGCCTATTCCATGGCCTACAACGACTACCTCAAGGGGAACTACGACTTGGCCATCGAAAGCTTCAAACTCTACCGGGCCCAGTTCCCGGGGAGCCCGCTGGCCGACAACGCCCTCTACTGGATCGGCGAATGCCGCTACAGTCAGCGGAAGTTCGAGGAGGCGGTCGACGCGTTCGACGAGCTTATCCTGACCTACCCCCAGGGGGACAAGGCCGCGGCCGCCCATCTCAAGAAGGGCCTCGCCTTCGTGGAGCTCGGCAAGAAACCGGAAGCCCTGGCCGCTCTCAAGATCCTCGTCGCCAAGTACCCCCTCGAGGAAGAAAGCAAGATCGCTCAGGAAAAGATCAAAGAGCTGACAGAAAAATGAGAGACATCAACAGCCTGAACAAAGTCATCCTCATCGGCCGGTTGGGCGGCAAGCCCGATATGCTCCGCCTCCCTCAACAGGACAGGTGGAAAGCCAGCTTCACCCTGGCCACCAACGAACGGTCCTTCAATCCCAACACTCGGGAATCCAAAGACAAGACCGAGTGGCACAAGATCATCGTCTGGGGCAAGCTGGCCGAATTCTGCGAGAAATACCTCACCCAGGGGAAACAGGTCCTTATCGAAGGGAAGTTGCGGACCCGGGAATGGCAGGACAAAGAGGGGAACAAGCGGAAGACGACCGAGGTCGAGGCGACCAACATCGTTTTCCTCGGGAAGCGCGAAGAAAGCTCGGCCACGACCGATACGACCGACCTGGATTCGCCCCAGCACGGCCGGAGCGCCGGCCCCGGCGCCCCTGCCGCCGGCGGAGACTTCCCCGACGAAGAGGCCGGCGGCGGCTCCCCCGCCGGCGGCGACGACGACATCCCCTTTTAGCCGGTGAGCGAGAACAAAAGCCCCGAAACCGCCTATCGGGCCGGCATCGTCGAAGACATCCGCCCGTGGGGGAAGTTCCGCAGGTTCCCCCACGAGAACGCGGGCTCCATCAAGATCATCACCGTCGAGCCGGGCGGCCGGCTGTCCCTCCAGTACCACGACGGCCGGGCCGAGTTCTGGGTCGTCCTCGACCCCGGGCTCGAGGTCACGGTCGGCGACCGCGTCTGGCAGGCCACCCCCAACGAGGAAATCCTCATCCCCCGGCGGGCGCCGCACCGCCTGCGCAACATCGGACAGGCGCCGGCCCGAGTCATGGAGATCTGGATCGGCCGCTCGGCGGAATCGGACATCGTCCGGCTCGAGGACGATTACGGCCGGAAGTAAGGCTAGAGAGACAGTCCCTCGCTATTGTTTGGTTCTTCACCCCCTATTCGGGAACTCCAGCATGAGGCGGCGATGGATATCGCCCTGACGACCCCCGTAGCGGAGGGGGGCGGGGGGCCGGACGGAATTTAACGCTTGGGCTTGGCTTCGACCGGCTGGCCGGTCAGGAACACCTGGGGGTGCCGGACGAGGATCTCCTCGATCACGTATTCCTCGATCTCCTGCGCGCTCCGGAGCTTCAGCATTTCCTCGACGATCTTCTCGGCGGTCCGGCATTCGACCGAACGGAGCGCCTTTTTGATCCGGGGGATGAAGATCGGGTTCATGCTGAAGGTCCGGAGGCCGAAGCCCAGCAGGACGATGGCGGAGAGCGGGTCCGCGGCCATCTCGCCACAGACAACGACGTCCTTTTCGGCCCGCTTGGCTGCCTGGATGACGGACCGGATGAGCCGGAGGACGGCGGGGTGGAACGGCTTGTAGAGATAGGACACGAATTCGTTCGACCGGTCGACCGCCAGGCAGTACTGGATGAGGTCGTTCGTCCCGATGCTGACGAAATCCACTTCCTTCAGCATGAGGTCGGCCAGGGCCGCGGCGGCGGGCACTTCGATCATCACGCCCAGGGGGATTCTCTCGTCGAAGGCCTCGCCTTTCCTGCGGAGCTCCACCTTGACGTCCTCGAAGATGTCCTTGACGTCGACGATCTCGTCGACCTCGGTGACCATGGGGATGAGGACCCGGACGTTCTTCCCGACGCTCGACCGGAGGATGGCCCGGAGCTGGATGCGGAAGAGGTCTCGGTTCCTCAGCGAAAACCGGACGGCCCGCAGGCCGAGCGCGGGGTTCGGCTCCTTCTCGATGTTCAGCTGGGGCAGGCTCTTCTCCCCGCCGATGTCGAGGGTCCGGATCGTGACGGGATGCGGGTGCGCTCCACGGGCGATCCGCGAATAGATCTCGAAATGGTCCTCCTCGGAGGGCAGGGATTCCCTGCGGAGGTAGATGAACTCCGAACGGAACAGGCCGACGCCCTCCGCCCCCATCGACAGGGCCAGAGAGACCTCTTCCGGGAGCTCGATGTTGGCCTGGGGGACGAACCGGACGCGGTCGAGCGTCTCCGACTTGAGCTTGGCCGTCTTCTGGAGCTCCCGGCCGTAGTTCTCGTACTTGTCCTTCTTGGCCTGGAATTCCCGGCGGACGGCCAGGGGCGGATCGATGATGACCTCGCCGTCGGTCCCGTCGACGATGATGAAATCGCCGTCCCTGACCCAGCGGGTGATGTCCCTCAGCCCGACGACGGCCGGGATGCCCAGGGAGCGGGCCAGGATGGCCGTATGCGAGGTCTGCCCACCCATGTCCAGGGCGATGCCGAGAGTCAGCTCCCGGGTCAGCCGCAGGGCGGCCTCGGAAGGCAGGAGCTCGTGGGCGACGAGGATGTGCTCTTTCTGGGGCGTCTTCTCCTTCTCCCGGCGGGTCTCGAGGTTCCGGTAGACGCGCGTCAGGACGTCCGAGACGTCCGACTTCCGCTGGCGGAAGTAATCGTCGGCGAGGGATTCGAAGAGCTGTTCATAGCGGCTGTTGGTCTTCGATAGCGCCCACTCGGCGCGGGCCTTGTCGTCGCGGATGATGGCCTCGAGGCCGCCGACGAGGGACGGGTCCTCGAGGATGAGGAGGTGGGCTTCGAAAATGAAGGCGTTCTCCCGGCCCATCTTCTCCCGGATGCTTTCCTTGACCTTGACCAGGTCGTCCCGCGTCCGGCCGATGGCTTGGTGGAGCCGCTTCAGCTCGTCCGGAACCTGGGTTTCGACGATGAGCTCCTTCCGCGACGTGAAGACGACCCGCCGCGGCAGCAGAACCTCGCCCATGGCGATCCCCGGTGAAACCGCGGTGCCCCTCAGGCGCGTCATGTCCATGCCGGATCACTCTTTCTCGTCGAAGCGGTTCCCGATGAGCTCGACGAGGGCGGCCATGGCCGCCTCCTCGTCCTTGCCCGAGACCAGGAGCCGGATCGATGTCCCCTGGGTCGCGGCCAGGGTCAGGATGCCGAGGATGCTCTTGCCGTCGATCTCGTCGCCGTCCTTGACGATCTTGATCGATGAACCGAAGCGGTTGGCCAGATTGACGAACTTGACCGCGGCCCGGGCGTGGAGGCCCAGCTTGTTCCTGATGGTGACGGTCTTGTCGAGCATGCCGGCGTCACTTGGCCCGGGAGCTCAGGAGGGTGCTGACGAGGTGGATATTCTTCTTGCCCTGGTCGACGACCTTCTTGGCCACGTCCTTGAGGTTGTTGTTGCGCTGGAGAGAGACGAACTTGATGAGCATGGGCAGGTTGACCCCGGTGATGATCTCGACCTGGTTGTCCTTGAGGAAGCTGAAGCTCAGGTTGGACGGCGTCCCGCCGAACATGTCGGTGAAGATGACCACGCCGCTCTTCTGGTCGACGCGCTTGATGCTGTGATTGATCTTCTTCTTCGAATCCTCGACGTCGTCGTACCAGCCGATCGAGATGGCCTCGATGTTGGGCGCTTCGCCGAGGATGATGGTCAGCGCGTTCAACAGCTCTTCGGCCATGCGGCCGTGGCAAACGATGATGCCTCCGATCATGTGTCTCTAGGCCTCCCGGTCAAGCCCCTATTGTATCCAAACGGCGCCTATTTAAAAAGGTCCCGGTGATAAATCCTGACGCCGTACCCCTTGTCCTTGAGATGGGCGCGGAGCTCCTCGGCGACGACGACCGAGCGGTGCTTGCCGCCCGTGCAGCCCACGGCGACGGCCACGGTCGTCTTGCCCTCCTTGGCGAAACGGGGGATGACGAAGTCGACGAAGCGGAAGAGCTCGCGGAGGAACCCCCGCGTCCCCGGCGACTCGAGGACGAATTTACGGACGCTCGGGGCCTTGCCGTTCCTCGTCCTCAGCGCGTCGATGTAGAACGGGTTCGGCAGGAGCCGGGTGTCAAAGACGAGGTCGGAGTCGAGGGGGATGCCGTGCTTGTAGCCGAAGCTCGTCAGGACGGCCTGCGTCCGGCGCCGTTTCCTCCTCAGGATCCGCTCGGCGATGAAATCCTTGAGCTGATAGATATTGAGGCCCGACGTATCGACGATCTCGTCGGCCATCTTCCGGATGCCGAGGAGCCGCTTCCGCTCGAGCCGGACCCCTTCCAGGATGGGCTTGCGGGGGGTCATGGGGTGCGGACGCCGGGTCTCGTTGAAACGCTTGACCAGAGCCTCGTCCGTGGCCTCGAGGAAAAGGAGGCGCACCGACGCCTTCTTCCGGATCTCCTGGAAAACCTCCGGAAAATCGGTCAGGAAGCGCGGTTCGCGGATGTCGATGACCAGGGCCACCCGCTCGATCTCGATTTTCTTCTCCAGCCAGAGGTCGACGAAATTCGGGATGAGCTTGGCCGGCAGGTTGTCGATGCAGTAGTAGCCGAAGTCCTCCAGGGACCGGCTGACGACGGTTTTCCCCGAGCCCGAGAGCCCGGTGACGATCAGGAAACGGTTGTCCTTGGCGGCAGACTTCATGGCGCCTCTCATGTCAGCACCCTGTCGAGCCGTCGGATGATCTCATCCGGAGCGCTGTACCCCTTCTTGCGCAGGAGATGGACCTTGCAGGCGACCTCGATCAGGGTGGCGATGTTCCGGCCCGGCGCGACGGGGATGGCCAGTTGGGGAATCTTCCGGCCCAGGATGGTCATGTCGTCCCCGGACTTGAGCCCCAGGCGGTCGGCCTCGAAGCCGCGCCGCCATTTCTTCAGCTTGACGACGAGGTCCACTTTCGACTCCCTGGCGATCGACCGGGGACCGAAGATGGCCCGGATGTTGATGATGCCCAAACCCCGGATCTCCATGAAATTCCGGCTCAAGGCCGGGGCCGTGCCGATGAGATCGCCGTCGGAGGTCTTCCGGATCTGGACGACGTCGTCGGCGACGAAGCGGTGGCCGCGGGAGATGAGCTCGAGGGCGCTCTCGCTCTTGCCGATCCCGCTGTCGCCGAGGATAATCGTCCCCAAGCCGAAGATCTTGAGGAGTCCGGCCGAGATCGTCGTCAGCTCGGCGGGCTCCGCGGAGCCGGGGACGGTTTTTTCAGGCACGCGTTTTCTCCTCCTCCGATTGGAGGGTCTTGAGGACGTCGGCGGAAGTCGCGGCCTTGAGCAGTTTCGACGCCAGCGTCCGGGATTTTCGGGTCAGGGCGGCGATGGCCGCCAGGAGGCGCAGCCCGGCGCCGGGGTTATCTTCGGGCGAGACGAGGAGGAAGAACACGTGGGAGAGCTTCCCGTCCACCGCTTCGAAGTGAACCCCTTCCTTGGACAGCCCGAGCAGGAGGATCGGAGACTTGAGCGCCTTCGTCCGGCAATGCGGGATGGCCACGCCATGGCCGATGGCCGTTGTCCCCAGCTCCTCCCTTCTCTGCAGCTTGTCCAGGAGGACGCCGCCGAGGACGGCCTTGTGCCTGGACTCCAGCCGGGCCGACATCTCGCGGAGGATCCCGTCGCGGTCGCGGGCCTCGAGCCGGGTCAGGACCAGG
Organism: Candidatus Aminicenantia bacterium; assembly: GCA_041479905.1. Taxonomy (GTDB): domain Bacteria; phylum Acidobacteriota; class Aminicenantia; order Aminicenantales; family Saccharicenantaceae; genus RBG-16-66-30. The sequence continues at coordinate 15,351 of JBGOYY010000041.1, forward strand.
TCTTCGTCGAGGAGCGAATGGAGCTTCACGATCTTCCCCGGGGGGTCATTCGGGCTCGACGAGCCCGTAGTGGCCGTCCTTGCGCCGGTAGACCACGGCCCATGCCTCCGCCCCTTCGCGCCGGAAGAGGAACACTTCCTTGCTCTTGATGTCGATCTGGATGAGCGCCTCTTCGATGGACATGGGCTTGAGGGAAAAGTAATTGCTGTGAATCACCCGTTTCTCGGGCTCCGGGGCCTCGAGGGTCGGGACGAGGACCTTCCTCTCCCGCCCGCCCCGCCTCTTCTTATCCCGCCCCTTGACCCGTTCCTTCCTGACCTTCTTCTCCAGGTTGTCGAAGGCCCGGTTCAGGGAATCCATCATGTCCAGCGTCTCTTCGACGACGACGAGGCCGCCGCCCTTCGCCCGGACGTTGATCTCGGCCTTGTTCCGGTTCTTCTGGACGATCAGGATGACATTGACGTCGAGGACGTCGCCGACCAGGCCTTTCAGCCGGCCCAGGCGCTTCTCGCAGTAGGCCTTGATCTCGGGCGTCAGCGTCGCCTGCCGCGCCGTATAATGGACGTTCATGTCTTCTCCTCCATGCTGGACTTCCTTTTCCGGATATGCGACGGCTCGATCTTGAGCTGGTTCCGGTACTTGGCCACCGTCCGCCGGGCGATCCGCAGGTCTTCCCTGGCCAGCAGGCTGCCGATCTCGATGTCGCTCAGGGGGTTGTCCCCGTCTTCGCCCTCGACGAGCTTCCGGATCTTGTCCTTGACCTTGAGGGACGAGACGGCCTCGCCGTAACTCCCCTGCAGGGACTTGTGGAAGAAATACTTCAGGGAAAAGACGCCCCGGGGGGTCATCATGTGCTTATTGGCGACGACCCGCCCGACGGTGGATTCATGGACGCCGATGTCCTGGGCGATCTCCATCAGGGTCAGAGGCTTGATGAAATCGATGCCCTTATCGAAGAAATCCTTCTGCCGGTCGACGATGAACCGGGCCACCTTGTGGATCGTTTGATTCCTCTGGTCCAGGCTGCGCATGAACCAGAGGGCCTTTTTCAGCCCGTCCTTCAGGAAGCGGTGAGCCTCGGCCTCACGGCCGGCGGCCTGGGCCAGGAGCTGGCGATAGTAGCCGCTGATGCGGAGGCGCGGCAAGCCCTCGTCGTTGACGGCGACCACCCACTCGTCCCCTTCCTTGGAGACGATGATGTCCGGCACGACGTAGCTCGTCTTCTCCTCGCTGTACTTCCTCCCCGGCGTCGGGTCGAGGCTCTTGATGAGGTCGAGGCGGTCCCTCATGTCGGCGAGGGTGATGTTGAGGACGCGGGCGAGCTGGGCATAGTCCGATTTCTCCAGAAGGGCGAGATGGTGCGTGACGATCGTCCGGGCCGTCTCGTCCTGGACCTGGAGATTGTCCATCTGGGCGAGGAGCGCCTCGCGCAGGTCCAGGCTGCCGCACCCGACGGGGTCGAAGGTCTTGATCTTCGCGCGGACGGCGTCGATCCTCTCCGGGGTCGTCTGGGAGAGCCTGGCCAGCTCTTCGACGCCGGAGCTCAGGTAACCGTCCTCGTTGATGTCCCCGATGATGTCCTGGGCGACCCTTTGGTCTTCGGCATCGAAAAAGGTCAGGGTGGCCTGCCAGTTCAGATGGTCCCAGAGCGACGGGGTCCGGGAGATCGTGTTTTCGAGGGAGACGGCGTCGCGGCTCTCGTAGAAATGGGGGCGGAACCCGTCGTCCAGGTATTCCTGGAAACCGGCCAGGGAATTGTCGTCGGCCGTCTCGCTGTTCATCTTCGGCTCGGTCGATTCGAGGTTCAGCCCGTCGAGGAGGCCGTCCTTGTTCTTGACGCCGGCCTCTTCCGCGGCCACGGTCTCGCTGTCCTTGGGCTTGCGCTCCTGGGCCTCGTCCTCGATCTCGATCATCGGGTTCTGGGAGAGCTCGGCGTCGATGACCTCGATGAGCTCGAGGTTGGTCAGAGGCAGGAGCTTGATGGCCTGCTGGAGGGCCGGGGCCAGGATGAGCTTCTGGACCTGCCTCTGGTCGAGCCGCTGTTTGAGAATCATCGATTCAGCCTCGAATTCTCGCCTTGTCCATTCCTAAAGACGAAACTCGTCTCCCAAATATCTCTTCCGCACCTCTTCCGAAGAGATGATCTCCGCGGGCGTCCCTTCCTTGAGGATCCGCCCTCCTTCGAGGATATAGGCCCTGTCCGTGATCTCGAGGGCCTCCCGGACGGAATGGTCCGTCAGCAGGATGCCGATGCCCTTCGCCCGGAGGGACCGGATGATCGCCTGGAGGTCGCGGACCGAGAGCGGGTCGATCCCGGTGAACGGCTCGTCGAGGAGCACGAAATCGGGGTCCATGACCATCGCCCTGGCGATCTCGAGACGGCGACGCTCGCCTCCGGACAGGGTCAGGGCGCGGGCCCCGGCCAGCTTTTCGAGACCGAACTCCTCGAGCGTCCCGGTCACACGGGCGCCCTTCGGGCCCGCTCCGGGCGGCCGGGTTTCGAGGACGGCGAGGAGGTTCTCTGCCACGGTCAGTTTCCTGAACGCCGACGGTTCCTGGGGGAGGAGGACGAGGCCTTTCCGCGCTCTCAGGTACATCGGCCGGTCGGTGATATCCTCGTCCCTGAGGTAAACACGGCCGCCGTCCTGGGGGACGAGGCCGAGGATCATCGAGAACGTGGTCGTTTTCCCGGCCCCGTTCCGTCCGAGCAGGCCGACGATCTCCCCCTCTTCAACCCTGATCGAAACCCTGTCGACGACCTTTTTCCGCCCGTAGCTCTTCTCGAGGTCAACAGCTCTCAGCGAACCCTTCATGACTCACGATTTGACGACGGTGGTCGACCTTCCCTGTCCCTCATTTTCGATCCGAATCTTACCATCGCCCAGGTCGAATGTCAATTTGTCCCCCTTGGAGAAACCGCCCTCTTTATCGACCAAAACCGGCCTGCCGGTCAGGGTTATCCGGTCGGCTTCCGCCTCATAAAAAGCCCTTTCCCCGCGGCCCTCGTAGCGGCCCTTCGAAACGACGACGGAGGTGAGCGCCGTGAGCGTGTCGACACCCTTTCCCTCGCGGCCGAGGACGGCGTCGATCGTCTCCGCGCCGAGCCGCGCGCCCGGCATTTGGACGTAGCTTTTCTTCCGGAAGGAGAGGACGCGGCCGGCGGCGGAAAAGCTCATGTTCTCTCCCCCGACCTCGATGCGCCGCCCGGAGATGCCGGCCGCCGGCGTACGGGTCATGCCGGCCGCGACTCCGCCTCTTCCGCGCATCTCGCCGGTCGCCTCGAAGAGAACCAGCTCGCCGGCAAGGAGGAATTCCCCGTCCTGCCAGGCCTGGACTTCGCCGGCGAAGGAAAAAACCTTCGTCTCGCCCCGGAAAACGAGGCTCGCGCTGGAGACGAAGACAGGCTTCGCCGCCGAGAAAAAGCCGGCGGCCCGGCCCTCTTCTCCCGGCTTGAGCAGGCACTTGACGCCTCCCGAAGCTTCGAGGTCGCCGGCGGCGGGCCCGGCCGCGAGAGAGGATGCCTCGATGCGGGCCCGCGGCGAATCCGCAGCCGCCGGCCGTCCCGGCTTCCCCGAAGCCCGGAGGAGGCGGGTCGAGGCGTCGAACTCGGCCGACTCGCCCTCGAGGACGCGGCTCTCGTCAGCGTGGCCATCGAGCTCCGCCCGGAAGCCGCCCGACGCGGACCACCGGTCGAGCTCTCCATCCGTCCGGAACGCCAACAGGGCTTCGGAGGCTCGGACGGTGCTCCCGGAGGCCTCGGGAAGAGACAGGGACAGCCGCGTATTGCCCCGGGCTTGGACCAAAGAGAGTTGAGAGGTGCCGGGGACGAAGGAAAGCCCGATCCAATCCGCCGCGACGCCGCCCCTGTCCGGATTTCCGGCCAGCTCGATGTCGGCCGCCCCGTCGAAGGAGACGGATTTGAAGGAGCTCTCGTCTTCCGCCGCGTCGAATGTCAGGATTCGCGCGGTCCCCCGCCATCGGCTGCCCGCAAATACCGCCCGGCCTTCCGCCCGGCCGCGCCGCTCGCGACTTCGGTAGAGGAAGGAATCGCCGGAGAGGACGGCCGCCTCCCCGTCCCGGCCGGCCGCCGCGAGTTCCGCGCGGAACCCGCCCGCGAGGCGGACCTCGTCCGCGCCCTCCGAGTAGGAGACCTCCGCCGCACGTCCCATCATCGTTTTCGAGGAGAAGACGCCGCCGGACGCCGTCCGGAAAACGCCGTTGTCCTTGTCGTATTCGAACGAGCCGCCCTCCAGCACGACGCCCCCCGCCTCGACCCGGACCCGGCCCGAGAGGGCGAAATGGACCGCGCTCGTGTCGTAGACGACTTCGTCGGCCGTCGTCCGGGAGAGGATCTCGCCGGCCGGGCCGTAAGCCGTGATCTCGACCGATCCCTTCAAGTGGTTCCGCCCGTCCGGGCCCAGAAAGAAGTTCGCGCCGCGGACGTCCGTTCGGAGCTTGCCGTCCTGATATTCCTCATGCCGGACCCGCTCCTTGAGGTCGACGACCCTGTCGTCGGGAGGGAGCTTGACGGCCTCCGGGCGCAAGCCGCCGCGCTCTTTGAGAAGGTGAATCCCGACGGCGGCGGCCAGAACGACGAGAATAGCGGCGACGGCGAGTCCCGCGAACCGCACCGGGGCCGACGCTTTTTGAGCGCTCATCGTCTCAGGCCTTCAGGTCTTCGATGGACAGGCTGACTTTTTGCACGCCGAGGTATTCCGACATCATCAGGGAAAAGGCCAGGCTGACCCGGCTGCCGCGGCGCACGACGTGACGCCATTCCGCCTTGTCCCAGCCGAGGGCCTCGAGAACCCGGCCGTTCTGACGGGCCAGGAATTTCAGGTGTTTTCTCTGGAGGATCTGGGGTTCGCTGATGACTTCAACGTTTTCGGCGATGAACAGGGGCTTGGGGTTTCCGACGCCGAACGGAAAAAGAAGGGCGAAGGTCTCGAGAAAACGGTCGTCGACCGCGGCGAACTCGAGCGGCCCGTCGATCTTGATCTTCCTTGTCAGGTTGTCCTCGGAAATGCGGGCCTCGGCCAGCGGGTTCAAGGCCTCCTTGAAAGCGGCCATCCGCTCGGTGGGAAGGGTGCAGCCCACGGCCAGCTTGTGACCGCCGTAGCTCAAGAAGAGGTGCCGGCAGTCCTCGAGGAAGTCGATCAGGGGCACCTCCGGGATGCTCCGGCCCGAACCATGAGCCTTGCCGTTCTCGTAGACGAAAAGGATGACGGGCCTGTTGAACCGGTCTTTGAGCTTGGAGGCGACGATGCCGATGACCCCCCGGTGCCAGTCCGGGCTGCCCAGGACGAGACACTTGTATTTCTTGTCGAGCCCCCGCTCTTCGATCCTTTCGCGGGCGTCGTTGAAGATCTTCTCCTCCGTCTTCTGGCGCTGGGCGTTGAGATCGTCGAGCTTCCGGACGAGGGCCTGGGACTCTTCGGAGTTCTCCGAAAAGAATAGTTGGACGGCGAGGTCGGTCATGCCCATCCGGCCGGCGGCGTTGATCCGGGGCCCGATGCGGAAGCCGATGTCGCCCTCGGAGATCTTCCGGTTGCCGAGACCGCAGGCCTCGATCAGGCTGCGCAGGCCCATGTTGCTGACGTTGCGCAGGCCTTTGAGCCCGTGCTTGACGAAGACCCGGTTCTCGCCCTTGAGCTCGGCGACGTCGGCCACGGTCCCGATCGAGACGAGCTTCATGTAGTGGGGCAGCCCCGCGGCCTTCCCGGACTTCTCGAGCAGGGCCTGGATGAGCTTGAAAGCGACTCCGACCCCGGCCAGACTGCCGTCGGGGTAGCCGGAATCTGCGAGGACGGGGTTGAGCACGGCCACGGCGTCCGGGAGCGTCTCGCCGGGACGGTGGTGGTCGGTGATGATGACGTCGATGCCCTTCTCCTTGGCCCGGGCCGTGAACTCGACGGCCTTGATGCCGCAGTCCACGCTGATGACCAGGCCGGCGCCTTTTTGGACCGGGATCTCGACGTGCTCGTCCTTGATGCCGTAGCCGTCGGTCAGCCGCTCCGGGATGAAGTACTCGACCTTGGCGCCGATGGAGGTCAGGGCTTTCATGAGCATGACGGTCGACAGGACCCCGTCGACGTCATAATCGCCGAAGACGAGGATCTTTTCGCCCTTGGCGACGGCTTCCTCGATCCTGGCCACGGCCCGGTCCATGCCCTTCATCAAGTAGGGGTTATGCAGCGCCGAGATGTCGCCGAAGAGGAAGGCCCGAGCGGCCTCTTCGGTCACGATCTTCCGGTTGACGAGGACGCGGGCGATCGCCGGCGGGAGAGACAGGGCCTGGGCCAGAACTTCGGTTTCGGGCCGCGGCGGATTGACGACCCAGATCGCGGAGTTCATGGCGGCCTCACTCTAGCACAGTCACCCCGATTGCTCAATCGATCCGGCCGTTGACAATTAAACGCTTGAAAAATAAAATGGTTAAGCCGTGTTCGCCAACCTTCGGGATAAACTTGCCAAGACCCGGAACGCTTTCCGGAAAGTCGAAGACCTCTTCCAGAGCGGAAAGCGCCGCGAGGAGATCCTGGACGGCCTCGAGGAGGCCCTGATCCTGGCCGACGTCGGCGTCGCGGCCTCGGGCCGCGTCCTCGAAGCCCTGCGGACGAAGACCCGGAAGGACGCGGGCGAAGCCGACCTGGAGCGGGCCCTCAAGGACGAGTTGGCCGCCATGCTCTCCAGGCGCGCGGACGGCCGGCCCGACGGCTCCGGACCGACGGTCATCCTCATGGTCGGGGTCAACGGCGGCGGCAAGACGACATCGGCGGCCAAGCTCGCCGCCCGTTTCAAGCGGGACGGGAAACGGGTCATGCTGGCCGCCGCCGACACCTTCCGGGCTGCGGCCCAGGAACAGCTCGCGCTCTGGGGGAAAAAGCTCGGCGTCCCCGTCGTCAAGGGCTCCTACGGGGCCGACCCGGCCGCGGTCGTCTTCGACGCCGTCCAGTCCTTCAAGGCCCAGCAGGGCGACGTCCTCCTCGTCGACACGGCCGGACGGATCCACACCAACACGAACCTCATGAACGAGCTCGAGAAGGTCAAGCGCGTCGTCGTCCGCGAGCATCCCGGCGCGCGCCTCGAATCCCTGCTCGTGCTCGACGCGACGATCGGCCAGAACGCCATTCCCCAGGCCCGGGAATTCCTGAAGTTCTCCGGCCTGACCGGAATTTTCCTGACCAAGGTCGACGGGACGGCCAAGGGCGGCGCCGTCGTCGCCATCGCCGAGGAGCTCGACCTGCCCATCCGGTTCATCGGGGTCGGGGAGGGAGAGGACGATCTCTTCGAGTTCTCGCCCCGCGAATTCGTCGAGGCCCTGCTCTCATGAACACGGCGCGCGACCTCGCCTACATGGAGATGGCCTACGGCCTGGCTGAAAAAGCCCGCGGACGGACGAGCCCCAACCCTCTCGTCGGCGCGGTCGTCGTCCGCAACGATTCCGTCGTCGGCTGCGGTTTCCATGAAAAGGCCGGCAAGCCCCACGCCGAGATCCTCGCCCTGCGGACGGCCGGAGGCTTGGCGAAAGGAGCGACGCTCTACCTGACCCTCGAGCCGTGCGTCCATTGGGGCCGGACTCCGCCCTGCGTCGACACCGTCCTTGCCGCCGGGCTCGGGAGGGCGGTTATCTCGGCCGTCGACCCGAATCCCCTTGTCCACACCCGAGGGATCCGCAGGCTCGAGGGGACCGGCCTCGACGTTTCAGTCGGACTCCTGGAAGAGAGAAATTCCGACCTCAACGAAGCCTACGCCAAGTACATCACCCGTAAAATCCCCTTCGTCACCCTCAAAGCGGCCCTGACCCTGGACGGCAAGATCGCCTGCCGGACGGGCGACTCGAAATGGATCTCTTCCGCAGGGACGCGCGACTACGTCCACCTCCTCCGGGGCGAGCACGACGCGCTCATGATCGGCGTCAACACGCTCGTCACGGACGACCCCCGGCTCACCGTCCGCCATCCGAATTGGGGCGGGAAGAAGATCGTCCGGGTCATCCTCGACTCGCGGCTCCGATTCCCGCCGGCGGCGAAGATTTTATCGACGCTCCCGCGCGGCCGCATCGTCGTTTTCGCCGGACGCGGCGCCCCGGCCGCGAAGGCCCGCGCCCTCGAAGCGCGCGGCGTCGAGGTCGTCGTTCCCGGCGGCCGGAAAAAAGCGTGGAATCTCCCGGACGTTCTCGCCGAGCTCGGCCGGCGCGAAATCGCCTCGCTCCTCGTCGAAGGCGGCAGCCGGCTGTTCACGGCGTTCGTCGAAAACGGGCTGGCCGACAAGGCCGTCCTGACCTACGCGCCTCGCCTCGTCGGCGGGGACGCCGCCCCGGGGTTCATCGGCGGCAAGGGCGCGGCGAAGGTCGGCGAAGGGCTCACCCTCAAAAAAGCGCGCTCGTTTTCGGTCGAGGACGATATCATCTTGGAAGGATATTTCTGATGTTCACGGGAATCATCTCTCATCAAGGTCTCTTCCGCGGCTACCGCAAGGGGCGCGGCGAAATGCTCGTCGAGTCGCCCGGGCTCGCGGCGAAGCTCGCGGCCGGGGAGAGCGTCGCCGTAAACGGCGTTTGCCTGAGCCTTCTCGCGCCGGACAGGGACGGCCTCCGCTTCAACCTTTCCCGGGAGACCCTCGAACGGACGAACCTCGGCGCCCTCAAGCCCGGCGACCGCCTCAACCTCGAGCTCCCGCTGACCCTCGCCTCCCCGCTCAGCGGGCACCTGGTCAGCGGCCACATCGACGCCCTGGGCAAGGTCGTCAAGATCTCCTCCCGGCCGCCCGGGAAAAGGGTCACCCTGTCGTTCCCGCCGGCCCTCCGTCCCTACTTCATCCCCAAGGGTTCGGTCGCGGTCGACGGGGTCAGCCTGACCATCGCCTCGCTCGGCCCGTCCTCGTTCGATGTCGAGCTCATCCCCCTGACGCTCGAGGGGACGAACCTCGGCCGCCTGCGCGGCGGGGCGAGCGTCAACCTCGAGTGTGACATGATCGGAAAATACGTGTATAATCAGCTGTCTCAAGGACGCAAGGCGGGCTGAGAAGGGCCCGAAAACCCCATGACCGAAGAGCGCAAGACAGTTTCCGTCGAGACGGCCCTGGACGATGTCCGGGCCGGCCGGATGATCATCATCGTCGACGACGAGGACCGCGAAAACGAGGGCGACCTCATGGTCGCCGCCGAGAAGGTCACGCCCGAGATCATCAACTTCATGGCCCGCCACGGCCGCGGCCTCATCTGCCTGCCCCTGACCCGGGAG
>JBGOYY010000042.1:0-24469 GCA_041479905.1 Candidatus Aminicenantia bacterium
ATCCGGGACGAGGGGCGGTTCCTGCAGATCCTCCGGGCGGGCGTCGAAGCGGCCGCCCGGAAGAGGGCCTTCGTCACCTTCGGCATCCCGCCGGCCTATCCCGCCACCGGGTACGGCTACATCCGTCATGACAGGGAGAGCGGCCGGAAAATCGGCGGTGCCGTCTTCTATCCTGTCCAAGGGTTCAAGGAAAAACCGAACCTGGCCCAGGCCGACGAGTACCTGGCCTCCGGGGACTACGCCTGGAATTCGGGGATGTTCCTCTGGCGGGCGGACGTGTTCGCCGAAAAGCTAGAAGTCTTCGCCCCCGAGCTCATGCCTGCCTGGACTGGGATGGTCGAGGCGCTGCGGTCGGGGAACCGGAAAAAACTCCTGGCCGCGTTCGCCCTGGCCCCGGCGCTCTCCATCGACTACGCGCTGATGGAGAAAGTCGAGGGCGTCCTCGTGGCGGACGGGGATTTCGGCTGGTCGGACGTCGGCGCTTGGTCGACCCTCCTCGATATCTGGCCCCGGGACGGCAATGGCAATGCCTGCCGCGGCGAAGTATTGGCCCTGGGCGCGAAGAATTGCCTTGTCTGGAATCCGGGCCGGCTGACCGCCCTCATCGGCGTCCGCGACATCGTCGTCGTCGAGGCCGGGGATGCGTTGCTCATCTGCGACGCGGCCCTCGACCAGAAGGTCAAGGAGGTCGTCGCGGCTCTGACGAAAACTAAAAAACTTAAGACATATCTTTGATACACAAATCTTAAAGGAGGTCTCGAAGGTGAGAAAACGGATTCTGGTTCTCGTCACGGCGGCGCTCGTCCTTTCGGCGTTCGCCCTGGCCGGTGGGGTCACCCTGGACGTCAAGGAGCACGTCCTCAAGAACGGAATGAAGATCCTGATGATCCCCAAGCCGGGCGTCCCGCGCGTCGTCTGTCACATCTATTTCCAGGTCGGTTCGATCAACGAGCGCCCGGGCATCACCGGCAGCGCCCACGTCCACGAGCACCTGATGTTCAAGGGCACCGAGGTCATGGGCGTCACGGACTACGGCAAGGACTCCGAGATCGACCGGAAGGTTGACGCGCTCATGGACAGGATCTACCGGGAGAAATACTGGAAGACCGATGGCGACGCCGCCAAGATCGCCGGCTGGCAGAAGGAGGTCGGCGAACTGGCCGCGGCGGAAAAAGCCTTTATCATCAAGGACGACCTTTGGACCCAGTACATGAAGAACGGCGGCACCGGGCTCAACGCCTCGACCAGCCAGGAAACGACCGGCTATTACGTCACGCTGCCCTCGAACAAGGTCGAATTGCAGATGTTCCTCGAGTCCGACCGGTTGATGAACGCCCGCTTCCGCGAGTTCTACTCCGAGAAGGACGTCATCATGGAGGAGCGGCGGCTCAGCGAGAACCAGCCGGGCTACTTCTTCGGCGAACAGGTCAACGCCGCCTTCTACGCGGCTTCGCCCTATCACTGGGACGTCATCGGCTGGATGGACGACCTGAAGAAGATGACGAAACAGGACCTCATCGACTTCCACAACCGCTACTACGTCCCCAACAACGCGGTGGCCATCTACGTCGGGGATTTCGACCCGGCCGCCATCATCGCCATGGCCGAAAAATACTTCGGCCGTATCCCCAGGGGGCCGGACCTCGAGCCCATCCGCACGGGCGAACCGCCGCAGTATAGCGAGAAGAGGCTCACCGGTGAAGGTCCGGCGCCGACGAGCTTGCAGATGATGTTCCACACGCCTCCCGACGGGCATCCCGACACGCCGGCACTGTCCATCCTGGCCAGCACGCTGGGTTCGGGCGGCGGCGGCTTCCGCGGCGGCAGGGGCGGCGGCGGCGGGACCGGACGGCTCTACAAGCTTCTTGTCCGCGATAAGCAGATGGCCGTCAGCGCCTCGGCGTCGAGCCGGCCCCAGTGGTACGTCGGGGCCTTCCAGTTCAGCGCGACACCGCGCGTCGACAAGGGCGTCCAGCCGGAGGACCTGGAGAAGGAGATCTGGGCCGAAGTCGAGAAGGTCAAGAAAGAGGGCCTGACGGAGGAGGAGCTCCAGAAAGCCAAGAACAAGGGTGAGGCGGCCTTCATCCGCGGCCTGGCGAGCACCTCCGGGCTGGCCAGCCGGGTCGGCCGGGCCGACCTCAAGCGCGGCTGGAAGTCCATTCTCACCGACCTTGACGACCTCAAGAAGGTGACCAACGACGACATCAAACGGGTCGCCGCCGCGTACTTTGTCAAGGATAACAGCCTCACGGCCATCTACCGCCGGAAATCGGGTCGGTAAGGAGGACGATATGAAAAAAATAGTCATAGCCATCCTGGCGATCGCATTCGTCTGCGTCGGCCTGGGGTTGGGTCAGGCCAAGCATCCCTCGGAGCTGAAATACCCGTCCCTCAAGTTCGATCCGCCCGACCCCAAGGCGTTCCGCATCGTCTATGCGGGCGGCCTCCGCGCTTACGTCCAGGAGGACCGCAGCCTGCCCCTTTTCAACATCACCGCCATCGTCAACTGCGGCGGTCTTTACGCGCCCAAGGAGAAGGCCGGCCTGGACACCGTCCTCGGCGACCAGCTCATCAAAGGCGGGACCAAAACCCGCGAAGGCACGGCCATCGAGGAGCGCATCGATTTCCTCGGCGGCAGCCTGAATTTCAACGTCGGAGAGAGGATCTCGACGCTGACCCTGTCGGTCCTGACCAAGGACCTCGACGAGGGCTTGGCTTTATTCTTCGATGTCCTCATGGACCCGGTCTTCCGCGAAGAGCCCCTCAAGCTGGCCAAGGCCCGTTTCGTCGAACAGCTCCGCCAGGCCAACGACCAACCGAACGGTGTTCTCAGCCGGGAATATGAAAAGCTCCTCTACGGCGACAACGCCCTGACCTGGCAGCCGACGAAGGCTTCTTATGAGGGAATCACGGCGGCCGACCTCAAGGCCTTCCACGCGAAATACTTCTCGCCGAAGAACGTCATTCTGGCCGTTTCCGGGGATTTCGCCAAGGCCGACCTCAAGGCCAAGATCAACAAGTTCGCCGCCGGCTGGCAGGGCAAGACCGTCGCGTTCCCCGCTCTTCCGAAGGGCTTCCCGGCCGCCGAGCCGGGCGTTTACTTCATCCAGAAGGCCATCAACCAGGGCTACATCAACCTCGGCCATCTCGGCATTGAGGACACCAACCCGGATTTCTTCGCCGTCCAGGTCATGAACTTCATCCTCGGCGGCGGCAGCTTCACCTCGCGGATCACGACCAAGGTCCGCTCCGACGAGGGACTGTCCTACAACCAGGGCAGCCGGTTCACCACCCGCTGGGGTTTTCCGGGCACGTTCTCGGGCTATGTCCAGACCAAGTCGTCGACCGTCGGCTACGCCATTTCGCTCATCCTCGCCGAGTTCAACCGCATCCGGACCGAACCGGTGAGCGACGCCGAGATGGAGACCGCCATCAACTACTTCCTGGAGAGCTTCGCCGACGCCTTCCAGTCCGCGCAAGCGACGATGTCGAGCTTCGCCAACCTGGAGATGACCGGCAAGCCCATGGACTACTACAAAACGTTCCGGGCGAAGATCCAGGCCGTCACCAAGGCCCGCGTCCAGGAAGTTGCGACGAAGTATGTCCATCCGGACCAGGCCGCCATCATGATCGTCGGCGACTTCGAGCCCTGTAACAAGGGCGGCGACAAGTGGCCCGGCCCGCTCGCCAAGCTGGGCAAAGTCCACAGGATCAACCTGATCGACCCGATGACGGGAGAGGAGATCAAGAACCCGTAACGGCCGAGGAAAAACCGGGCATGGTTCGTGGGGTGGACTCCGCCATCGCGATCGTCCCTGTATAAGTGAAAGAGATACGATGACAGATTCCGCATATTCCGGCGACGTTGTCCGCGAGCTCAAAAGGCGCTTCCGGGCCGAGACCCTCTTCCGGCCGCTCCGCCTCGGACGCCACGAGCCGGACGAAGTTCTCGAATACGACATCCGGGGAGTCTGGCCTTCCCGGCCGGCCCACGTCAGGCTTTCCGTCGAGCGACACGTCGGCGGAGGATACGCGGGACAGGTCTACCGGGTCCGGGTTCTGGAAATAGAGGCCCCCGAAGGGCCGATCGAGGGCCTTGTCCCGGGACGGGTATGCGCCCTGAAGATCCTCGTCCCCGTCTCGGGCTTCGCCCGGTTCATACGAAACCTCCTTTTCGGGATCGGCTTCCAGGGGCCCTTCTCACCCCAGGTCAACCCGGATGCCGCCCGGGCCGGGGCCCTGTGGCAGAAGTTCATCCGCCGCGGCGCAGCGGAACGGCTGGGCTCGGAGCGGGCCGTCGTCGACGTCATCGCCACTCTCGTCGACCCGGTCCTCGGCAGCTGCGGCGAGCTCAGCGAATGGGTCGACGGCCGGCTCTGGCGCTACGAAGTCGACGACAACCTCTTCGCCCGGCTGGGTTGGAAACCCGGCCCCGGCCCTGCCCGGGCCGGGACTGGGAAGCCCTGCCCCGGTCTTGCCAAGACCGGGACTGGGAAACCCGGCCTGCCGGCCGAGGGCCTGGGCTCGCCGGAATACCGGAAGAAGCGGACATTCATGAGGGACCTCGTCGGCCTCCTGCACGACATGGGGGCCCACGAGCTCGCCCGCCAGTACGAATGGTGGACGATGAAAAGCCAGCCGAACGCCCTCAAGCGCCTGGAAGAGGACGCCGACCCGGAGCGCGGGCTCGTCGCCGTCGATTTCCGGGCCGGCATGACCCTCCTGCCCTTCCTGCCGCAATGTCCCGCGGATTTCAAACTCATCGTCCGGGGCGTGGCGCGGGGCAGTCTCGTCCAGTTCGACCGGGGCGACCTTCGCGCGCTCGAAGCTCATGTTTCGGTCCGCGAGGCGGCGTTCGCGGACATGGCGGGCGCGCTCGAGGAGCTCAAGAGAGCCGATCAAGCCTACCGGGATTCCCTCCTCGACATCGCCCACCACCACATCCAACTGATCCTGAGGCCGCGGCTTTGGACGGCCATCCACCGCGCCTGGGTTCGGGGCTGGGAGATCCGGCGCATGGCCTGCCCGGAGGCGGCCGGCCGGCTGCGGAAAAGCCGGTTCGCGACGCTTCTCTTCCTGCTCCTGGGCCTCCTGCCCGTCCTCACTCCGGTTCTCTTCCTGCTCGAATTCCCGGGGCGGGCGGTCGGTCTCTGGCTCCTCTGGCTCGCTCCGCTCCTCGGCCCTTTCGTCCGGAAGCTCTGGGGGCGGCGGGACTATCGCCGCCACATCGGGGCGCTCCTGACGAAAGCGGGCTATCTCGGCCGCGCCATCCGGGGACACGTGGCCGAAGCCCTTATCCGCTGGCACCGGGCAGGTAGGGTGAGCGATCAACGGGCCCTGGCCATCGCCCGGAAACCCGGGCTCTACTTCATCCATCGACCGTTGGCTTTCCTCCCCGCGGGCCTGCATAGGTTCCTGACCGACAAGGCCTTTTTCAAGCAGCGCCTTTATCTCATGTTCGTCAAGCCTGTCCTGCTCTACTTCCGCTCCGCGGTCCGGGAGAAGTGGCTTCGGGACATGGTCGAGGAAGGCCGTAAGAACGGCATGCTCAGCGCGGCCGAAGCCGCACACATCCTGGCCCAGATCGACGAGCCCTACATCCAGAAGTACCTGAAAAGCCTGGCCGTCCACCTGGCCACGCTGTTCCTTTCGGAAACGGTCTTCCTGACCATCGCCGTTATTTACGTCCTCGGCCATCCCGAGCTCGGCTGGCCGCAGGCGAGCCTGCGGGCGGGCCTCATCATCGGAGCGTTCAACCTCCTTCCCGTGTCGCCGGGGTCGCTCGTCCGCGGCATCTACGTCGTGGGCCTCTGCGTCAAAGAGAAGAATATCAAGGATTACCGGCTGGCGCTTCCCGTCAGCTTCTTCAAGATCATCGGCTATCTGGCCTTCCCCCTCCAGATGGCCTACCGTTTTCCCGAGCTGGCCCGGTTCATGGCCGGACATTGGGCCACGGAGGCCGTCCACGTCGTTCCGATCTTCGGCGAGCGAGGTGCCTGGCTCGAACACGCCGTCTTCGACATGTTCTACAATTATCCATTGAGCTTGGGGATAAGGATCAGGGAGCGGGACGAGCGCGCGGCCAGGACGAAACCCCGGGCCTCCGCGATCCCCCTGGCCGTCCTCCTCGGTACGGGCCTGCTCGCGCTTCTCGATTTTCTGTTCGTCCGGTCGGCCGGGCGCGTGCCGATCCTCAAGGACGTCTGGTGGGCCGCTTTCATCGTGCCCATCGGCGCGGGTTTCTTGGCTTCCCTGTGGTCGCTGAGGAAAAAAATGGGGAAACGCGTCGCGGCCGGGATCACGGCCGGCGCCCTCGCCGGGCTCGCCTATGCCGTCGTCAATACGTTCCTGACGCCTCTATTTCCGGGCCTGGCCGCGGCCGCAGGCCCCGTGGTCTTAAACGGCGCTCTGGCGCTGGGGATTCTCTGGAAGATCTTTATCTTTGCGCTTCTCGGGATCCCCGGCGCCCTCCTCGCCGAAACTCGTCCAACCGAGGTCTAAACAGGATCCTCAGGACGCTGCCCGGGGCAGTGATGGGGGCCATGTAAAGACCCCATAGCGGAGGGGCGGCAGGGAGCGGATTCTGAGAAGCGACCATCAGAAGTGCGGCGGAGCGGCCCGGAGCCGCACTTCTGGGAAATATCCGGATCGAGTCTTGGATATCAGGCCTCAGAAGATTCGTAATATTGAAGATTCCCTGGCCGACCGCCGGGACTGGTTCCCGGGGGGCCGGGGGATATGCATGGCTCCCATCACTGAAAAAAGAGGGCAGCATCCGCTGGCTACTTCAGCTTGAGCCCGAGATCGTCGAGCTGGCGGTCGGAAACGGCCGAGGGCGAGCCGGTCATCAGGTCGAGAGCGCTCGTCGTCTTGGGGAAAGGGATGACCTCGCGGATCGATTCCTCGCCGGCGAGGAGCATGACCAGGCGGTCGAAGCCGAAGGCGATGCCGCCGTGCGGCGGGGCGCCGTAGCTCAAGGCCTCGAGGAAGTAGCCGAACTTCTCTTCGGTCTCGCTGTCCGTCAATCCCAGCGACCGGAAAACGCGGCGCTGGAGGTCCATGTCGTGAATACGGATCGAGCCTCCGCCCACCTCTACGCCGTTGAGGATGAGGTCGTAGGCCTTGGCCCGGACCTTGTCGGGAGACGTCTCGAGGAGGCCCATGTCGTCCTCGTGGGGGGACGTGAACGGGTGGTGCATGGAGACGAAGCGCTTCTCCTCTTCGCTCCACTCGAAGAGCGGAAAGTCGGTGACCCAACAGAATTCGAGGCGCCCCCGGCGCGCCGATTCTTCCATCGGCCAGGTCCGGCGGATCTCACCGAGGACCTTGAGGGCCGTCGCCTTCTTGTCCGCGACGAGGAGGGCCAGGTCGACGCCGGCGCCGCCCAAGGCGGCCCAGATCTTCTCGAAGTCCGCGTCGGCCGGCTTGAGCGACGACTTCCAGCCGTCCTGCTTCTTGATCCAGACGAGGCCCTTGGCGCCGAGCGCCTTGGCCTTGTCGCCGAGCTTGTCGAGCTGTCCCCGCGAGAGCGTCCCGGACCCGGGGACGAGGAGACCCTTGAGCTCCCCGCCCGCGGCGATCGCGGCCTTGAGGACGTCCGACGAGCCGTCCCGGCCGATGGCCGTGAGGTCGCGCATCTCGAGCGGCACGCGCAGGTCGGGCTTGTCCGAGCCGTATTTTTCCATGGCCTCGGCGTAGGGCAGGCGCGGGAATGGCCGCGCGAGCTTCCGGCCGGTCAGGGCGAAGACAGCCTCCATCAGCCCCTCGTTGAGGGCGAAGAAATCCTCGCGTTCGATGAAGCTCATTTCGATGTCGATCTGGGTGAATTCGGGCTGGCGATCGGCCCGGAGGTCCTCGTCCCGGAAACAGCGGACGATCTGGAAATAGCGGTCGAAACCGGAGATCATCAGGGTCTGCTTGAACTGCTGGGGCGACTGCGGCAGGGCGTAGAAGCGGCCCTTGTGGATCCGGCTGGGGACGAGGTAGTCGCGCGCCCCTTCGGGTGTGGGGTTGGCCATGATGGGCGTTTCGATCTCGAGGAAACCGTTGCGGCTCATGTAGTTGCGCACGGCCAGGGAGGCCTCGTGCCGGAGGCGGATGTGGCGCTGCATCTTGGGACGGCGCAGGTCGAGATAGCGGTACTTCAGGCGCAGCTCCTCGGAGGCCTGGGGCGGGTCGGCGATAACGAACGGCGGAACCTTGGAGGCGGCGAAAACGCGGAGCTCGAACGCCTCGACCTCGACCTCGCCCGTGGGGATGTCCTTGTTCACGGCCGAGCGGCGGTGGACGAGGCCGCGGACCCCGACGACGAACTCGTTGCGGAGCTTTTTAGCTTCTTCCACGAGCTCGGGGCGGTCGGACTGGAAGACGATCTGGGCCAGGCCCTCGCGGTCGCGGAGGTCGACGAAGACGAGATGTCCCATGTCGCGGGTCTTGTGGACCCAGCCGCAGAGCACGACCTCCCGGCCCTCGTGCGCCGCTCGTAATTCGCCGCAGTACACGGTTCTTTTCAACATGGCGCCTCTATTCCGCGCACCTTGTCTCGGAGGAGCGCTAAGAGCTCCTCCCGTGTTCCTTCGACTTGGCGGCCGGTCGCCATTTCTTTGAGCCCGAACCGGCCTTTCTTCATCTCGTCCTCGCCGACGACGAGGACCCAGGCCGCTTGGAGCTTGTTGGCCCGTCCGAAATGGGCTTTCATCCCCCGGTCCTTGAACTCGACCAGGCATTCGACCCCGTTGGCCCGGAAATATCGGGCCAGTTCCAGGCCCGATTTCTTGGCCTCGTCGCCGAGGGTGGCGAGGTAAAGGGACTTTCTCTTCGGGACGGCGAGCTCGGCGACGGCGAGGACCCTCTCCATACCCATGGCGAAGCCGATGCCGCAGATGTCGGGCCCGCCGAAATCCTTCATCATGTCGTCGTAGCGGCCCCCGCCGAGCAGGGCGTTCTGGGCCCCGAGATGCGAGGAGACGATCTCGAAGGTCGTCTTGGTGTAATAGTCGAGGCCGCGGACGAGCCTGGGCTCCACCCGGTAGGGGATCTTGTATTGGTTGAGGAAGACAAGGAGCATGTTGAAGTGGCTCAGGCATTCGCCGCAGAGAAAGTCTTGGATCACGGGGAACGAGCGGGCGACGATCTGGCAGGATTCCACCTTGCAGTCGAAGATGCGCAGGGGATTGGTCTCCGTTTTTCTCCGGCAGTCGGGGCAGAGGTCGGATTTTCGTTTCCCGGCCGCTTCGCGCAGAGCCTGGCTGTAGGCCGGCCGGCACTCCCGGCAGCCGACCGAGTTGACCAGGGTCTCCGTCCCGACGACGCCGAGCTTGCGGAGGAGGGAGTCGGCCATCTCGATGATCTCGGCGTCGACGGCCGCGTCCTTCTCGCCGAAGACCTCGATATCGACCTGGTGGAACTGGCGGTAGCGTCCCTTCTGGGGCTTGTCGTAACGGAACATGGGGCCCATGTAATAGTAGCGCATGGGCTCGACCTCCAGGTCGAGCCGGTGCTCGATGATGGCCCGGACGACCGAGGGGGTGTATTCGGGCCTGAGGGTCAACGAGCGGCCGCCCTTGTCGGTGAATGTGTACATTTCCTTGGTGACGATGTCGGAGGTCGAGCCGGTGCCCTTTTCGAAAAGCTCCGTGGTCTCGAAAACCGGAGCCCTCAGCTCCCGGTAGCCGTAGAGCTCGAAGGTCTCCCGGGCCAGCCGCTCGAGGGCCTGCCAGCTCTCGACCTCTTTGGGGAGGATGTCCTTGGTGCCCTTGACGGCGGCGAGATCTTTTTTGGCGGAGGCGTCTTCGGTCACCGTTCTTCGAAGACCCCCAGCTTGCGGATTTTCTTGTAGCGCTCGTCGAGGAGCTCGTCGACGGGCTTGCCCTCGAACTTCTTCAGCGCCTGGTAGAGGTGCTTGTCGACGTTCTTGAAGGTCTGCTCGGGGTCGATGTGGGCCCCGCCGGGCGGCTCAGGGATGATCTTGTCGACGATCCCGAATCCGAGGAGGGTCGCCGCCCGAATGCCCAGGTTCTCGGCCGCCTGCTCAAAGGCGTTCTGGTCCTTCCAGAGGATGGCGGCGCAGCCTTCCGGCGAGATGACGGAGTAGAAGGAATGCTCGAGCATGAGGGTCTGGTCGCCGAAGCCGATGCCGAGACCCCCGCCGCTCCCCCCTTCGCCGATGACGACGTTGACGATGGGGGTCTTCAGGGTGGAGATCGTCTTCAGGTTGAAGGCGATGGCTTCGGCCTGACCGCGTTCCTCGGCGCCGATGCCGGGATAGGCGCCGGGCGTGTCGATCAGAGTGATCACGGGAAAGCCGAATTTCTCGGCTTCGAGCATGACCCGGAGGGCCTTGCGGTAACCCTCGGGGTTGGCCTGGCCGAAGTTCCGGTCGATGCGGGCCCGGGTCGTCCGGCCCTTTTGGTGGCCGATGACGGCCACGGTCCGGCCCTTGTAGAAGGCCAGCCCGGCGACGATGGCCGGGTCGTCGGCGAAGCGGCGATCGCCGTGCATCTCCATGAAATCCTGGAAGAGGAAGGCGACATAGTCCAGAGTGTAGGGGCGCTTGGGGTGGCGGGCGATCTGGACGATGTTGACGGTCGTCAGCTGGGGGACGATCCTAGCCCATTCTTTTTCGATCTCCGAGCGGAGGGCGGCGATCCGGTCCTTTTTGTCGAGGTCGTCGGTCTCGGCCAGGGCGTCGATCTGGTCCTTGAGGGCCAGGATGCCCTTTTCGAGCGTATAAAACTCCGCCGCTTTTTCCATGCTCAACTCTTTCAAGGGGTTACGGTATGGGCCTATTCTAAGGGCCGGGGGGCGTCAAGTCAAGACGCGCTCTTCCGCTGGCGGACGACCTCGAAGAAGAAGATGGCCGCGGCGGCGGCGACGTTGAGGGAGCCGACCTTGCCGGCCAGGGGGATGGCCAGGACCTTGTCGCAGGTTTTGCGGACAAGGGGCCTGAGCCCTTTTCCTTCCGAGCCGAGGACGACGCCGATGGGGCCGGTAAAGTCGAACGAATACCAGGGCTCGTCGCCGGAGCCTTCGGCGCCGACGAGCCAGAGGCCCTTGGCCTTGAGCTCCTCCATGGCCCGGACGAGGTTCGGGACACGGGCGACAAGGAGATGCTCAAGGGCCCCCGCCGAGACCGTGTCGACGGTCTCCGTCAGGCCGGCCGAGCGCCGCTCGGGCAGGATGAGGCCGTCGGCTCCCGCCCCCTCGGCGCTGCGGACGATGGCGCCGAGGTTCTGGGGGTCCTCGACCTCGTCGAGGATGACGACGAAGGGTTTGGGGGAGCGGGACAGGATCTCCTCGAGAGAGGCATAGCCCTTGGGAGAAACTTCGGCCATGACGCCCTGGTGGCCGGGCGCGACCTGGTCGAGACGGCGGGCCGGGACGAAGACGCAGGGGACGCCCCGGGCCTTGGCCTCGCGGATGACCTCTCCGATCCGGGCGTGGCCCTTCTCCTCCTGGATGAAAACCTTGTTGACTCTTCCGGACGCGGACTTGAGGGCCTCGAGGAGGGGGTTGATCCGGATGATCCTGTCCATGGCCGATTCCCCGGTCATTATAAGGCAATCGGGCGGCGCGTGCCAGACCTGTTGTTTCGTCCCGGCGCATCAGGTAAAATGGCCCCCGTGAAACCGGACGGAGGCTAACCATGCCGGATAACATCAAGACCACCAGAATTTGTCTCATCGTCGCCGCGGGGCTGGAGATCGCGACCGCGGCGCTCTTCCTCTTCATCTTCCTCTCCGGGGCCGTCCTCGTCGGCTGGGGCACGGAGCGCGCCGGGCTCCTCGGCAGCGCCCTGCTCGGGGCGACCGGGATCCTCCTGACTGTTTTTTTCGCTGCCTTCGGCATCGCCGACCTCCTCATCGCCGTCGGGATCGCCAAGGGCAGGCCTTGGTCGAGGGTCGCCGGGCTGGTCATG
This sequence comes from Candidatus Aminicenantia bacterium, assembly GCA_041479905.1. Classification (GTDB taxonomy): domain Bacteria; phylum Acidobacteriota; class Aminicenantia; order Aminicenantales; family Saccharicenantaceae; genus RBG-16-66-30. The sequence continues at coordinate 11,918 of JBGOYY010000042.1, forward strand.
GCCGTCCTCCTGCTGCCGGCCGTTCCCGTGGGCACGGTCCTCGGCGGCTTCGCCCTCAAGGGGCTCCTGGGGCCGGACGCCCGGGCCTGGTTCGGGTCGCCGAACGGGGTCCGGCCGGAGTCCTGTCCGCCTCCGACGGTTGTTTAGCCGCCGAGAGGAGTCCATTCATGGCCAAAAGAAAGATCATTGAGATCGACCGCGAAAAATGCAACGGCTGCGGCCTCTGCACGACGGCCTGCGCCGAGGGAGCCCTGGCGCTCGACGCCGAGAACAAGGCCGTCCTCGTCCGGGAGATATATTGCGACGGGCTGGGGGCCTGTCTCGACGTCTGCCCGACGGACGCTCTCAAGGTCATCGAACGGGAGAGTGAAGAGTACGACTCCAAGGTCGCTTTCAGCCACGTGCTCAAGGAGCGCGGGGCCGAGGCGGCCTCGCGCGTTCCCGGGATCGGCGGCGCCGGCGCCCAAGCCGGCCACTCCGGCTGTCCCGGCAGTCTGGCCCGGGACATTCCCTGCATGCCCGATGTCGAAGAAGAAGGTCCGGCCGCGTCCGTCAAGTCCCGCCTCAGCCAGTGGCCGATCCAGCTCCACCTTATTTCCCCCCAAGCCCCCTACTTCGAGGGAAGCGACCTCCTCGTCGCCGCCGACTGCACCGCCTTCGCCCTCGGCGCGTTCCACGACGGCCTTCTCAAGGGCAAGAAACTCGTCATCGCCTGCCCCAAGCTCGACGACACCCAGGGCTATGTGGAGAAGCTGGCCGAGCTCATCCGGCGGAATCACCTAAAATCGCTGACGGTGGCCATCATGACCGTCCCCTGCTGTTCCGGGCTCGAGCGCATCGTCAGGCAGGCCGCGGCGCTTTCTGGCGAGGCGATCGAAGTCGAGAAAGTCGTCGTCGGGATCGACGGCCGGGTCGTTCCGACCGCCTGAGGCCGGTTCAGATGGAAAGGGCGATCAGAAGCTGGGCCGGAAAATAGGTCCCGAGGATGATGGCCTGGGCGGGACTAAGCTTTTTGGCGAAGCGGTCATAGGCCAGGACGGAGTCGGAAATAAGAAAAAGAACCGCCCCGGCAAAGGCCAGGAGCGGCCGCGTGCCGCCGCTATAGACAAACCGTCCCGCCGCGAGCCCGGCCATGGCCGTGATGGCCGCCATATAAACAAGAACGGGGAACTTCAGCCGGCCGAGCGACGGGGCCAGAATTCTGAACATGAGCAATCCGAAGACGATGAAGGGCAGGAGCATGCCCGCGGAAAGAGGACGCCCCGGGCCGGGCTTGAAGGCCAGGATGTAAAAGACGTGCGCGGCCAGGAATGAGACGAGGCCGGCCGTGAACCATTTCTCAGGGAACATCAGGGCGATGTCTCCGAGGAGCGAGCATAGAAGCCCGGCCAGGATGAGCGTCTTGTAGGCCGCCGGCACGGGGGTCCGAGCGATGAGGGCGACCGTGATGACCAGGACCGTGGTCAGGGGCTTAGAAACGTGAAACAACCGCCGGCGCCCTTCGGCGTCGGACCAGATGGTCAGGACGGCCGAAAGGAGAACGCAAGCGGAAAGGATGAGGGTGGACATCGGAACGGCCCGGGCCTACCTCCTTTCCTCTTTTTCTGTCCGGAGCCGCTCGCGGGCTTCCTCGAACATCGGCTCGGCGTAGGCGCTCGGCCAGGTGCGCTCCTCGAACGACCGCTTCTCGACCATTTTCAGGAAACCCGCGAACTCGTTGAAATACGAGCCGTAGATGTGGAAGCTGTCGGCCAGGTCGGCGTAGCGCCCGGGGCGAACGGCTCTCCCGGTCTTTTCGGACACCCGGCCGGCGATCGCCCGCTGGAGGTCGGTCAGGGCGAAGACGTTCATGTAGGCGGCCTTGTAGGCATCGCGCGAACGCCAGTGGGCGTTCATGTTCAGGACGAGCTCCCCCTTGTCGTCCTCGAGGAGGCGGCACCAGAGCCGCTGAAGGCAAGGCGGATCGTAGGTCGGCGGGTCGAGCTTGGGGTTCCAAGTGATGGCCTGGGCCCGGCGGGTGTGGCCCGCCTGAGCGAGCTTATCGACGAGGGCGCTTATCTGGTCGATGGTCTCGCCCTCGATCTCGTAGGCGAACAGTCTCTTGTGGTAGGTGTAGGTCCATTTCCCTTCCTCGGGGCAGATCCAGTGGTCGTGGACGCCGTCGACGACCTCCTGGCGGTAGATCTCAAGGTCCTCGAGACCGCCCGGGAAGGCCCGGTGGATGCGCGGCTCGGCGAAGGGGTCCTCGACCGTCCAAAGCATCGTGCAGTCCCGGCTCGGCGGATCGCCCGGCTTGTCGTACTCTGTTTTGATAGCCACCCCGTCGTGCCAGCAGGCCAGGACGGCCTTCTCCCAGGCCTCGGGAAGATTCTTGCCGGACACGCTGAGCGTCGGGATGTTTCCGTTCATGGCGCCACCTCTCTCATCAGCCCAGCTTTTAGCACAGGGCGCGCGGTCCGTCAACGGCGGCATCCGCCGCCGATCCCGTCCGGGGTTCTTTTAACGGAAGTTGAAGGATGCGCCGGAATGTATTAATGTGACGGGATGGAGGTCTCGATGTCCGAAACCTGCGTAACCTATTACGAGTCCCCGATCGGGCTTCTGGAAGTCAGGGGCGGCGAGAGGGGCGTTTCCGCCGTCACTTTCGTCGAAGCCCGCGCGGCCCGCGGCGGAAAGGGACCGCTCCCGGCCGCGCTCGCCGTCTGCCTGACCCAGCTCGACGAGTATTTCCGGGGCCGGCGCCGGACGTTTTCCGTCAAGCTCGACCTCGGCGGCACGGCCTTCCAGAACAAGGTCTGGCGGGCGCTCCGGGCCGTCCGGTTCGGGAAGACGGCGTCCTATAAGGATATCGCCAAGGCCGTCGGGAATCCCGCCGCGACGAGGGCCGTCGGCGGGGCCAACCACAGCAACCCCGTTTCGATCATCGTCCCCTGCCACCGTGTCGTCGGGAGCGACGGCCGGCTGACGGGCTACGGCGGCGGCCTGTGGCGGAAAGATTGGCTTCTCCGCCACGAAGGGAACGACCTGACTTCGAGTTGACCCGTTCGCCGACGCTAAGCCCCGCCTTTCAAGGCGGGGATGAGAAGCGAGGCTCAGGGTTAACCCCGAACAAGCCCCGGTATTTATACCGGGGATTCCAGGGGTTGACAGCCCGGGCGAGGAACAGGATAAAAAGGAGGCTTCGCATGGTCGAAACACTCAGCCAGCTTTTCCTCAGCACCGTGAAAACCTACGTCAAGGACGGCCTGCTCACGGCCAAGGTCGAAGGCCGTTACGTCCCGCTCTCGACTGACGAGGTCGCCCGGCGGGTGAAGCATCTCTCCCTCGGCTTGGCCGACCTGGGTCTCGGGCCAGGGGATAAGCTGGTCATCTTCTCCGAGAACAGGCCCGAATGGACGATGACCGACTTCGCCGTCCTCTGCGCCGGGGCGGTCACCGTCCCCATCTACACCTCGCTTATGCCCGAGCAGGTCAAGTACATCATCAACGATTCGGACGCCAAGATCGTCGTCTGCTCGAACCGGGACCTCTGGCTGAAGGTCGAAGCGGTCAAGCATGATCTCCCTTCGGTCCATCATTTCGTGCTCATCGACGAACAGGGACCGGAGGGGACGCTCAGCCTCTCGGAAGTCATGGGCCGGGGGACGTCGGTCGCGGCCGCGAACCCCGGGCTTTTCGAAAAAAGGGCCCTCGCCGTCAGGCCCGACGACGCGGCCTCGATCATCTATACCTCGGGGACGACGGGCATCCCCAAGGGCGTCGTTCTCAGCCACGGCAACTTCGTCTCCAATGCCAAGGCGCTCGACGCCGTCACCGAGTTCACGGACAAGGACACGATCCTCTCCTTCCTCCCGCTCTCCCATGTCCTGGAGAGGATGACGACCTTCTCCTTCCTCTACAAGGGCGCCACGATCGCCTATGCGGAGAGCATCGAGACCGTGGCCGAGAACCTCCTCGAAGTCCGGCCGACGATCATGATCAGCGTCCCCCGGCTCTTCGACAAGATCTACGCCAAGGTCATGGACAACGTCCTGACCCAGTCGCCGCTCAAGAGGAAGATCTTTTTCTGGGCCTTGAAGGTCGGCAAGAAATACGGTGCCCGGAAGATCCGCCATCGAGGCATCCCCTGGGGACTCGGCGTCCGGCGCCGGCTGGCCGCCAAGCTCGTCTTCTCCAAGATCGTCGAAAAAACGGGCGGTCGGGTCCACTTTTTCGTTTCCGGCGGCGCCCCCCTGTCGAGCGACGTGGCCGAGTTCTTCTACGCCATCGGCATCACCATCCTCGAGGGCTACGGCCTGACCGAGACCTCGCCGGTCCTGACCTGCAACACGTTCGACAAGATGAAATTCGGGACCGTCGGCACGCCCGTTCCCGGCGTCGAGATCCAGATCGCCAAGGACGGGGAGATCCTGGCCAAGGGGCCCAACGTCATGAAGGGCTACTACAAGAAGGACCAGGAGACCCGCGAGGCCTTCGAGGGCGGTTGGTTTCACACCGGCGACATCGGCCACTTCGACGAGGAGGGCTTCCTCGTCATCACCGACCGCAAAAAGGACCTCATCGTGACGGCCGGGGGGAAGAACGTCGCCCCCCAGCCCATCGAGAACCTGCTCAAGACCAACTCCTACATCCAGAACGCCGTCGTCGTCGGCGGCGGACGGAAGTTCATCTCGGCCCTCATCGTCCCCAATTTCGAGAGGATCGAGGCCTACGCCCGGACGAGCGGCATCCCCTTCGCGAGCCGCAAGGACCTCGTCGAGCGGGAGGAGATCGTCAACTTCATGCTGGCCGAGGTCAATAGGACGACGCCCCACCTGGCGTCCTACGAGCGGATCAAGAAGGTCGTTCTCCTCGACCGCGATTTCGACGTCGACTCGGAATTGACGCCGTCCCTCAAGGTCAAACGCCATATCGTCGAGAAGACCTTCAAGGCCCTGATCGACTTCCTCTACAAGGATTAAATATCTGAAATAGATCCTTATCTAATCGAGTATGGGATAGAAGCGGCCTGCCCAGCGTCTTTAGGATAAGACGCTATGAACGAAGATCCGAGCGGGCCGGAGAAAAGGACCCCCGAAGGGGCTGGGCATCGGGACCGCATGCGCCAGAAGTTTCTCAGCGGGGGGCTCTCGGCCTTTCTGGACTACGAGATCGTCGAGCTCCTCCTGACCTTGGGTACGCCCCGGCGCGACTGCAAGACGCCGGCCCGCGAGGCCTTGAGGGAATTCAAGACCTTCGGCGGCGTCCTCGAGGCCTGCCAGGAGGACCTCCAAAGGATCCCAGGGATCGGCTCCCGGAACGTCTTCGGCCTGAAGCTCGTCCACGAGGTCTCCCGCCGCTTCCTCAAGGATAAGATGATGAGCCGGCCGGTCTGCCATTCCTCCCAAGAGGTTTACGACTACCTCTGCCACGCCCTCCGCGATCTGAAGAAGGAGCGGTTCAAGGTCATCTTCCTCGACCCGAAGAACCAGGTCATCGAGGAGAAGACCCTGTTCGAGGGGACGGTCGACTCGAGCGCCGTCTACCCCCGGGAGGTCATCAAGGACGCCCTCCGCTACGAGGCGTCGGCGCTGATCTTCGCCCACAACCACCCGTCCGGCGACCCCGAGCCGTCGCTCTGCGACCGGGAAGTCACCCGGGACCTGGTCTTCGCCGCCAGAGTCGTCCAGATCAAGGTCCTCGACCACGTCATCATCGGGAACAACCGCTATTTCAGCTTCGCCGACAAGGGCCTGATCGACGACTACGACCTGATGTTCAACGGCCTTCCGAGATGAAGGCCAGGGGCGGGCGGCCGAAAAGAGATTGAAAGACCGTGGCAATCAGGGTAAAATCGGGGGGAGGGAGGGCGCTTGTGGGCAAGAAGGACATTGAGAAGGAGCGAGCGGACATGCTAAAAAAAGACACGACCCGGGAAGGAGGACCCATGAAAGAAGCCGATACGGACGAAAAACAGGCATCCCGCAACAAGGCCATCGACGCCGCGCTCTCCCAGATCGAGAAGCAGTTCGGCAAGGGTGCGATCATGAAGCTCGGGCAGAAGGGGGCGGCGGTGGCCGTCGAGGTCATCCCGACGGGTTCCATCTCCTTCGACCTGGCCCTGGGCATCGGCGGCTTCCCGCGCGGGCGGGTCATCGAGATCTACGGCCCCGAGGCCACCGGCAAGACCACCCTGGCCCTCCACGTCATCGCCGAGGCCCAGAAGCGGGGCGGCCAGGCGGCCTTCATCGACGCCGAGCACGCCCTCTCTCCGGCCTACGCCGCGCGTATCGGGATCGACATCGACAACCTGCTCATCTCCCAGCCCGACTTCGGGGAACAGGCCCTGGAGATCGCCGAGGTCCTCGTTCGCAGCGGGGCCGTCGACGTCATCGTCATCGATTCGGTGGCCGCCCTCGTCCCCAAGGCCGAACTCGAAGGCGAGATGGGCGATTCGCACATGGGGCTCCAAGCGAGGCTGATGTCCCAGGCCCTGCGCAAGCTGACGGCCATCGTCGCCCGGTCGAAGACCTGTTTCATCTTCATCAACCAGCTCCGGGAGAAGATCGGCGTTTTCATCGGCAACCCCGAGACGACGACCGGGGGCCGGGCCCTGAAGTTCTATGCGTCCTTGCGGATCGACGTCCGCCGGGTGTCCGTGATCAAGGACGGCGAGAGCGTCGTCGGCAATCGGGCCAAGGTCAAGATCGTCAAGAACAAGATGGCCCCGCCCTTCCGCGAGGCCCAGTTCGACATCATCTTCGGGGAAGGCATCTCCCGGGAGGGCGACCTCGTGGACATCGGCTTCGAGACCGGGATCCTCGACAAGGCCGGCACCTGGTACTCCTACAAGAGCGAGCGCCTCGGACAGGGCCGGGAAAACGTCAAGAAACTGCTCAAGGAGAACAAGGAGCTGGCCGCCCAGCTCGAAGCGGAGATCCGGACAAAAGTCGGCCTGGTCGAGGAAAAGGGGGCCGGCGACAAGCCCGCCTCGAAGTAAATAGCCGAGGGACCCTGCCCGCAGGAGCGCGGGAGTCCGTCCTTCCACAGGAGGGAAAGACCATGAATTATACCGCCAAGGACTATTCCAAGCTCATCGGCATGCCCGGGTTCAGCGAGACGCTCCTCAAGAACCATTTCACACTGTACCAGGGCTATGTCACCAACACGAACAAGGTCCTCGACATCCTGGGCCTCATGGCCAAGGACGGCAAGACGGCGACCCCGGAGTACGCCGAGCTCAAGCGCCGGCTTGGCTGGGAATTCAACGGGATGAGGCTGCACGAGTACTACTTCGAGAACCTCGGCGGGAAAGCGGCCCTCGACCCGGCGGGCAAGCTCGCCCGGAAGTTCGCCGAACAGTTCGGCGACGTCGAATCCTGGGAGAAAGACTTCCGGGCGACGGGCGCCATGCGGGGCATCGGCTGGGTCGTCCTCTACGAGGACCCGGCCAACGGCCGCCTGATGAACTTCTGGATCAACGAACACGACGTCAGCCACCCCGCCGGCTGCCAGCCGCTCCTCATCATGGACGTCTTCGAGCACGCCTACATGATCGACTACGGGCTGAAGCGGGCCGACTACATCGAGACCTTCTTCAAGAACGTCGACTGGGCGGTTGTCGGGTCGAGGCTCAAATAAGGGCCCCCGCGCCCGGCCGGCCCCCTGGCAATTCTCCTCGAAACCGGCTATCCTGAGGGAAACTTGCGCGAGGAGGCCGGCATGGACAGCGAAGAGACCAAGCGTTCGGACAAGCTGGGGCTTTCGCCGGGGACGCTGATGTACGTCGGAGAGAAAAGGACCGAGAAGACGCGCATCACGATCATCGATTACGACGCGGCCGGGTTCATCGAGAAAGACGTCGGCTCGGCCGAAGAGTGTTTCCCGTTCAAAGAGACGTCCACCGTCACCTGGATCAACGTCGACGGCGTCCACGACGCCTCGCTCATCGAGAAGCTCGGCGGGCGGTTCGACATCCACGCCCTCGTCCTCGAGGACATCATGACGACGACCCAGCGCCCGAAGATCGAGGACCTGGGGGGCGCGGTCTTCGTCGTCCTGCGGATGATCGAACACGACGAGAAATGCTCCGAGATGACGGCCGACCAGCTCAGCCTGATCCTGGGCCCCAACTACGTCCTCTCGTTCCAGGAGACACCGGGCGACTGCTTCGACTCGGTGCGGGAGCGGATCCGCGGCGGCAAGGGCCGGATCCGCAAGCTCGGCCCGGACTACCTGGCCTACGCCCTGATCGATGCCGTCGTCGATAACTATTTCTTCGTCCTGGAGAAGCTCGGCGAAAAGATCGATGGTCTCGAGGAACAGCTGATCGCCGAGCCCCGACGCGAGCTCCTCCACGAGATCCACGCGTTGAAGAGGGAGATGATCGAGCTCCGCAAGTCGGTCTGGCCGCTCCGCGAGGTCGCCAGCGGCCTCGAGCGCTTGGAATCGCCCCTCATCCGGAAGTCGACGGGCGTCTTCCTCCGGGACGTCTACGACCACGTCATCCAGGTCATCGACACGATCGAGTCCTTCCGGGAGATCCTGACCAGCATGGTCGAAACCTATCTCTCGAGCATCTCCAACCGGATGAACGAGATCATGAAGGTCCTGACGATCATCTCCACGATCTTCATCCCGATCACATTCCTCGTTGGCCTCTACGGGATGAACTTCCATTTCATGCCGGAGATCAAGTGGCGCTGGGGTTACGCGTTCGTCTGGGCGCTGATCGTCGGGTCGGTCGCGGGGATGTTCGTCTTCTTCCGCAAAAAGAAGTGGCTCTGAGGCCGGGCCTCGGCGGGGCCGGCGTCGCGCGGCTAAAAGAGGAGGGGGTCCACGCTTTCGTCGCCGAGTTCGTACTGGCGCAGCTTGTGATAGAGCGTGGACCGGGATACGGCCAGGATCCGGGAGACCTCGGCCCTGTTGTAGTCGGTGATCTCGAGCAGGAAACCGATGTAGTCCTTTTCGAGGTCTCTCAGGGTCGGGAAGCCGGCGGGCTGGGAATACTCGCGGCTCTCATCCAGCCCCAGGTAGCGCTGGAGATAGACGTTCATCGGGGAACCTCAGCGGGCGCGGGCGCCCTGGATCAGTCTCATGTTGTTGACCACGACGTAGGACAGGAGGACGTTGGAGGCCGTCGTCATGATCCAGGCGACCGTCTTGTTCCTCTTGAAGATGGCCTTCATGCTCCAGTAGGACAGGGCCGTCGTCCCTAGCTTGATCGCGGCGAAGGCCGCGGGGCTCTTGACGAAAGGCTTCATCAGGGGATTCGTCTCCGTCAGGCCGGGATACTTGAGGGCTTCGCGGGTCGATATGTAGTCGGCGATATTGAGGCCGACCATGAGGACGAGGTTGGCGTCGAACAGGGCCTTGCCGGATTTCAGGGCCGGCCGGTAAAGCGGGACGTTCAGGGGGATGGACAGGTTAAAAGCCGGCGCCGGAAGTGTCTCCGCTATCAGAAACCCCACGGGCCCTGGCTCGGGGAGGGGAAGAAAGTTGAGTGCCGCGGCCGGCTTGAGGGCCGTGACGACGAGGACCTCGCTCGCAGGTTCGACAGCCGCCAGCGATCCGGCCGCGATGACGAACGCGGCCAAGGCGATGAGAATGGGTTTGCTTTTCATTGGCGCCGCTCCTTTTCCTTTGATCACGCCACCTTTAATGGCAAGAACGGTGCCAACATCAGAATAATTAGATAAATATAATATAATGTATACGATGCGTTGATTTGTCCAGTTTGAACGAGTTAATTAAACGTATAATAAGAGGACACAAAAAGCCATTAAATGATTATAACATATTAATAATAAAGACAATAGAAGGAAAATAGTAATAGTGTATTAATAAAGGACATACGGAACTTTTGATTACATTAAAAATGGCCAAAATATGGACGATTGTTTGCCATTTTCGCCGGCCGGCCCCGGTCTTGCCTGCGCCCCGGGAGAATTCGATTCCTAGAAGGGCCGGGCCGGCTTAGGCTTTCCTGCGACCCGTCCGCCGTTCGCCCGGGCGAGCGCTTCCTTCAGGTACTTCGCCGTGATGGAGCCGCGGCTCTTGGCCACTTTTTCGGGCGTGCCCTGGGCGACGACCCGGCCGCCGGCCTCGCCGCCCTCGGGGCCGAGGTCGATGACGTGGTCGGCGCTCTTGACGACGTCCAGGTTGTGCTCGATGACGACGACGGTGTGTCCCTCGTTGACGAGCTTCTGGAAAGAGCGCAGGAGGACGGCGACGTCGTTCGGGTGAAGGCCGATCGTGGGCTCGTCGAAGAGGTAGAGGGTCTTTTTCCCCTTCTCGTGAACGAGGTGGTAAGCGAGTTTGATCCGCTGCAGCTCGCCGCCGGAGAGGGTCGTCGTCGGCTGGCCGAGCTTGAGGTAGCCGAGCCCGACCTCGATCAGGGGATAGAGCTTTTTCGTGATCTCGGGCCGCCCGGCGAAAAAGAGGCAGGCTTCGGTGACGCTCAGGCCGAGGACTTCGTCGATATTCTTGCCATTCCAGCGGACCTCGAGGATGTCCTTCTTGAACCGCTTCCCCTTGCAGGCGTCGCAGACGAGGCTGACGTCCGAGAGGAACTGCATTTCGACGATCTGGACGCCGGCGCCCTTGCAGTCCTCGCACCGTCCGCCGGCGGTGTTGAAAGAGAAATAGCCTGGCCGGAAGCCCATGAGCTTGGCTTCGCGGGACTGGCTGAAGAGGTCGCGAATCCCGTCCATCGCCTTGGTGTAGGTGGCCGGGATCGACCGCGGCGAGGCGCTCAGGGGGGACTGGTCGACCATGATGACCTTGTTGACCTTGTCCCGGCCCCGGATCTCGCGGAAGCCGTTGTCGGAGACCCCTTCGAAACCCTGGTAGAGGACGTCGTTGAGGAGAGTGCTCTTGCCCGAGCCGGACACCCCGGTGACGCAGGTGAAAACGCCGAGGGGGATGCGGACGTCGATGTGTTTGAGGTTGTGCTTGTGGGCGTCGCGGATCTCCAGGCACGACTTCGACGACCGCCGCGCCGTCGGGAGGGCGATCTCCTTCTCGCCGCGCACGTACTGGGCGGTGAGCGAGTGCTTGCTGCGGAGGAAGCCCGGCCAGGGACCGGCGAAGACGACCTCGCCGCCGGCCTCGCCGGCACGCGGGCCCATGTCGATGACGTACTCCGCGGCCCGGATGATGTCGGGATCGTGCTCGACGACGACGACCGTGTTGCCGATGTCGCGGAGCGACTCGAGGATCTGGACGAGGCGGTGGTTGTCGCGGGGGTGGAGCCCGATCGAAGGCTCGTCGAGGACGAACAGGGTCCCGACGAGCGAGGCGCTGAGGGCTGCGGCCAGGTTGATGCGCTGGGCCTCGCCGCCGCTCAACGTGAAGGTCATGCGGTCGAGGGCGATGTAGTCGAGGCCGACCTCGAGGAGGAACTTGAGGCGGCCGCGGACTTCCTGGACGAGCTTGTCGGCCACCTGGCGCTCGAACGGCTCGAGCTCGAGGCTGCCGAAGAAAGCGGAGGCCTCGCGAACGGTCATCCGGACGACCTCGCCGATGTTGAGACCCTTGATCCTGACGCTCAGGGCCCGGGCGTTGAGTCGGGTTTTGGCGCAGGCCGGGCAGGCGATATATTTCCGGTAGCGGCTGAGCAGGACCCGGACCTGGACCTTGTACTTCTTGGACTGGAGCCAGTCGAAAAAGCCCTTGACGCCGTAGTAGCCGTCGCCGCCGTCGAGGACGAAGCGCTGGTGCTCTTTCTTGAGGTCCCGGAAGGGAACGTTGGCCGGGATGCGCCGCCGCCGGGCCTCGGCCAGAAGCTCCTTCTGCATGCCCTTGGAGAGGGGCTTTGTCCAGGGCTCGACGGCGCCCTGCTCCAGGGTTTTCGACGTATCGGGGACGACCTTGTCCTCGTCGACGACGGCCAGGTCGCCGAAGCCGTGGCACTCGGGGCAGGCGCCGTGCGGGCTATTGAAGGAGAAGAGGTTGGGATAGGGGTCGTCGGCCGGCAGCCGGCAGGTCTTGCACTCGAGCTTTTCGGAGAAGGGGTACTCCCGGCCGCCCTCGGTCCGGACGAGGACGCGTCCTTCGCCCTTCTTCAGGCCCATATCGAGGGAGTCGGCCAGGCGCTCGCGCTCGTCGACGCCGAGGGTGATGCGGTCGACCAGGATGTCCAGGGGGCCGGTCTGCTTGACCGCCGCGTCGAGGTCGACCACGGCGCCGGCGGCGACGGCACGGGTGAAGCCGTCCTTCTTGAGCGAGGCCGGGTTCCTTTCGCGGGGCCAGGCGAAGGTCACGAGCGCCCGCGTCCCTTGCGGCTCCCTCGACAGCTCGGCGATCATGCCGTCGATCGCGTCCCTGAGGACCGGCCGGCCGCACTGGAGACAGTGGACGGTCCCGATACGGGCGAAGAGGACCCGGAGGAAGTCGAAGATCTCGGTCACCGTGGCCACGGTCGAACGCGGATTCTTGGCGGCGCCCTTCTGCTGGATGGCGATCGCCGGCGGGATGCCCTCGATCGTATCGGCGTCGGGCTTGTCCATCCGTTCGAGGAACTGCCGGGCGTAGGAGGACAGGGATTCGATGTAGCGGCGCTGGCCTTCCGCG
>JBGOYY010000043.1:0-24163 GCA_041479905.1 Candidatus Aminicenantia bacterium
AGGCCTTCGGTGGTAAGCATCAGGCCGGCGATGGAGGCCGCGTTCTGGAGGGCGATCCGGACGACCTTGGTCGGGTCGAGGATGCCGCCCTTGATCATGTCTTCGTACTTCTCGTTGAGGGCGTTGAAGCCCATGTCCTGCTTCATCTCCTTGACTTTTTCGACGACCACGGAGCCTTCGAACCCGGCGTTGGCCGCGATCTGGCGCAGGGGCTCTTCGATGGCCCTCTTGACGATGTTGGCGCCGATCTGGAGGTCGCCTTCGAGCTGGAGCTTATCGAGCGCTTTCTGAGCGCGGAGCAGGGCGACGCCGCCGCCGGGCACGATGCCTTCCTCGACGGCCGCCTTGGTGGCGTGCATGGCGTCTTCGACCCGGGCCTTCTTCTCCTTGAGCTCGGTCTCGGTGGCCGCGCCGACCTTGATCAGGGCGACGCCGCCGACCATCTTGGCCAGCCGCTCCTGGAGCTTCTCCCGGTCGTAGTCGGAGGTCGTATCCTCGATCTGGACCCGGATCTGCTTGATGCGGGCCTGAACGTCGCTCTGCTTGCCGTTGCCCTCGACGATCGTCGTGTTATCCTTGTCGATGACGACCTTCTTCGCTTCGCCCAGCCAATCCAAGCCGACCTTTTCGAGCTTGACACCGATCTCCTCGGTGATGACCTGGCCGCCGGTCAGCGTGGCGATGTCCTCGAGCATGGCCTTGCGGCGGTCGCCAAAGCCGGGGGCCTTGACGGCGCAGCACATGAAGGTGCCCTTGAGCTTGTTGACGACGAGGGTCGCCAGCGCTTCGCCTTCGACCTCTTCGGCCACGACGAGCAGGGGCCGGCCCTGGCGCGCCACGTTCTCGAGGAGGGGCAGGAAGTCCTTGAGGTTGCTGATCTTCTTCTCGTGGAGGAGGATGAGGGGCTTCTCCAGGACGCATTCCATCCGCTCGGGGTCGGTGACGAAATAGGGGGACAGGTAGCCGCGGTCGAACTGCATGCCCTCGACGATCTCCATCGTGGTCTCCAGGCCCTTGGCCTCTTCGACCGTGATGACGCCGTCCTTGCCGACCTTGTCCATGGCCTCGGCGATGATCTTGCCGATGGACGGGTCGTTGTTGGCCGAGATGGCGCCGACCTGGGCGATCATCTCGCCGCTGACCTCGCGGCTCAACTTCTTGAGCTCTTCGACGACCGTCTCGACGGCCTTGTCGATGCCCTTCTTGATCAGGGTCGGGTTGGCCCCGGCCGTGACATAGCGCAGGCCCTGGCCGTAGATGGCCTGGGCCAGCACGGTTGCGGTCGTCGTGCCGTCGCCGGCCACGTCCGACGTCTTGGACGCGACTTCCTTGACGAGCTGGGCGCCCATGTTCTCCCAGGCGTCCTTGAGTTCGATCTCCTTGGCGACGGTGACGCCGTCCTTGGTGCTCGTGGGGGAGCCGAATTTCTTGTCGAGGACGATGTTCTTGCCGCGGGGGCCGAGCGTCGCCTTAACGACATTGCTGAGGATGTTCACGCCCTTGAGAAGGGCATGCCTGGCGTCGTCTCCAGAAAGGATTTGTTTGGCCATGGTGTCTCCTTACTTCTCGATGACGGCGAGAATCTCTTCTTCGCGGACGATGATGTGCTCGACGCCGTCGACCATCACTTCCGAGCCGCTGTACTTGCCGATGAGGACCCTATCGCCCTTCTTGACCGCGAGGGGGATGGTCTTTCCATCGTCATTGACCCGGCCCTTGCCGACTTCGATGATCTCGGCTTCCTGGGGCTTTTCCTTCGCCGTGTCCGGGATGATGATCCCGCCTCTCTTGACTTCCTGTTCCTCGAGTCTCTTGAGGAGCACTCTGTCGTACAGAGGATGAACTTTCATTAAAACCTCCTTGGTGATACCTGAAATTTAGCAGTCAGTAAATGTGAGTGCTAATATTACACAAATCCCAGCGATTTGTCAAGGGGAAAGCGGATGAAATATTGGCAGTCTTGGCTGTCGACTGCTAATATTTCTTCTTGATCTTCAAGAGCTTGGCCCTGTTGTGGAGGGTGTTCCTGTGGAGGCCGAGGGCTTGTGCCATTTTGGTCTTGTTCCCTTCGTACTTTTTCGCCGCCTGCTCGAAGAAGATCTTCTCGAATTCCCGGAGAGCGTCCTTGAGGCTGATCTCTTTTTCCACCATGTCCTTGATGATCAGTTCCATCCGTTGGTGGAGGTTGAGCTCGCTAGATCTTCTGTCCACGTTTCCCTCCGTTCTCCCGGATTTCCTTGTAGGAGGAGTTGAACTTGGCCCTCAGGTCCTGGGGGATCATGTTGATCGCCGCCCGGGTGATGCCGAGGCAGACCGGAGCGATGACGGACGTTTCCAGGGCCGGCTTAGCCACCTGGAACGTGAACAGGGCGAAGACAAGGATGCCGCAGATGAGGACCCCCTTGACCGCACCGAAGATACCGCCGAAGAGCCTGTTGACGAGGGCCAGCGGGCCTTTCATGGCCTTGGTGATGAGGTGGCCGAGAATGGCGCCCGCGATGAGGACGGCGACGAAGATGATGAGGAAGCCCAGAAAATTGCTGAGCAGTTTGTTCTTGACGAACGTGTCGAATATCCCCGCCGCCCCTTCGTAGTAGAGGCTGGCCAGGACAAGGCCGGCGATGACCGCGGCCAGGCCGATGACCTGCTTAATCAAGCCCTTGAAGATGCCGATGATCGCCGTCAGGATCAGGATGACCAGAAGAACGATGTCGAGCCAGTTCATGACTCACCTCTCCTTCTCGCCTTCAGCCGCTCGACCATCCCGTAGTCCCCTTCCTGAAGCGCCCCGAAGGCGACGTGGGGCTTGATCCGGCCGTGGAAATCGGAGCCGGCCGTGGCCACGAGGTCGAGCTCCTCGGCCAGAGCGCGGTAGAAAGCGACCTGTTCGGCCGCGTGGTAGAACGTGTAGACCTCCATCCCGGCCAGGCCGTGCTCCTTGAGGACGCGGGCGTCCTCGGCCGTCGTCCGCTGGAAGTAGGCGCCGGGATGGGAGAGGACGGGGACGCCGCCCGTCTCCGGGGCCGCGGCCAGCACGTCGAGAAGACCGACGAAGTTTTTGGGGACGTAGGCCGGCTTGCCCTCGGCGAAATATTCCTTGTAGAACAGATACGGCGCGTAAGGCCGGTTTTCTTTGCGGTAAAAGAACTCCAGGCCCGGATTCACCGCGTTCTCCGGGTTCTCGAGGAGGACCTGGGCGATCTTGACGCCGAGCGGGGGCGCCCCGTTCGTCTTCTCCCGGACCTCCTCCATGGTCAGGGCGAAGCCGAGGCCGCGTATTTTTCCGACGCGCTCCGCGGCCTCGTCCATCCGGCACCGCGTCTGGCCTTCGACGATCGCCGCGAGGGCCTGGCTCGTCCAGTCGACGAAGGGCAGGAGAAGGTGGAACTCGCGGCCGCCGAAGAGCGTCGTGATCTCGATGCCCGGGATGACTTCGACCCCCGCGATGCGGCCGATTTCGACGGCTTCTGGGTAGGCGGCCACCGTGTCGTGGTCGGCGATCGAAATGGCCCGCATGTCGAAGTTCTTGGCGAAGCCGACCAGCTCGGCCGGCGAAAAATCGCCGTCGCAGCTCTTGTCCGAGTGGACGTGGAAATCGACCCGTCCGCTCATGCCAGGTCGTCGAGGCCGGTCAGGACCTTGTAGATTTCCAGGTATTTTTGGGACGTCTTGGCGACGATCTCAGCGGGGAGCTCCGGCGGAGGCGTGTTCTTGTCCCAGCTCGTCGTCTCCAGGTAATCGCGGACGAACTGCTTGTCCAGGCTGGGCTGGGACCGGCCCGCCTCGTACATCGACAGGGGCCAGAATCGCGAGGAGTCGGGGGTGAAGATCTCGTCGATCAGGACGAGATCGTCGCCGGAGAGGCCGAACTCGAATTTCGTGTCGGCGATGATGATGCCCTTGGAGACGGCGTAGAGGGCGGCCTTTTGATAGAGCTCGAGGCTCGCCTTGCGGATCTTCTGGGCGAGCTCGGCGCCGATCTTCTTCTGGACGTCCTTGAAGGACATGTTGACGTCGTGGCCATGCTCCGCCTTGGTCGAGGGCGTGAAGATGGGCTCCTCGAGGCGGTCGGACTCCTTGAGCCCCTTAGGGATCTTGAGGCCGCAGATCTTTCCGGACGTCTTGTATTCCTTCCAGCCGGAGCCGGAGAGGTAGCCGCGGACGACGCACTCGACGGGCATGGCCTGGGTCTTCTGGACGAGCATGGAACGCTTGGCGAGGATATCGGCGTAGGGGGCCAGAACGGGGGGAAAGTCCTTGGTTTCCGTGGCCAGGAGGTGGTTGGGCAGGACCAAGCCGACGAAATCGAACCAGAATTTCGACAGCTGGGTCAGGACCTTTCCCTTGTAGGGGATGAGGGACGGCAGGACCCAGTCGAAAGCGGAAATGCGGTCCGTGGCCACGATCAGGAGCTTGTCGTCGACCTCGTAGACGTTGCGGACCTTGCCTTTCTTGAAAAGGGGCAGACCGGCCAGTTCGATATCGCCGATTGGACGTTCCATCGTCTTCTCCTTTGAACCAGCCAAGGATAATGAAATCAAATTTAAAATGCAAATGGCGAGGATCGCTGGTGGCGTCCAATTCGGTCGGCCGCGGAGGGGCTTCGGGTATCGTCTCCGGCGGGGAGCGGACTCTGGGGAGCGACCGATAGAAGTGCGGCGGAGCGGCCCGGAGCCGCACTTCTAGGAAATATCTTAAGCAAGTCCAGGAAAGAAATTTCTTTTCAGATATTTACCAGAATTGTAGCTCCGGGTACTCCGCCACAATTCTGCTGGTCGCTACGAAGACTCCGCTCCCTGCCGCTTCCTTCAACGACCCCCCTCAGCCCCATTAATCAACGGCCTCCTCCAACTTATAAACGGGAGCCGCGCGCGGTCCTCGCTTATGCTTTTCAGGGGAACTCTAGGAATCCAAGCGGTACGTGTCCCCTTTCTTCCGCCCTCCGCGTTCAGCGGAAACCGATAAAGTTGTACATGCGGCGGGAGTCGCCGGGGTCGCGGCGGTAGGAAAGAAGATTCGGTTCGCAGTGGGTGCAGGCGGAGCCGGAGTCGAGGATATTGTCATTTTTAAAACCCAGGCCGTCGAGGAGCCAGACGTTGGCCGCCCGGAGGTCGAGGAGCGACTTTCCGGGGCGCCCCGGGGCTTCGGCGAGGACGCCCGGGGGGAATCCCGCCCTCAGGAAGGACTTTCGGACCTCCGGCCCGACCTCGTAGCAGGCGGGCCCGATGCAGGGACCCAGGGCCGCCAGCATCGCCCCGGGTTCGGAGCCATAGGCCTTGCTCATGGCCTGGACGGCCCTCTCCAGGATCCTCTTCTCCGTCCCCCGCCAGCCGCAGTGGACGGCGGCCGCGGCCCGGTTCTTCGCGTCCACGAGGAACACGGGCAGGCAGTCCGCGGTGCGGATGACAAGGAGCAGCCCGGGGACGTCGGTCATCAGGGCGTCGCCGTCGAGCTTCCCGGCCGGAACCTCGTCCAGACGGTGGACGGTGTCCGAATGGACCTGACGCATGATCACCGGGCGCAGATCCAGGGACGCCGCGAAGGCCAGGAAATCCGCCTCGCTCCATCCGGCGCCGCCGAACCCGTGGACGAGCCCGGCGATTTCCGCCAGGCGCGGGACGGTGGAATAGCCGGCCGGGGCGTCGGTCATGGGCCAGTATTAACAGAAAGCCGGGGCAGGCTCAAGCGAGCGACGACGAATCCCCGAGGCTCTATTGACTTTCCAGAGGCAATCCGGTATACATTTGCGGGACTTTCCCCAGTGAGGAGGTGAAAGTTTTTGGCATTTGTACAGCTTGACGAAGGTGAAAATCTGGAATCCGCCCTGCGCCGGTTCAAACGCAAGGTCCAGCAGGAAGCGATCATCAAGGAGATCAAGAAACACTCCGTCTACTTCAAGCCCGGAGAGAAGCGGCGGATGAAGGACGCCCAGGCGCGGAAACGGATGAGACGACGCATCAAGAGAGACCGCGACATCGAGTACTGAGAACTTTCATCTCTTCGACGTAATTCATCGTTCCGATCCGTCAGAAAAACTCAACCGAAGGGCAGATCCATCGCGAGAGAGGGGTAGCCACGGCGACATCAAAACCCGTCTGGCTTAAGGTCCGACTTCCGTCCCACGGAGACTTCTTCCGTGTCGCGGAGATCCTCAAGGCCGGACATCTCCACACCATCTGCGAGAGCGCCCGTTGTCCGAACATCGGCGCCTGCTGGGAACGAAGGACGGCGACGTTCCTCGTCCTCGGCGACACGTGCACCCGGGACTGCGGCTTCTGCGCCGTGACCAAGGGACAGCCCCTCGCCCCCGACCCGGACGAGCCGGCCCGCGTCGCCGAGGCGGTCGCCTCGATCGGACTGGCTTACGCCGTGATCACGTCGGTAACGCGAGACGACCTCCCCGACGGCGGGGCGGCCCATTTCGCGGCGGTCATCCGGGCCATCCGCGAGAAGAATCCGGGGACCCGCGTCGAGGCGCTCATCCCGGATTTCGGGGGCGACGCGGAGGCCCTCGAGACCGTCCTCGAAGCCGCTCCCGACGTCCTCAACCACAACCTGGAGACGACGGAAGCCCTCTATCCGCAGATCCGCCGACCCCGGGAAAACTATCGCCGCTCCCTGGACGTCCTGGCGGCCGCCAAAAAACGGGGCGCCTTGACCAAATCGGGGTTGATGATCGGCCTCGGGGAAAGCGGGGAAGACATCCTGCGGACGTTCGCCGACCTGCGGCGCGCCGGCTGCGACCTGCTGACCGTCGGACAGTACCTCCAGCCGACGGCGGCCCACCCGCCGGTCGCGAAATATTACACGCCGGAGGAATTCGAGGAGTTCGCGGCGACCGCCCGCCGGGCTGGCTTCCTGGAGGTCGTCTCCGGGCCCCTGGTCAGAAGCTCCTACGAGGCCGGACGGTTGTACGAAGCGGTTCAAAAAAAGGACGAACGACCATGCGCTATCTGATATTCACGGACATCCACGGCAACCTCGAGGCCTTCCACGCGGTCCTCAAGGCCATCCAGAGGAAGCGGGTGGACCATTACATCTTCCTGGGCGACCTCGTCGGGTACGGCGCGTCCCCGAACGAGGTCATCCAGAAGATCCTGACCCTCAAGCCCCTGTCCATCATCCGCGGCAACCACGACAAGGCCGTTTCGGGCCTCGATTCGGTCCAGACCTTCAATCCCATCGCCGCCTCGGCCATCTTCTGGACCAAGAAGACGATCGCCCGGAAGTACCTCGATTTTCTCGTCCGGCTGAAGCAGAGCCCGGAGGTCATCCAGAACTCCATCACCATCTGCCACGGCGCGCCCTTCGACGAAGACTACTACATCTTCGGGGAGTTCGACGCGGCCGAGGCCTTCTCCTACATCCAGACGCCCGTCTGTTTCTTCGGCCACACCCATTTCCCGTTCGTCTACAGCGAAAAGGACGGCAACGTCGAGGGCACCTTTCTCGAGGGGAACGCCAACGAGATCCGTCTCGAAAAGGGCGTCCGCTACCTCATCAACCCCGGTTCGGTGGGCCAGCCGCGCGACAGGAATCCCCGCGCCGCCTTTGCCATCTACGATTCCGAAGCACGTATCGTCAAATTCAGCCGCGTCGATTACGACATCGAAGAGGCGAAGAGGAAGATCATCGACGAGAAGCTCCCGCCCGCCCTGGCCGAACGGCTGAGCCTGGGCATCTAGAACAATCCCCCCATTTCGAGAATCGTCTGGCAGGTGAAGACAGTTATTCCCGTTCGCGGAAGAGCCGGTCGCCGAGCGTCTCGCCGAGGAAGAACTTGAACAGGAAAAAGTAGATAACGGCGAAAACGGCGTAAAGCAGGAGCATGGAGCCCGACATCGACCCCAGGATGTCGAAGAGGGTCGCGCTCATGGAATTGGCGGCCAACCAGAGGGCGACGAGCCAGAAGAGCCCGACGAAAAGGACATCGAAAACCTTGGACTTGAAGAAAACCGAGAAGCTGAAGGGCGGCGGCTGCTGCGGCTCCTCGCCTTCCTCGGCCTCGGCCTCGCGGCGCTCCGATTCGCGGACGGGGCGGACGGCTCCGGCCGTCGGGAGCATTTTTTCCCGCGCCTCGCCCTCGGCCGGTTCTTCCTCCTCTTCTTCCTCTTCTTCTGCGGCGCCCTGCTCGAAGGGAAGCGGGGACTGGCTCACGCGCTCGGGCAGCCCGATGGTCGAGTCCGAATCCTTCCGCCGCGGGAATATCTCGACCTCTTCTTCAAAGGCCGGCGCGGTAGTGTCCGCGACACCCTTGTCCAAAACTCCGACCGGCCCCGTCTCGTCCGGGAACACGGGCGCGCCTTTCATCGTGCTGGCCCAGGGAGGGAGCGTTCCGCTCGGCTCCCGGGCCGTTTTCGGGGGAGGCTCGACTTCCGCCTCCTTTTTGGCCAGGACCTCGAGGAACTTGTCGATCTGCTCTTTGCCCAGCTCGACGGTCTTTCCGATCCCATCGAGCTCCTGAGTGTCAAAGGTAACGGGTTGCGGCACGGTCTCTTCGCTCTTTTTCTCTTCAGCGTTCTTGAGCTCGGCCGTTTCTTCTTTTTCTCCGGGTTCTTTCTCTGCTTCTTTCTTTTCGCCTTCTTCGTCAGCCTTCTCTTCTTCCTCTTCTTCGTCCTCGTCCTCATCCGGCTCCATGATTTCGGACGTTTTTTCTTTTCCCCCGGGTTCTTTGGGTTCGTCTTTAGCGCCCGCCTCGACCGCCTCGATCTCGTCGACCAGGATGACTTCCTCGGTGACGTCGTCCTCCGCCGCCGCTTCCGCGACGAGCTTGTCTAGGGCCAGTTCTCCGGCCTCTTCTTCGAGTTCTTCGTCGAGGTCCTCGTCTTCTTTGGGCTTGGATTCGCCCTCGGGCTCCTCGACCGTGTAATCCTTCTCTTCGGTGTCCGCGTCGATGATCTTCTCGCCCGGGATCTCCTCTTCGACGTCTCCGTCCTCGGTGAAGAGCAGCTGCGTCCCGCAATTGTTGCAGTACTTGACGTTCTCGTCGATGATGGCGTGGCAATAGGGACAGCGGGTAATGGCCATTGACCTTATTATCACGGGGAAAAGGGGCCGATGTCAATTGAAATGCGGGGCCGCTTCCCATAGACTATCGGCCGGAGGAAGCCCATGTCCAAGACGACTTTTCGGACCGCCTTGATCACCGGCGCCTCGGCCGGCCTGGGAGCGGAGTACGCCCGCCGGCTGGCCGCGGCGGGAACGGACCTCGTCCTCGTCGCCCGGCGCTTGGCCCGGCTCGACGACCTCGCTCGAGAGCTCCGGGAAAAGCACGCCGTGACGGTCGAAACGCTCCAGGCCGACCTGGCGACCTCCGACGGCATCGCCCGCGTCGAGCACCGTCTCGCCGGGGACGAGACCCTCGACCTCCTCGTCAACAACGCCGGGTACACGGGCGGGAAGTCCTTTGTCGAGAGGGATACCGCCGTCCACATGGACATGGTCCAGGTTCATGTCGCCACAACCGTCCGGCTCAGCCGGGCGGTCCTCCCCGGGATGGTCTCCCGCGGCCAAGGCGCGATCATCAACGTCGCTTCGATCGCCGCCTGGTCCGCCTTCTCCGGGCCGATGTACAGCGGCACCAAAGCTTTCCTGGTGATGTTCTCGGAGAACCTCCAGTCCGAGCTCCTGGGGACCGGCGTCCGCGTCCAGGCGCTCTGCCCGGGAATGACTCATACGGAATTCCACGAAGTCGCGAATATTGACAAGGCTATCGTCCCCAAGCCCTTCTGGATGACGGCCGAAGAGGTCGCCCGCGTCTCCCTCCGCCGTCTCGGGCGCGGCACCGTCTGCGTCCCCGGCTGGAAGAACAAGGTCATCGCTTTCTTGATGCGCTGCCCGCTCACCGCGGCCGGGATCCGCGCCTTCAGCCGTCTCCCCGCCGTCCGCAAGCGTGCCAACCGCTGAGAGAGTCCCTATCCTCCCTTCGCCAAGTTCTTCTCCGCGCATTTTTTTCAGAATAATCATTGACACGTATCTAATTAGGGCTATAACATTTAGCCAAGCCAACAAAGGGGCCCCTTTTGATAGCGCGAATTTCTTCGGTCATCTACACGGGGACTCGTCCTGAGCCGACGGCCGCGGGTCCTCGGGTTATTTGGACATCATGTGAGTGATGCACTCGTAGGAGGGAGGCTAGTATGGACATCGCGAAATTCCTAGACATCGCCGTAGATCTCGAGACTCAGATCTCGATGCTTTACGACACGATTGCCGAGCGCTCCGGAGACCCGCCCATCGCCACCCGGCTCAAAACGTTGGCGACCGAGGAGCTCAATCACGCCAACATTCTCCGAAGGGGTAAGAGGTACTGCGAGGAACTTCCCGACCTCTTCACCGGATTCACGATGGACGAAAACGAGGTCGGGGCTGGACTCGAGGAGGCCAAGAGATTCCACGCGTCGCTCAGTCACAGCAAGATCCCGCTCGTAGACATGCTCAAGAAGATGCTCGAGTTCGAAGAGAAGTTCGAAAGGATTCACATGGGGGTATCGGTGAAGATCACGGAGCCTTCCCTACAGAAGTTATTTGCCACCCTCATGAAGGGCGACCAGTCCCATGTCCTGGTGCTCAACGCGCTGATCGAATCGTTCGGCGAGAACGTCTAGAGGCGCGTGGGCCCGGGCCGGCGGCCGCGGGCCCCGGCTTGAGATAGACGCTAGTTAGCGGATGTGCGTCTCATGGCATGAGACGAACGGCCGCTGCGAATATTCTCAGAGGAGGGGTGAAATGTTTTCTCCGGACTACATCACAAAATGCATTAAGTATAGGGAAGATATTTGGTACCTTATCCAGCAAGCCCGACATCCAATGAAGCCGGGCCAACTCAATATAGCAAGAGAGCTTTTCGAGGCCGGTGACGCTTTTCATCATCCCGAGACCATGAAACTTTCAGAGTATAAAATCGTCAAAGAAGTAATGGCCCATACTGATATCTATGCAGAAAATCCCATGATCGCATACCCGGCCAGTGAGTGCGTCATATTGCCGACGGAGGATCTGCTTAAATCCGGACTCAAGGCGTCCAGCTGGCACCTCGAGGAAAACGCTTTTGGAAAGGGAGCAGAACACCTCCTCGACGCAATAATCGAGTCGGGTAGGTTCAAGAGGTCTTAGACGTCTTGCGGCGGAAACGCGCCTCGTTGGGAGAGACGAGGACGCTTTAAAGTACTCTCTCGTTGCTTCTCTTGGAAGGAGCCATAAGCGGATTCGGTTCGCTCCCCACACGAAAGATCCCAGCAGAGCGCATTTTCTATCCGAGCAGGAGTGGCGGCCCTAGTTGGCCCCCCCCCAAATAGCCTGGAAAACCGGGCGGATCTTCCAGAAATTGACAACCCTGCCGATTCGGATAAAATGAGGGGACGTGGGCGATTAACTCAGCGGTAGAGTGCTACCTTCACACGGTAGAAGTCAGAGGTTCAAGTCCTCTATCGCCCACCACTCGCCCGACCTTTCTGAGGAGGGTCCCATGGACATCAAGGTCGTCCCCATCGATAAGCCGGAGGATATGAACTTCATCCTCGGGCAGGCCCACTTCATCAAGACAGTCGAGGACCTCCACGAGGCCATCGTCACGACGGCGCCGCACATGAAGTTCGGCATCGCCTTCTGCGAGTCGTCGGGCCTCGCCCTCGTCCGCCACTCCGGGAACGACGAGTCCCTGGTCGAGATCGCCAAGAAGAACGCCATGGCCATCGGCGCCGGCCACTCCTTCCTGATCTTCATGACCGGCGGCTTCCCGGTCAACATCCTCAACGCCGTCAAGGCCGTGCCCGAGGTCTGCCGGATTTTCTGCGCCACGGCCAACCCGGCCGAGGTCGTCGTGGCCGAGACCGAACAGGGCCGGGGCATCCTGGGCGTCGTCGACGGCGTCAGGGCCAAGGGCGTCGAGGGGCCGGATGGAATCCAGTGGCGCAAGGACTTCCTGCGCAAGATCGGCTACAAGTTCTGAGTCACGGGCCCCGGCCGCCCGCGCCCCGAAAAACGCCAAGGAGGTAGGAATGGAATCCTCAGCATTGAAACCGAGGCCGCCGCGCCTCCTGTCCCTGGACGCCCTTCGGGGCTTCGACATGTTCTGGATCATCGGCGGCGACGCCCTGTTCCGGGCCCTGGGCGAGGTCACGGGCTGGGGCTGGGCCCGATGGTGGGCGGCTCAGCTCGAGCACGCCGAGTGGGCCGGGTTCCACTTCTACGACCTCATCTTTCCGCTTTTCATGTTCATCTCGGGCGTCGCTATCCCGCTATCGCTTCTGGCCAAAGCGGAAACGGCCGCGGACAAACGTCCCATCTATCTCAAGCTCGTCAAGCGGGCGCTCCTCCTCGTCGTCCTGGGCTTTTTCTACAACCATCTGACCGATCTCCAGTTCGCGACCCAGCGCTACGCCAGCGTCCTTGGGCAGATCGGCCTAGCCTATCTCTTCGCCGCGCTGATCATGCTCAACGTCCGGAGCCTCAAGGGCCGCCTGGCCGCCCTGGCCGGGATCCTGTTCGGGTATGCCGCCATCCAATGGCTGGTCCCCGTGCCGGGGATCGGCGCCGGGGTCCTGACGCCCGACGGCACGATCAACGGCTTCATCGACCGCCTTCTCCTGCCCGGTCGTCTCTACGACCGCGTCTTCGACCCGGAGGGGATCCTGTGCATCCTCTCGGCTACGTCCGTCACGCTGATGGGCGGCCTGGCCGGGCTCGTCCTCCGCTCGGAAAAATCGGGCGCGTATCGTAAAGCCCTCATTCTCGCCGGAAGCGGGGCGGGCCTCGCGACCGCCGGGTTCGTCCTCGGTCACTGGTATCCCATGATCAAGAAGGCCTGGACGTCGACCTTCGACATCTACGCCGCCGGCCTCTCCTTCCTTCTCCTGGCCCTCTTCTACTTGGTCGTCGACGTCTGGAAGGTCCGGAAGTGGTCGTTCTTCTTCCGGGTCATCGGCGTGAACTCGATCACGATCTACCTGGGGACGCGGATAGTCGATTTCGGCTACACGAGCGAATTCCTGTTCGGGGGCTTGGCCCGGCTGGCCGGCGGGGCCGGGGTCCTGGTCATCGGGGCGGGCGTCATCCTCGTCGAATGGCTCGTGCTATATTTCCTCTATAAGAAGAACGTTTTCCTGAGGGTCTGAAAATCGTAAGAATAAGAAGAAGAGGAATAATGAGATCCAACCGCATACAAATTCTCACAATTGTTTTTTTTCTTTGTGCCGCTTCTTGCAGTCCGGGAGATTATGCCCATTCCCGTGGATTGAAAACGATCCGGGCCGAGGACATGAAATTCCACCTGCAATTTCTCGGGGCGCCGGAGTTCCGGGGGCGGAATACGCCCTCGGCCGAACTCGACATCGCTTCAAAGTACATCGCCCTCACGGCCGAACGGATCGGCCTCAAGCCTCTGATGCCCGGCGGCTCGTACTACCAAGAAGTCCCGGTGGAGGTGACCACGATAGTTCCGCAGGCATCGCGCATGCGGCTCATTACGGGCGCGGTCGAGCGTGTTTATTATTTCCCTACGGATGCCGCCATCGGCCGGAATTTCGACGCGGGGAAAATCTTGGGAGAGGCCGTTTTTCTGGGCTACGGGCTCAGCGCTCCCCAACTGAATTGGGACGACACGGGCGGCTTGGACCTCAAGGGGAAGATCGCGGTCATCCTGGATGCGGCGCTTCCCGATGACCACGTCTTGAAACCGGCCGATAACCGGCGGCTCTTGATGTCCAGGGCCGGCGCGCTGAGAGGGAAAGGCGCCGTCGCGGTCGTCACCATCATCAACCAGGAACGGGAAACACGGCTCGCCGAGAAGGGCCTCACTTTTAGCCTTCCGGAAAGGCTCAGATTCCCGGACGTCGTCTCCGGGAGCGAAGCCGCGCCCACGCTCCCCTTCTTCCAGGTTGAGGTCAGGCACGATGCCGGTGCGGCCATCCTCGGCGTCGCGAAGGAGGATCTCGCCAAAATGATCGAGACGATCCGCCAGGGACAACACGTGGCTTCCAAAAAGATGCCCGGCCGCAAACTCGAGATCGAGCTCGGGGTTGTGACACGCAAAGACAAGACGTTCAACGTCGTGGCCTACGCAGAAGGAACGGACCCGACGCTCCGAAACGAATACGTCACCATCAGCTCCCACCACGACCACAATCCCGGGCGCGAAGGGAGGATCTTTCCCGGCGCGGACGACAATGCCTCCGGAGTCGTCGGGATGTTCGAAATCGCCGAGGCTCTGATGGTCGAGCGCCCGAAAAGGTCCGTCATCTTCGTTTGGAACACGGCGGAGGAAAAAGGGCTCATCGGCTCCACCTATTTTGTCCGACACTGCCCGGTGCCGGTCGAGAAGATCAGCGCCAACCTCAACCTGGACATGATCTCGAGGAACGATACGAACCACCTCTATCTCATCGGCTCGAACAAGGTGAGCTCGGAACTCGACGCGAGCATCCAGACGATGAATACGAAGTCGATCGGCCTGAAGCTCGACTACAAGTACGAAGACCCGGCCCACCCCGACCGCTTCTTCTTCCGGAGCGACCAATATCCCTACATCCGCTACGGCATCCCTGGTGCGTGGTTTTTCTGTGGTACGACAGAGGACTACCACATGGAGGGAGACATTGAAGCGAAGGCCGATTACGCCAAAATGGAGAAGGTATCGAAACTCGTCTATCTGGTGGCCATGGATATCGGGAACAAGCCGGCACTGTTGAAGCTCGATCGACGTCCGGAGATCAAGGCGCGCGGCGAGCAGAATATGAAGGTTGAGTGGAGATAAGCGTTTTCTTCAGGCTCTGATATCCCCCTTCATCGGGCGCGCCCGCCCGGCGGCAGGTTCTCGTCGAGGAAGCGGGTGAACATCGTGTAAAGGTGGAGGGTCGTCCCCTTTCCCTCGGAAATCCCGTGCGACCGGTTCGGGTAGGCCATCATCGTAAAGGCCTTGTTGTTGGCGACGAGCTCGTTCACCAACAGCTCGAAGCCCTGGTAGTGGACGTTGTCGTCGCCCGTGCCGTGGACGATGAGGAGGTTTCCCTTCAAGTCCTTGGCAAAAGTTATGGGCGAGCCGTTCTTATAGCCGTCCGGATTGTCCTGGGGCAGGCCCATGTACCGCTCCTGGTAGATCGTGTCGTAGAGCCGCTGGTCGGGCACCGAGGCCACGGAGATGCCCGTCTTGTAGAGGTCGGGGTAGCGGAACATGGCGTTGAGGGTCATCGAGCCGCCGCCGCTCCAGCCCCAGACGCCTATCCGGTCGGGGTCGACGAAGTGCCAGGCAGCGACGGCCGCCCGGACCGCAGCGGCCTGATCGGCCGAGGCCAGGATGCCGATCTGCCGGTAGATGCTCTTGCGCCAGGTCCGGCCGCGCGGCGCCGGCGTGCCGTGATTGTCGAAGCTGGCCACGATATAGCCCTGCTGGGCCAGCATTAGGTGCCAGAGGTAGCCGCTGCCGCCCCAGCCATCCTGGACGGTCTGGCCGGCGGGCTCACCGTAGCCGTAGACGAAGAGGGGGTATTTCTTGGCCGGGTCGAAGTCGGGAGGCAAAATGCGCCAGCCGTCGACCTGGACCCCGCCGCCGATCGCGAGCTTGAAGAATTCCACTCTTCTCCGGGAGAGGGCTTCGACTTTCGATTTCAGATCCTTGTTGGCCGCCAGGGCCCGGACGGGTTCGCCCTTGGGCAGACGGACGAGCTCCGTAATCCCCGGCGTGTCGAGCGTCGAATAGCTGTGGAACGCCCAGCGGGCCGAGGGCGAGGTGTCGTAGCGGTGGACCCCGGTCTGTCCGGCCGGGCCAATGAGCTCGGGCTTCCCCTTGCCGTCCATCCGGACACGGTAGAGGAAGCGCTTCGTGGCGTCCAAGGGCGAGGCCGTGACGTAAAGCCAGCCGCCCTTCTCGTCGACGCCGTTGACGCTTATGACATCGTAATCGCCGGGCGTCAGGAGCCTGGCCTCGCCGCCGTCGCGGGAGACGGAATAGGCGTGCCGCCAGCCATCGCGCTCGCTCAGCCAGAGAAGGCTCTTCCCGCCGGACAGCCAGACGAAGTCGTCCATGACCTCGACCCAGGTCTCGTCCGTGTCGGTGAAGACCGTCCGAACCTCGCCCGAGGCGGCGTCTCCGATGAGGACGTTGAGCATGTTCTGCAGGCGGTTGAGGTGCTGAAGGATGACCTCGCGGGAGTTGCCGGCCCACTCGAGGCGGGCGATATAGGTGTCGCTCGGGTCGCCCGGCGTCCGCACCCAGACGGGATACCCGCCCGCGACCGGGACGATGCCGACCTTGACCGCGGAGTTCGTTTGCCCGGGCTTGGGGTGCTTGAAGCTGATGATCTTCGGGTAGAGAGAGTCGGTGTTGTTGATCATCGAGAAGACGGGGACGCGCCGGGTGTCGAACTGCCAGAAGGCGATGGAGGCGCTATCCGGGCTCCAGCGGAATCCGTCGCGGATGCCGAATTCCTCCTCGCTGACCCAGTCGGATGTCCCGTTGATGATGTCATCGTCCCCGTCGAAGGTCAGCTGGGTGATCTTGCCGGAGTTTAGATCTTCCGCATAGATATTGTTTTTAACGATATAGGCGGCCTTCCGGCCGTCGGGGGAAAGTTTGGCGAACATCAGGGTCGACGGCTCGAACTCCTTGCCCAACTGGCGGAGGCGGTCCGAGGCCAGGTCGTAGGCCCAGAAATCGCCGCGGGTATTCTGCCGCCATACGCGCTTCGAGTTGGTGAAGACGATCAGGACCTTGCCGTCCGGGGACCAGGCGTAGTCCTCGATGGCCAGGGGCTCGGAGGCTCCGAGCGGGATGAGCTTGGCCGCGGAGACCAGGACCTCGCGCTTGCCGGTCTCGGCGCGATAGAGGACGAGGTCGCGGCCGGCCTTGACCCCGACGCTCGGCTCGAGCGTCGTGTAGGTCTCGCCATCGCTCATCCAGCGGGCCGGGCCGAAGCGCTCGGCGGCGAATTCGCGGCCGACGAAGATGCGTTCCAGAGTCAGGATGGGATTCGCGGGCTTGTCTTGGTCCGCGGCCGCGGCGGGGACGGCAATGCCGGTCACGAGCCCTATCGCAAGGGCGATCAAGGCAAAGATGCTCAGTTTTTTTCTCACGGTTCGGCCGGCTCGGTGATCCCCGGGTAGTACTTGCGGACGAACCGCTCCTGGACCTTGAAGGACCAGTGGACGTCGCGGACATGGTTGGCCGCGTCCTGGCCCCGCCCCTTGCGCAGGAGGTCGATAAAGGCCTGGTGCTCGAGGATGGAGGACTCCTCCCACTCCTTGACGAACCCTTTCGGCCGGGGGAAGTCGTAGAGACGCTTCTTGAGGTTGTTGACCAACTTGACCAGGCTGTCGTTGCCGCAGAAGTTGAGGAACGTATTATGGAAGGCCAGGTTCCGTTCGTAGTAGAGGTCGAAATCGTTGGCCGCGATCGCGGCCTTCATGTCGTCGTTCAGCTTCTGCATGGCCTCGATGTCGGAGGCCTTGAGGCGGTCGAAGGCCTTGAGCATGGCCATGCTTTCGAGCGCGCCGATGATCTCATAGTAGTTCCGGATGTCGCGTTTCGTGAGAGAATTGACGACGACCATTCGCCGCGGCAGGATGGTCACGAACTCCTCCATCTCCAGCTGGAGGAGGGCGTCGCGCAGGGGCGTCTTGCTGACGCCGAGCTTCTTCGATGTCTCCTCCATGTCGATGGCCGACCCCGGCATGATCTCCCCTCGCCGCATCTGTTCGCGCA
Source organism: Candidatus Aminicenantia bacterium (assembly GCA_041479905.1). Taxonomy (GTDB): domain Bacteria; phylum Acidobacteriota; class Aminicenantia; order Aminicenantales; family Saccharicenantaceae; genus RBG-16-66-30. The sequence goes on from JBGOYY010000043.1 coordinate 17,696, forward strand.
GGTACTCGTAGACCTGTTCCTTGAGGGACTTGATGTTGAGGATCGGTTTTCCGCCCATGATCGGAGTCCTTTCACGCGGCGTAGTTTAGCGGATTTAGGATATTGACATGCGTTCCCTAAGTCAACCCCTGGACTCCCCGGCCGGGCCGGAAAAATACCCGTTACCAGGATCATCCGGCTCTGGTAGAATGAGCACCGAGGTGACGAAGATGCGCTCGCCAACGCCCTTGAGATACATCACGACAGAAGAGATCAAGCAAATCCTGACCATGCCCGAGGCGATACGGGCGGTCAAGGAAGCCTTCATCCAGCTCTCCACGGGCCAAGCCAGGGTCCCGGCCCGGACCAGCCTCGAGATCCCCGAGTTCCGGACGACGGCCCTGGTCATGCCCGCTTACCTGCCCCGGACGAAAAGGCTCGGCCTCAAGCTGATCTCGCTCTGCGAGGACAACCCGGCCAAGGGGCTGCCCTTGGCCCAGGCCGTGGCCATCCTCATGGACGCCGAGCTCGGGACTCCGCTGGCGGTGATGGACGCGTCCTATCTCACCGCCGTCCGCACGGGTGCGGCCTCTGGCGCCGCCACGGACGCCCTGGCCCGCCGGGACGCCCGGGTGGTCGCCATCTTCGGCGCAGGCGTTCAGGGAAGAACGCAGCTGGAGGCCGTCGCCGCCGTCCGCCCGATCCGGAAGGTCTTTGTTTTTGACCTCAACCCCCGGACCGCCGCGGCCTACGCCAAAGAAATGGGGCAAAAGCTGTCCCTGGACGTGGAGCCTGCCTCCTCGCCCAAGGCCCTGCGGGAGGCGGACGTCATCTGCACGGCTACGACCTCCGCGGTGCCGGTCTTCTCGGACGCGAACCTCAAGCCGGGCGTCCACATCAACGCCGTCGGCTCCTACAAACCGCATGTCCGCGAGATCCCGGGCGAGACCATCCGGCGGGCCAGCGTCTACGTCGACCAACGGCAGGCCTCGCTCGAGGAGGCCGGCGACCTCATCATCCCCCTCCGCGAGAAGCTCATCGACGAGGGCCACATCCGGGCGGAGATCGGCGAGGTCCTGGCCGGGCTCAAGCCGGGCCGAAGCTCCGACGACGAGGTCACCGTGTTCAAATCCGTGGGCAACGCCGCCCTGGACCTGGCCATGGCCAGCCTGGTTGTCGGCTGAGGGAGAACGATGGAATTCATAAGCATCTTCAACGACGTTCTCGGTCCGGTCATGCGAGGGCCGTCCAGCTCCCACACGGCCGGGTCCTATCACATCGGCCGCCTCGTCCGCTCCCTGCTCGGGGAAGACGCCGCGACGGCCGCGTTCACGTTCGACCCGGACGGCTCCTACGCCAAGACGTACCGTCAGCAGGGCGTCGACCTGGCCCTCGCAACCGGCCTCCTCGGCTGGCCGATCACCGACGGCCGCTTCGCCCGGGCCCTGGCCGTCGCCCCCGAGCACGGCCTCAGGCTCCGTTTCCGGATCGCCCGGCTCGACAAGGCGGACCATCCGAACACCGTGCGGATGGAGCTCGTCTCGAAGAGCGGAAGAAGGCTCGAGGCCACGGCCAAGTCGGTCGGCGGCGGCATGATCGCGCTCACCGAACTCGATGGCTGGCCGGTCCTTATCGACGGCAAGAGCCACGAGGTCATGGTCCTGGCCGGCGCGCGCCAGGCCCGGCCGGCCGAGAGGATCCTCGCCGCGGACGGCCAGCTCGCCGGCCCGCCGGTCCGTTCGACGAAGGGCGGGAAGGTCTTCCTCTCGTTCAAGAGGAAAGCGCCAATGAGCGCGGAGGCCGGAGCCATGCTCAGCCGGCTCCCGGGCGTCCACGGGATCTGGTTGGCCCCTCCCCTCTTCTATATCAAAAAGGGGGAGCCGCTTTTCCTGAGCGGCGCGGAAATGGTCGAAGCGGCCCGGCGCAAGCGCCTCTCGCTGGGGAGGATCGCCCTGGCCTACGAAGCCGGGCTCCTGGACGTCGCCGAAAAGGAGATCGTCGTCGAGGTCCTGAGGCGCTACGGGATCATGCGGGATTCCGTCCGCCAGGGCCTGGCCGGCCGCGAGCTCGGGATGCGGCTCCTGAAGCCTTCGGCCGGGAGGATCTTCCGGTCCGAGGCCCGGGGGATACTCGCGGTCGGCGGCCTCCATGCGCGGGCCGCGGCCCGGGCCCTGGCCGCCATGCACGTCTCCAACAGCATGGGCATCGTCTGCGCCGCGCCGACCGGCGGGTCCGCGGGCGTCCTCCCCGGCGTCATCGTCACTCTGGCCGAGGAGAAAAGGCTTGACGACGAGAGAACGGCCCTGGCCCTTCTGGCCGCCTCTGCGGTCGGACTCATCGTCGCCCGCCGGGCGACCTTCGCGGCCGAGGTCGCCGGCTGTCAAGTCGAGATCGGCGCGGCAGGAGCCATGGCCGCCGCGGCCGTGGTCGAAGCGGCAGGCGGGAGCGCGGGCCAGGCGGCGGACGCCGCGGCCATCTCCCTCCAGAACACCATGGGCTCCGTCTGCGACCTGGTCCAGGGGATGTGCGAAATCCCCTGCCACACGCGCAACGCCATGGCCGCGTCGAGCGCCTTCGTCTGCGCCGACCTCATTCTCGGCGGCTACGCGAATCCCATCCCTCTCGACGAGACGATCGACGCTGTCTACGCTTCGGGGAAGATGCTTCCCGCCGAGCTCCGCTGCACGGCTCTGGGCGGGCTGGCCGTCACGCCCTCGGCCCTCGCCCTTGGCCGGCTGAGATAATATCCGCGGGCTGGCAGTTTCAGCGGCGCCGTACGGGAATCCAAAACTCTTTTCAGATATTTCCTAAAAGCACGGCTCCGAGTTGCTCCGCCGTGCTTTTATCGGTCGCTTCGAAGACTTCGCTCCCTGCCGGCAGGCGCCAGCGGGGCCTGGATCCGGCGGGTGTACTCGGTTTCCACGTTCTCGAAAAAGACACCCTGAAATCGGCCCGGCTCGAGGGTCGGGAGACCGACCTCGATATCGCAGGGCGAATCGGGCCTGAGCCGGGAAACGTCCGCGTAATGGCCGATGAATGTCCTTTCCGGCGACTGGGGATAGACGCTGTTGTAGGCCTTGCGGACCTCGACGGGCACGCCGTTGATCTTCAAGGTCACATCCATGGCCTCCGTGCCCTCGACGATGGGCAGGTGAAGGAGGAGGCGCCAGGGCCCGAGCCAGGGCGCGCGGAGGTCGTCCTCGGTGTACGTGACCGGCCAGGCTTTTTTTCTCTCGGCGAGCTGGGCGAAGATCCGGGCCGGTACGGTGAACCTGGCCTTGAACGTCCCGCCGGTGAAGTCGGCCGGGACCTCGCCGATGCTCTGGGAGCGGCCGAATACCCGGCCCGCGAAACGGACGTTCGCCGTGACCCGGCCCTTGTCGGCCTTGAACGGATATGGGACGCCGTTGACGGACAGGGCGCGCACCCGGGCGGTTTCCGGCAGAAGGACGAGAAGCCGACGGGTCGTCCCCACCTCCGCCGTGACGTCGGTCAGGACGAGCCGCCCCGCGCTCAATGAAACCTCGCCCCGGACGTTGAACAGGACGGGCTCCTCGATCTGGGCCGGAGCCGGGAAGACCTCGAGAACGGCGGCGTCGCGCCCGGCCAGGGGCAGAACGACCTCGCTCCCGTGGGCCCAAAGCCCCTCGGACGAGGCGATGAGCCGGCCCTCCTCCGGAAAGAGCTCCTTGACCATGAACCGCTCGCCCTTGACGAGACCGATCGAGGCGTCAAGCTTGAAGCGGGCTTCTTTGCGGTCGGGATTGGGGTTGAAGAGAAAGACGATGCCGCGGTCCTCGACGATCGCGGCCGTGCCGTCGACGCGGCCGGCCATCGGCGGTCCGATGATCGGCCTCAGGGCGTGGAGGAAGCGGGCGTTCTCGTCAGTCCAGTCGAGCCACTTCCGGAACCAGGCCTTATCGTTCTCGGACAGGGCCGCGAATTCCTCGGCGTCCCGGGCGGGGATGAAGTTGACGACGTGGTGGAAGGGCGCCGTGGCGATCGAGGACAGGAGCGAGTATTTCCAGCCGAGATAATCCCAATCCTTGGGCCGGAAGCGGTCCCGGCGCATGACGCCCTTCTCGTCGGTGCGCTCCGACTGATGGGTGATGAAGCCGGGCATGATCTCGGGCGGCGCGAAGCGTTCGACCCGGTAGGTCCAGGCGGCGAAGCGCTGGCGGTTGGCCGAGACGCGGTCGGTGTGGAGGTCGGGGAAGGCCTTGAAGCTTTCCGGCTGTTCGTCCGTAAGGGTCGGATGGGGATAGGACCCGGCCAGCCAGGTCCACGGCCCGAAGTTCTGGTACTGCTGGCGGCCGTCGACGACTACGTCGAAGGCCTCCCGGCGCAGGCTCTCCAGGATGCGGCGGCAGCCGTACCACTGGGCGTACTTGCTCGAGGCCTTGTCCTGGGCGATCCACCAGTGATCGAAGGAGAAGCCGGCAGCCCCCGTCTTACTCATGAAGCCCGTGAGCTTGTCCAGCCACCAGTCCTGGAAGCTGCGCAGGCCCGTGTCTGCCCCGGGGCGGGCGCCGGCGGCGGCCGCCCCAGCCCAGGCGGTCCACTCCGGATCTTGAAGGAACGGCAGGGAGGGGTAGGCGTAGGCCATGAGCTTGAGGTTCTTCGAGGCGGCATAGTCGAGCATGGACTTGAGCCCGGCCGGGACGTCATCGCGCTGCGGGTCCCACTCCCCTTTCCTGAGCTTCTGTCCCAGTCCGAACCAGAGGACGTTCTCCCAACCCCAGGAGTCGGCGTTGTCCGCGAGCCGGGAGAGTTCGCTGTTGGCCGGGGTATAGAGCAGATGGGTGACGCCAAGCTCGGCCGCCCGGTCCATGATACGCTTGTATTCCTCGACGCCCGCGGGTGTCCCGACGTCGATCTGGTAGTCGTTCTCGCACCAGGGGATGTGGACGCGGACGCTGCGGCCGGGGTAATACAGGAGGAACGCGCGGACGCAGCCGGTCAGGGCCTCGACCTCGTTGGCGTCGATCGTCGGCGACTCCTTGAGAAGTTTGTCGTAGTCGGCGACGAACTTCCACTCCGGGACTGCTTTCGCTGGAAAGCGCGTACCGGAGAGCTCGGTGAGCCCCAGGCAGAGGCGGTCGGAGGCGAAGGCGCCGTAATCGCGGCTCCAATCCATGTCCGGGGCGTAGGAGACGGCGACGTCGCGGCCCTCGCGCGTCCAGGCCATGAACGGGTTCTGGAGCAGGAAGAAGACCCCCCAGGCGGGCGCGGCGGGAGGCCCGCCGGCGGCGGCGAACCGGCAAAGAGTCCCGAAGGAGCCGCCCGCAAGCTTAAGCTCGTCGGCGACGGGGAGGCCGAGCGAAGCGGCCAGCGGTTTGACCTCCTGGACGCGGAAGACGCGGCTTCGGGCCGAGGTGACGACGATCTGCTTCGTCAGGAAATCCCAGGCCGGCTTGAGCTCGTAGATAACGTCGAAGGTGTACGGGTCCCGGGTGTAGCGATAGGCGATCTTGGCCGGGGTCATCTCGATCTCAGCAGGGCTGAGGCTGCCGATGTCGACGGCCGCGCCGTCGATCGTCACCGAGGATGGGTCGGCGGAGAACGTGAGCGTCCGCCCGGTCTGCGGCGCAGCGAGGGAAACGAGCCCGCGGTCGTTGAATTCGGCCCTGAGCCGGCCGTTGTCGAGGGCCATGTCCTCGGCGGCGGCCGGGACCGCCGCGGATAGGAATAGGGCGGCTAGGCTTAGGAAAACCAGGGCGGGCAGGGCGCGCTTCGCGGTCATGGGACTCTCCTTGAGGGGCATGACGGGATTATAAACGAATCTCCCCCCGGATTGACAGGGGGCGGGCCCGATGTTACTAATGAGGCGCCTTCGGGAATTCGGGGCGTTCGGAGCCCTGCCGAAGCTTTTCAGGAGGTCCCATGAGAGTCCCTCGCAGGTCCGTTTCTAGCGTCATCCTCGTCTTTTGCGCCGCGCTGTCGTCGGCCGCGGCCGGCGGACCCCAAGGCAAAGCGGCGCTCGCCGATACCATGTTCGCGGCGGCCTCGGTCAAACCGGCCGTCCCGATCGAAGCCTATCCCTTCAGCCTGAAGAATGTCCGGCTTCTCGACGGCCCCTTCAAGACGGCCATGGAGCGCGACCTTGGTTACATGTTGGGCCTCGACAACGACCGCCTGCTCCACATGTTCCGGGTCACGGCGGGGCTCCCGTCCTCGGCGGAGGCCTACGGCGGCTGGGAGAAGGCCGACGTCGAGCTCCGCGGCCATACGATCGGCCACTTTCTTTCCGCCTCGGCCCTGATGTTCGCCTCGACGGGCGATGCGCGGGTCAAAGCCAAGGCCGACGCCGTCGTCGCGGCCCTGGCCGAGTGTCAGAAGGCCCTCGGTCCTTCGGGCTACCTCAGCGCCTTCCCGGAGACGTTCTTCGACCGCGTCGAGTCCGTCCGCAGCGTCTGGGCGCCCTATTACACGCTCCACAAGATCATGGCCGGACTCGTCGATATGTTCGAGTATTGCGGCAGCCGTCAG
>JBGOYY010000044.1:0-24073 GCA_041479905.1 Candidatus Aminicenantia bacterium
CGTCGCCTCGGTTTCGTGCATATACGGCATCGGCGCGCCCGAGACCTACTACTCGATGAGCTTCGCCTTGAGCGTCGGCGAAACCCTGGGCCGGAAGGCGCTCCTGGAGAAGCTCGTCTCCGTCCAGTACGAGCGCGAGGAGGGCGAATTCAAGAGAGGGACTTTCCGCGTCCGCGGCGACATCGTCGAGATCTTCCCGAGCTACGAGGACTCGGCCTACAGGATCGAGCTCGAGGACGGGAAGATCAAGGCGATTTCGGCCGTCGACCCCCTCCTGGGCAGGGTGCGGGGGAGCCTCGAAACCGTCATGATCCATCCCCGGACCTTTTTTTCGACGCCCGCCGACACCCTCAAATCGGCGGTCGCCGGCATCGAAGCGGAGCTCGTCGAGCAGGTCGCCCACTTCCAGCGGCGCGGCCAAGCCGTCGAGGCCGAACGCATCGAGGAGAGGACGCTCTACGACCTGGAGATGCTGCGCGACTTCGGCTATTGCCCGGGCATCGAGAACTACTCCCGCCACCTCACCGGCCGCCAGGCCGGCGAACCGCCCTTCACCTTGCTCGACTACTTCCCCAAGGATTTCCTGACCATCATCGACGAGTCCCACGTCACCGTACCCCAGATCGGCGGGATGTACGCGGGCGACCGCTCACGGAAGCTGACCCTCGTCGACCACGGCTTCCGCCTGCCCTCGGCCCTCGACAACCGGCCGTTCAACTTCGACGAGTTCGAGGGCCGCGTCGGTCCGACCCTCTACGTCTCGGCGACACCGGGGGTTTACGAGCTGAAGAGATCGCCCGGCCGGGTGGTCGAGCAGGTCATCCGCCCGACGGGCCTGACCGACCCGGAGCTCGAGATCAGGCCCATCCGCGGCCAGGTCGACGACCTCATGGCCGAGATCCGGGCCCGGGCCGCCCGGAACGAGCGCGTCCTCGTCACCACGCTGACAAAAAAGATGGCCGAGGATTTGGCCCGGCACTACCACGAGCTCGGCCTGCGCGTCCGCTACCTTCACTCGGAGATCGAAACGCTCGAGCGCGTCAACGTCCTCCGGGACCTGCGCAAGGGCGCGTTCGACGCCCTCATCGGCATCAACCTCCTCCGGGAGGGCCTGGACCTGCCCGAGGTCTCGCTCGTGGCCATCCTCGACGCCGACAAGGAGGGCTTCCTGCGGTCCTCGACGGCGCTCATCCAGACCTTCGGCCGGGCCGCCCGCAACGTCGCCGGCCGGGCCATCCTCTACGCCGACGCCATGACCGACTCGATGAAGGTCGCCATCGAGGAGACCGGACGCCGCCGCAAGATCCAGCAGGACTACAACGCCGCGAACGGCATCACCCCGCAGACGATCGTTAAAGGCATCGACGAAGTCCTGACGAGCGTCTACGAGCGCGATTACCTGGATTACACCAGGATCTCCGAGGACAAGGACATCTACCTCTCGCCCCACAGGCGGAAAAAACGCATGGACGAGCTGGGGAAGCTCATGAAGGAGGCCTCCGCCGCCCTCGAATTCGAAAAGGCGGCCGGCTACCGCGACGAGCTGACCAAGCTCAAGAAGCGCGAGCTCGAGCTCGGGTTCTAGGCGTCACATGGCGGACTACGACGAGCTCAAGGTCCGGGCGGCCGAACTCCCGGCCAAGCCCGGCATCTACTTTTTCAAGAACGCGGCCGGAGAGGTCGTCTACATCGGCAAGGCCCGCTCGCTCCGGGACCGAGTCCGCTCCTACTTCCTGCCCAACCCCGACTTCAAGGTCCGGAACATCCTCCGCGAGACGGCCGACATCGACTTCATCCTGACCGGCTCCGAAAAGGAAGCCGCCTTCCTCGAAAATAATTACGTCCAGCAGCACCAGCCCCGCTTCAACCTCCGGCTCAAGGACGATAAGAGTTTCCCCTACCTCAAGGTGACGGTCGGCGAAACCTATCCGGGGGTCTATTTCAGCCGGCGCGTCGAGGACGACGGGTCGCGCTACTTCGGGCCCTTCAGCCCGGCCCACCGGGCCCGCTCCTCCATCCACCTCGTCAACAAGCACTTCCTCGTCCGAGGATGCGAGGAGGCGGTCTTTCGGAATAGGAAGCGCCCCTGCCTCGAGTACGAGCTCCGGCTCTGCTCGGCCCCGTGCGTCAAGTTCATTTCCGAAGACGACTACCGGGAGAACGTCGACAACGCCTGCCTTTTCCTCGAAGGCCGGATGCCCGAACTGGCCCGGACGCTGAAGAAAAAAATGGGGCGCGCAGCCGGCGAGGAGAAGTTCGAGGAGGCGGCCCGCTGGCGCGACCTCCTGCGCACCATCGAGGACTACAAGGACCGACCGGGGACGATTTCCGTGGCCCTCGAGGACCAGGACGCCGTCGGTTTCGCCCGCGAGGAAGGCCTGTCAGCCGTCTACGTTTTCTTTATGCGCAAGGGCAAGATCCGGAATTCCGCGGCCAGGCTCACCGAGGTCCCGGCGGACGTTCCGGACGCGGATGTCCTGGGTGATTTTCTGGCCCGATTCTACTGTGACCATGAAACCCCGCCCCGGCTCCTGCTCCCCTTCCCCCCGGCCGAGAGGCCGGGGCTCCATTCGCTCCTCGGCTGGGCCAAGGTCCGCGTCCTCGTGCCCCGCGGCGGCAAAAACCGGAAACTCGTCGACCTGGCCGGCCGCAACGCCGAAGCGCACCTCCGCAAACAGGCGAGAGACGCCAAGCCCATCGAAGAGTTGAAGACGGCATTGGGCCTCGCCTCCGTCCCCCGGCTCATCGAAGGTTTCGACATCTCCAACACGGGCGGCGAGGAGTCCGTCGGGTCCCTCGTCGTCTTCAAGGACGGCCGGCCGGACAAGGACGGCTACCGGAAATTCCTCATCCGGACGGTCGAAGGCTCGAACGACGTCGCCAGCCTCGAGGAGGTCATCACCCGGAGATACCGGAGGGTCCTCGAGGAAAAAGGGGCTCTCCCAGACTTGATCATGGTCGACGGCGGAAAGCCGCAGCTCGGCGCCGCGCAGAAAGCGCTGGCCGGACTGGGCCTCTCCCGTATCCCGCTCGTCGCGCTCGCAAAAAAAGAGGAAATCCTGTTCACGCCGGAGGCCCGCGATGGCATCCGGCTCGAACGGACCTCATCGGCGTTGAAGCTCATCCAGGCCATCCGCGACGAAACCCACCGTTTCGCCATCGCCTTTCATCGGGGGCGCCGGGAGAAGAGGAGCTTCGCCTCGAGGCTCGACGGCATCCCGGGGCTCGGACCGAAGAAGAAGGCGGCGCTGCTCGCCCGCTACGAGAGCCTCGACGCCATTCGGCGTGCCCCGCGGGAGGAACTGGAGAAGCTCGTCGGGACGTCGGCCGCAGCGAACATCCTGAAGCGCCTCGCAGAAGAGTTTCATAATAAAAACAGTGAAGGAGACATGCCATGAGCCAAAAAGTTCTTATCGCTTACGCCACCCGGGCCGGGTCGACGGGTGAGATCGCCAAGGAAATCGGAGACGTTTTGATCGAGAAGGGCTTCGCCGTGGACGTCGTTCCCGTCCGCAAGGTCAGGGACCTCTCCCCTTACCGCGCTGTGATCGTCGGCAGCGCCGTCCGGGTGGGGAAATGGCAGCCGGAAGCGGTCAAGTTCGTCGCCCATAACAAAACGCGTCTCGGAGAGATCCCGACTGCCTTTTTCACGGTCTGCCTCACGGCCAAGGACAAGACCGACGAGGCCTGTGAAAAGGTCTCGGCGTTCCTCGGGCCCGTCAGGGCCACGCACCGGCCCGATCTCGAGGGCGTCTTCGCCGGGCGGATCGATCTGGCCAAGCTCGGATTCATCGCCCGGATGATGGCCAAGGCAACGAAGAGCCCGGAGGGTGACTTCGTCGACCACGCCGCCATCCGCGCCTGGGCGGAAGAGGCGGTCACGAAGCTGAATCTTTGAGTTTCGGCCCGAGCTAGAGGACGAGACGGACTGCCCAGCTCAGGACGAGGGCGATGCTGACGCTCAGCCCCGCCGAGACGAAGGCCCACTTCTTCCCGATCTCCTTCCACAGGATGACGAAGGTGGACAGGCAGGGGATGAAGAAGCTGATGAAGACCGTGAAGACGATGATCTGCTCGCGGCTGATGGCCGTGAGCAGGTTCTGGTAGTCGACGCCGAGCGCCTGGAGCATCATGATCAGCGACAGCTCCTTGCGCAGGAAGCCGAAGACGAGGGTCACGCCCAACTCGTGCGGCAGCCCGAGGCCCTTGACGACGAGCGGGGCAAGGATGTCGTTGATCCACCGGTCGGCCCGGAAATAGCTCAGCAGGCTCAGGACGAGGCTGCCCCCGATGAGGAGGGGCCAGGCGAACTTGACGAAGGAATAAACCTGGAGCCAGGTCTTGCGCAGGATGGAGACGAGCCTGGGCGCCTTGAGAGAAGGGATTTCCAGGATGAGCCCCGGCGACGGCTCCTTCATGAACCGGCTGATGACCCAGCCGACGACGGCGACGACGAGGATGTTGGCGGCATAGAAGCCCATGGCCCAGAGCGGCCCCAGATAGAAGGCCACGAGGGCCAGGACGATGGTCGTCCGGGCCGAACACGGGATGAAGGGAATGAGGATCGACGTCAGGACCCTGTCGCGCTGGGATTCGAGGATCCTCGTCGAGACGATGGCCGGGACGTTGCAGCCGAAGCCCAGGATGAACGGCGAGACCGATTTGCCGTGGAGCCCGATCCGGTGCATGAAGGCGTCGAGGAGGAAGCCGGCCCGGGCGAGATAGCCGAGGTCTTCGAGGGCCGACATCAGGAAAAGAAGCGGCAGGAAATAGGGCAGGACGATGGCCACTCCCCCGCCCACTCCCTGGACGAGCCCCTCGGCGAGGGAGAAGAGGAGGCCTCCCCCGAGACGCGCGGCCAGCACCCCCTTTAGCTTATTGAACGGCCCGAGGAGGAGCGATTCGAGCGGGCTGCCGACCTTGAAAATGATGAAGAAGAAGGCCAGGAAGACGGCCGCCAGGATGACGTAGCCGAACACGGGGTGCATGAGGACGGCATCGACCTTCTTATCCCAGGTCATCCGCTTGCCGTGGAGGACGCGGCCGGTTTCCTCGAAAAGTTTCATGGCCTGGTGGTGGCGCTCCGCGGAGATGACTTCGTAGGCGGGCGCGCCGCGGCGCTCCTCGATGGCCCTCCGGACGCGGTCGATGGCCGCTTTCAGGCCCGGGTCGACCTCGCCGAGGAAATCGCCGCAGGCGTGGCCGGCCGTCTCGATCAGCTTGACGGCCGTGAACCGGGGGTTGGAAATGACGGGAAAGCCCGGCGGCAGGAGGCGCTCGAGCTCGGCGACCTTCTCTTCGACGTCGCCCGCGAAGCGGAGCGTCCGGAGAGACTGCCCCTTGTCCAGGACGTCGAACGCCCTTTCGAGCAGCTCCTTGACGCCGCGGCCGTGGGCGGCGATGATCGGCGTGACCGGGGCCCCGAGGAGTTTTTCTACCGCCGGCGCGTCCACCTGAATGCCCTTCCTCTCGGCCACGTCCATCATGTTCAGGGCGACGACCATCGGATAGCCGAGCTCGACCAGTTCGAGCGTGAGCTCCAGGCCGCGGCTGAGGGTCGAGGCATCGACGACGTTGACGACGAGGTCGGGCCTTTCCGAGAACAGGTGCGTCAGAACGACCTGCTCGGCGGGGTCGGTCGTGCAGAGCGAGTAGGTCCCGGGCAGGTCGACGATGTCGAGGAGCCGCCCCTCGATGTTGACCCGGCTATGGGTGTGCTTGATGGACGTTCCGGGGAAATTCGACGTTTCGGCCTTGTGGCCGGCGATGGAGTTGAAGAGCGTGCTCTTGCCGCTGTTCGGCTGACCGATGAAGATGACCGTCGGGACCTTAGGGCCGTTCATGGACGAGTTCGACGAGGACCTTTTGGGCGACGCCGCGGCCGAGGGCGACCGTCGTGTCCGAACGGCAACTGCGGACGAGGAGCGGCCCCCGGAAGATAGCCTGGCCGTCGAGCTCGACGATATCGCCCTTGTGAAAACCCAGGGCCATGAGGCGGCGGCGAACGCCTTCGCCGCCGACGAGGTCGGCGATCCGGAGGGGAGTGTTATGGGGCGCATTGACAAGGTTCACGGGTCACCGTCTTTCAAGTTTATCCAATCCGGAGGGCGAATCAAGCGATTTTCCTCGTCCCGGACGATATTTCCTACTAAAATTATAGGGATTAAGGCCGCCGGCGTCAACCCCAGACTTCCCGGGGTTAACCCTGAGCCGCGCTTCTCATCCCCCTTGAAGGGCGGTGCTTAGCGGCGGCGAACGGGTCAACTCGCGGCGGTTTGACCGCGTCTGCGGGTTCACGCATAATAACGGTGTATTTCCCGTAAGGAGTCGAGGACAATGAGAAAACATGACATCCGCCGTTTCATTTCCATCCTGGTCCTGGCCGCCGCCCTCGTCCTGCCCATCGCCGCCGACGAGGGGATGTGGCTCTTCAACAAGCCCCCCAAGGACATCCTTCAGAAGCAATACGGCTTCACGGTCACACCGGAGTTCATGGACCACCTCCGCCTGGCCTCGATCTCCTTCGGCGGGGCCTCCGGGTCGTTCATCTCGCCTGACGGACTCGTCCTGACCAACCACCACGTCGGCCAGGGCGCCGTCCAGAACCTCTCGACCAAGGACCGCGACCTGATGAAGACCGGCTTCTACGCCCGGACGCGCGGCGAGGAACTCAAAGTCCCCGGCATGGAACTGCGCGTCCTCCAAGGGATCGAGGACGTCACCGAACAGGTCCTCGGCGCCGAAAAGCCCGGCATGTCCGCGGTCGAGGCCGCCGAAGCCCGCCAGAAGATCATCGCCGCCCTGGAAAAGGAGACGGCCGAAAAGAGCGGGCTCCGGGGCGTCGTAGTCACGCTCTACTCCGGCGGCATGTACCATCTTTACACGTACAAGGTCCACCGCGACGTTCGGCTCGTCTTCGCCCCCGAGTATCTCGCCGCCTTTTTCGGCGGCGACCAGGATAACTTCACCTATCCCCGGTACGACCTCGACATCACGCTCTTTCGCATCTACGAGAACGGCCAGCCGTTCAAGAGCGACAACTACATCAAGTGGTCGACGACGGGTGTCCGCGAGGGCGACCTCGTCCTCTGCTCCGGCCATCCCGGCTCGACGGGCCGTCTCCTGACCTATAGCCAGCTCGAGTTCTTGCGCGACACGAGCTATCCCTTCAACATCGCCAACCTCAAGCGCCGTCAAGCCTTCATGCACGAGTACGCCAAGAAGGGCGAGGAGGAGAAGCGGGTCGCCCTGCGCAACCTCTTCGGCATCGAGAACAGCCTCAAGGCGACCATCGGTTACCAGTCGGGCCTCCTCGACAAGAAGCTCATGGAGAAAAAACTCCGCGAAGAACAGGCCCTGCGCGACGGGGTCAGCAAGAACCCGGAGCTCGAGAAGGACTTCGGGGCCGCCTGGGACGAGATCGCCGCGGCCCAGAAGGCCTACGCGTCCTTCTTCAAGCCGATGGCCTTCTTCGAACGGGCCAACGGCTTCTACACGACCTACTTCACGGTCGCCCGGAACCTGGTTCGCATGGCCATGGAAAAGCCCAAGCCGAACGCGGACAGGCTCCGCGAGTTCCGCGATGCCTCACTCCCCTCGCTCGAGCGTGGCATCCTTTCGCCCGCCCCGATCTACGACGAATTCGAGACGCTCAAGCTCGGCGAATCCTTGGCCCAGCTCAAGGAGGAGTTCGGCTCCTGGCAGGAGGTCAAGTGGATCCTCGGCGACCGTTCGCCCAAGGACGTCGCCGCGGAGCTCATCGCCGGCACCAAGCTCAAGGACCTCGACCTCCGCAAGAAGCTCATGGCGGGCGGACTCGAAGCCATCTACGAGTGCCAGGACCCGATGATCAAGCTGGCTCTCCTTATCGACCCCGTCTCGCGCGGCCTGCGGGCGAAATACGAAAAGACGGTCGAGGCGGTGGAGACGCGCAGCGGTACGCAGATCGCCCGGGCCATGTTCAAGCTCGAGGGAACCGCCATCCCGCCCGATGCCACCGGGACCCTGCGCCTGAGCTTCGGGGCCGTCAGGAGCTACGTCGAGAACGGCAAGAAGATCCCGTTCCAGACGACCTACGCCGGACTCTACGAGAAATCGGCCAAGGCCGGAAACAAGGATCCTTACGAACTGCCCGAAAGTTTCCTGCGGAAGAAAGCCGCCGTCCGGATGTCGGCGCCCATCAATTTCGTGTCCACGGCCGATTCGATCGGCGGGAATTCGGGCTCGCCTCTCGTCAACAGGAAGGGCGAGTTCGTCGGCGTCCTCTTCGACGGCAACATCCAGTCCCTGCCGACCCGGTTCGTATATGAGGACACGGTCTCGCGGTCGGTCATGGTCCACGCCCAGGGCATCCTCGAGGCCCTGCTCAAGATCTACGACGCCAAACCGCTCGCCGACGAGATCCTGGGGAAGAAATAGGGACTCAGTAGAGGACCTTCGTCTCGCCGAGTTCGGCGATCCGCTTGTCGAGCCAGGCGATCATCAGGTCGCGCCGGGCCATGGTCGCCGTGATCTCCTCGTCGGTGAGATACTCGCCGACGGCCGTCCGGATGACCTCGGGGGTCAAGGCTTTCAGGGCCTCGACGAACGCCCGGGGCAGTTCGGCCATGATGAAGTTCGGGCCTTCCTTGTATTTTTCGTCGTAGATCAGCTTGGTCGTGAACTTTTTCGTCGTTCGGAACGACCGGGAGTGGTCGATGAGGATCATCCGCCAGTCGTCCATGATGAGGTAGTTGCGCTGATGGCGGTCCTCGTTGGAGATGAGGTTGTCGAACGCCCGCTGAAGGAAGAGGGCCCGGAAGAAGGCGTTGATCTTGAGGCCCGGCGGGTTGAGCTTCTTCTTCCGGATCGCTTCCATCGTGTTCCAGGCGTCGACCCAGATCTGACACGACCCGCGGGATCCCTGAAATTCCCTCTCGACCGTCGCGGGGACCATGTGGAGCCCCAGATACCGGCTCAGCCGGTAGGCGGCGATCTCCCCTTTCCAGGTTTCCTTGAAGCCCCCGATTCTCTCCCCCAGCACGTCTTTCCAAAGGGCACGGTGCCGGATCCCGTCTTTCTCCATGGTCAGGATCCACGGCTCGGTCACGGCGAGGGATCCCGTGATCTGCTCCTGGCCGACGATTTTCGCCGTCTTCAGGAAATCCTCCCACTTATCGTATTCGCCCACTTCGGCCGCGGTGAGCTGGCCGAGGACCCGGCTCCCAGCCCCCAGGCAGACGACCGCCAAAAACACGATTACGGCTTTTTTCATATGATTCCCTCCCTATGCACCGGGATAGCTCTTTGCCCCGAGTTTAGACCCGAAAGAGGGGCTTGTCAACAGCCCCCCGGCCCGGACGATCTAGGCGTCGTCGCAAATTGACATTAGAGGGGGATTCTGTTAAATAATGGTAAATGTACAAGTGGATTTTCCGCAAGCTCTTCGGCACCGATAACGACCGTACCCTCAAGAAGATTCAGCCGCTCGTCCCCGTCATAAACGACTTCGAGCCCCGCATCCAGCCCCTGACCGACGACCAGCTCCGGGCGAAAACCGCCGAGTTCCGGGAAAAGCTCGCCCAGGGCGCGACGCTCGACGACATCCTCCCCGAGGCCTTCGCCGTCGTCCGGGAGGCTTCCCGCCGGACGACCCGGATGCGCCATTTCGACGTCCAGCTCGTCGGCGGGGTCGTCCTCCACCAGGGCAGGATCGCCGAGATGAAGACGGGCGAGGGAAAAACGCTCGTCGCCACCCTGCCCGCCTACCTCAACGCCCTCGACGGCAAGGGCGTCCACATCGTCACGGTCAACGATTACCTGGCCAAGCGCGACACGGAGTGGATGGGGGCCATCTACAGGTTCCTGGGCCTCTCCGTCGGGACGATCCAGCACGACATCGGTGACGCCGAGCGCTACACCGCCTACCGCGCCGACATCACCTACGGCACGAACAACGAGTTCGGCTTCGATTACCTCCGCGACAACATGAAGTTCCGCCTGGCCGACCTGGCCCAGCGGGAGTTCAACTACGCCATCGTCGACGAGGTCGACAGCATCCTCATCGACGAGGCCCGGACGCCGCTCATCATCTCCGGCCCGACCAACGAGTCGACCCAGCTCTACACGCGCGTCGACGCCCTGGTCCGCCGCCTCCAGAAGGACAAGCACTTCACCCTCGACGAGAAGAGCCGGACCGTCTCCATCCAGGAGGCCGGCGTCGCCGAAGCCGAACGGTTCCTCGAGGTCGCCAACCTCTACGACCTGGCCAACATGGAATTCGTCCACGCCACGAACACCGCCCTCAAGGCCCATCACCTCTTCAAACGCGACGTCGACTACATGATCCAGGACGGCAAGGTCGTCATCGTCGACGAGTTCACCGGCCGGCTCATGCCCGGCCGCCGCTACAGCGACGGCCTCCACCAGGCCCTCGAGGCCAAGGAGCGCGTCCGGGTCGAGGAGGAGAACCAGACGCTGGCCTCGGTCACTTTCCAGAACTACTTCCGCATGTACAAGAAGCTGGCCGGGATGACCGGCACGGCGGCGACCGAGGCCACCGAGTTCCGCCACATCTACGGCCTCGACGTCGTCGAGATCCCGACCAACATGACCCTCATCCGGCTGGAGAACCCGGACGTCATCTACCGGACGGGCGACGAGAAGTGGAACGCCGTCGTCGAGGAGATCGCCGACCTCAGCAAGCGCGGCCGCCCCGTCCTCGTCGGCACGATCTCCATCGAGAAGTCCGAGCACCTGAGCACGCTCCTCCGCCGCAAGAACGTCAGGCACGTCGTCCTCAACGCCCGGTACCACGAGATGGAGGCCCAGATCATCGCCCAGGCCGGCCGCATCGGGGCCGTGACCATCGCCACGAACATGGCCGGCCGCGGCGTCGACATCCTCCTCGGCGGCAACCCCGAGTACCTCACCCGCGAACAGCTCAAGAAGAGCGGCGCCGACCCGGCCAAGACCTCGCCCGAGCAGTTCGAAAAGGCGCTCGAGGAGGTTTCCGAGGTCACCCAAAAGGAACATGAGGCCGTCATCGCTCTCGAAGGGCTCCACGTCCTCGGCACCGAGCGCCACGAGGCCCGGCGCATCGATAACCAGCTCCGCGGCCGCGCCGGCCGCCAGGGCGACCCGGGGTCGTCGCGCTTCTACCTGTCCCTCGAAGACGACCTCATGCGCATCTTCGGCAGCGAGCGCATTTCCGGCCTCATGGCCCGGATCGGCATGGGCGACGGCGTCCCCATCGAGCACAACATGATCACCCGGGCCATCGAGCGGGCCCAGAAACAGGTCGAGGGCCAGAACTTCACCGTCCGCAAGCACCTCCTCGAGTACGACGACGTCATGAACAAGCAGAGGGAGACGATCTACGGCCAGCGGCGCAAGATCCTCAAGGGCGAGGACCAGCACGAGTATTTCGTCGGCCTTATCGAGAGCCTCGTCGACTGGATGCTCGACACCCACGCCAACAAGAACAAGCCGCCGGAAGAATGGGACCGCGCCGCCCTCCACCAGACCGTCCTGGCCCAGTTCGGCCTGGACATCGAGACGCTCAAGATCAATTGGGACACCGTCGTCTACGAAGAGCTGAGGGACGCCCTCGTCAAAGGCCTCCTGGCCACTTACGAGGCCAAGGAAAAACAGCTCGGCCCGTTCATGCGCGAATTCGAGCGGATGATCCTCCTCCAAGTCATCGACTCCCAGTGGAAGGACCACCTGCTCGAGATGGACCACCTCAAGGAGGGCATCGGCCTGCGCGGCTACGGCCAGAAGGACCCCCTCATCGAGTACAAGAAAGAGGGCTTCGAGATGTTCCAGTCCATGCTCGACCGGATCGAGGAAGACGCCGTCCGCTACCTCTTCCTGATCCAGCCCGTGGTCGACGAACCCGCCCCGGTGCGCAAGCAGACCCCGGTCTATTACCAGCAGCCCCAGGGACCCTCGGGACAGAGGGCCAAGCAAGCTCGGGGCATGATCCCCGGCAAGCGTCACAAGCACTAGGCCTCGGAGCCAAGGAGGAGCCATGCTCGACGACAAGATCAGGGAAACCTTAACGTTCGACGACGTCCTCATCCTCCCGGCCAAGTCCGACGTCGTCCCCTCCGAAGCTTCAGTCGCGACCCGGCTGAGCCGGAACATCACCCTCAATATCCCCATCGTCAGCGCGGCCATGGACACGGTGACGATGTCGCGGATGGCCATCTCCCTGGCCCAGCAGGGCGGGATCGGGATCATTCACCGCAACCTGTCGATCGAAGGCCAGGCCGAGGAAGTGGACAAGGTCAAGCGCCACGAGAGCGGCATGGTCGTCGAACCCATCACCCTCCGCCCCCAGGACAAGATCTCCCGGGCCCTCGAGGTCATGAAGGAGCACCGCATCTCGGGCCTGCCCATCACCGACGAATCGAACAAGCTCGTCGGCATCCTGACCAACCGAGACATCCGCTTCGAGAGCCGCCTCAACCTGCCCATTGAGAAGATCATGACCCGCAAGCTCGTCACCGTCCCCGTCGGGACATCGCTCGAGGAAGCGGAAAAGGTCTTCCACGAACACAAGATCGAGAAGCTCCTCGTCGTCGACGACGGCTACCACCTCAAGGGGCTGATCACCTACAAAGACATCCTCAAAAGGATCCAGTACCCCGACGCGGCCAAGGACAGCCTCGGCCGGCTGAGGGTCGGCGCGGCCATCGGCGTCGGCTCCGACTTCCTCGACCGGGCCAGGGCCCTCGTCGCGGCCAAGTGCGACGTCCTCGTCGTCGACAACGCCCACGGCCACTCGCAACGGGTCCTGGACACGGTCCGGACGCTCAAGAAGGAGTTCCCGGCGCAGGAGCTCATCGCCGGCAACATCGGCACGGCCCGGGCGGCCGAGGAGCTCATCGATCTCGGCGTCGACGCCGTCAAGGTCGGCGTGGGACCCGGCTCCATCTGCACGACCCGGATCATCACGGGAGCGGGCATCCCCCAGATCACAGCCATCGCCGACGTCTTCGAGGTCACCCGGAAAAAGGGCGTCCCGCTCATCGCCGACGGCGGCGTCAAGTATTCGGGCGACGCGACCAAGGCCGTCGCCGCCGGCGCCGACTCCATCATGCTCGGGAACCTTCTCGCCGGGACCGAGGAGGCCCCGGGCGAAGTCGTCATGTACCAGGGTCGGGCCTACAAGCTGTACCGAGGCATGGGGTCGCTCATCGTCATGAAAGAGGGCAAGAGCCGTGACCGCTACCAGCAGGATATGCAGCTGAACGAGAGCAAGCTCGTGCCGGAGGGGATCGAGGGACGGGTGCCTTATAAGGGCAGCACGACGGTCATCGTCCAAATGCTCGTCGGCGGGCTCAAAGCCGGCATGGGCTACGCCGGCTGCCGGACGGTCGAGGAGCTGAAGACCAAGGCCCGGTTCATCAAGATCACCCCGGCCTCCCTCAAAGAGAGCCACGTCCACGACGTGATCATCACCCAGGAAGCCCCGAACTACCACCTCGACTGAGAAGGCGGCAGATCATGCCCGGCTATCTGATCAAATCGCTCCTGGCCGTGCTGTTGCTCGGCGTGGGCCTCACGGCCTTCCTGAGCATGATGGCCCGATTCGGCAGGCCGGGCGACGAGGCCCGGGCGGTGAAACTGCGGAAAGTCCACAAGGCCGCAGGGTATATCTACATCTCGCTCCTGGCGCCCCTGGCCTTCTTCGGGGCCAAATTCCTCGTCGAAACGGGCGACGGGCTTTCGGTGAGAGGAACCCTGCATTTCGTCCTGGCCATGGCCCTTCTCGCCGTCCTTCTCCTCAAGCTCCTCACGGTCAAGGTTCACAGGCAGTTGCTGAAGTACGCGCCCGCGCTCGGTATGACACTATTTTCCCTGACCCTGATCATCTTCCTGATCACGGCGGGTTTCTTCTTTCTGCAGGCGGCCGCCGGAAAATAGCGGCCCCACATCCAAAAATTTGGACCGGATTCAATAAAATGAAGACTGCCAGGCGCATTCAGGTTATCAACGATTATCTATGTCGCTGATTATAATCAATAAAACAATTCCCTCCCCCCGAAAAACGTTGGCACAGATTTTGCTTAATATAAAGATATTATGATGACCAAGATCTATAAACGAAAGGAGGTGGAAGTCCAAAGTACTCCATCGACAAGGGAAAGGGATCGAGTGGAAATACGCTCGAGGCAAAGTCAGAGGCAAGTGTGAAGGATTTTGAGGAGGTAAAAATAATGAAGAAGGCTTTAGTTGTTTTGGCTGTGCTCGTTTTCTCGATGTCTCTCATGGCACAGCAAAGAGCAGGCACTATCTACGGAAAAATCGTAGATCCGGAAAGGAATCCCCTCCCCGGCGTTACGGTCACCTTGACAGGGCCTGCGATGGCCCCTATGACGACGGTGACTTCCGATACCGGGCTGTACAGATTCCTGTCCATCCCCCCGGGCTCCCAATACACGGTCAAGGCTGAGCTCCAGGGATTCAAGAGCTCCTCGCAGGGCAACGTCATCGTTCAGATCGGCGGCAACTCTCAAACCGACCTGATCCTGGAAGTCGGAATGCTCGAGGAACAGGTCACCGTCACCGCGAAAACGCCGGTCGTCGACACCAAGAAGACCGCGACGTCGATGAACGTCACCAAGGAGGAGATGCAGTCGCTGCCCACGTCCCGCGACCCCTGGGTCATCATGCAGCTGGCTCCGTCCATCATGGTCGACCGCGAGAACGTCGGCGGCAACGAGTCCGGCCAACAGTCCGGATACTTCAATAAGGGCGACATGTCCAACTCCGGCTACATCGGGTCGAACAACATCTGGGCGATCGACGGCATCGACATCAGCGACCCGGCGGCCCTCGGCGGCTCCGCCCTGTATTACGACTTCGACATGTTCGAAGAGCTGAACATCACGACGGGCGGCGCGGCCGACGTCTCCATCCAGACGGGCGGCATCGCCTTGAACATGGTCACCCGCCGCGGCGGCAACAAGATGAGCTTGGCCGGCCGCTTCTACTTGACCGACAACTTCTTCCAGTCCACGAACCTCACCCAGGCACTCAGGGACGAGGGCGCCATCGGAACCAGCAAGATCCAGTACATCAAGGACTACGGTTTCAATGCCGGCGGCCCGTTGTGGAAGGACAAGGTCTGGTGGTGGGGCGCTTACGGCGTGCAGGATGTTTTTATCTATAGCATCGCCGGGACCAAGGACCAGTCCATTCTCGCCAACTACAATCTCAAGATCAACGCCCAGCCCCTGGCGAACAACCGGTTCGAGGCCTTGGTGACGTCCGGCGCGAAGGAAAAATTCGGCCGGAGTGCAGGAGCCGTCGCCGCTCCGGAAGGCTACCATCAGATTGGCAAGTACCACTGGGGCAGCCCGATCATCAAGCTGCAGGATGAGCACGTCTTCAGCAACAACCTTTACGTCTCCCTGAAGTACTCCTTCAACAACGCCGGATTCGGGTGGACCCCGATGACGGACGAGGCCATGACGTCCCCCGTTGTCACGGACCAAACCACGACCAAGTACATCCCCTACAATTCCAGCAGCAAAATTTCCTACGATTATTACCAAGTGGACCGGCCGCGGTATAACTACCAGATGAACGCCACGTACTTCAACGATTCGCTCTTCGGGTTTTCCCACGAGATCAAGATCGGCGCGGAATATTCCGATAAGGCTCAAGCCGGAACGAATTCAGGGACATTCTCTCAGCATTTCCGCATCCGCAAAAACTACAATAGCACGCAGATCGACGCGGACAACAACGGCACGAGGACAATCCCGGAAATGGCCGGCTGGAACCTGGTCAATTGGGTTCGCAATCCCTTCAACACTTGGACGGCCAAACAGTACGCCGGCTACATCCAGGATACGATCACGAAGGGCAATTTCACCGCGACCCTCGGCCTGAGATTCGACAAGCAGGTGCCCGGTCTGGCGGCCGGAAACCGTGTGGCGGTCCCGGCCACGCTGACGCCAGCCTGGAATACCGTCTTTGCGGAGGGCGTGCCCGCCTTGATGGACGCCATCCTGCCCGCGTCCTCGTGGAACGCTGTTAAGGGCGAGGATAACTACCGGTGGAACACCTGGTCCCCGCGTATCGGCCTGACGTGGGACATCATGGGCGATGGAAAGACCGTGGCCAAGCTCGCCCTCTCGCAATACGGCGACATCATGGGGGTCGGCCAGGACACGAACTCGCCGTTGAACACCGCCGGAAGCGCCAATTTCTGGTTTAAAGACGCGAACGCGGACGGCAAGGTCAACATTAACGAGATATGGTGGAGGTATAACTCCACCACCACCCTCGGAGTCCCGTATGGCATTTATCGGCTATTTAATGACGATGGGACATACTCCGCTGCGGCCAACGCCGCTCTGACCGGGACGCTCTACACCGGTTACGACGCTTACAAGGCCGGCATGTTCTCGGGCTACGACATTTTCAACCCTGCGGATACCCAGTATGTCCAAAGGTACTTCTACGAGAGCAAGGCCAACCAAACGTCCACGCGGACTCGCGAAATCCTGTTCAGCCTTGAACGCGAGATCTTCACCGACTTCGCCGCCATGGTCAGCTTCTCCTACAGAAGGTACGACAATTACCAGGACTATTGGGACTACTATCCCTCGGATGTTTACACTCCGGAAGATTACCCCGACATCTCTGGCCTGATCGTCAATCCCGCGAGCGGCCCCTGGTACGTCGAAGCGGGAACGGTCCCCGACACCATCAGCATCGGCGGCACGCCGTACAGCACCGGCGGCGCGGCCGGCAGACCTTTCTACCTGCCCTCCGCGGACTACCCCACGGAAGGGGTGAACTACTGGAATGTCCAAAAGAGCAGCCAGTACAACACCTATGCCGGCGTCGACTTCGTCCTGACCAAGCGGCTGTCCAACAAGTGGTTCATGAACGCGTCCTTCACGCTACAGGGCAACAAGAACCACTGGGGCGACATCTATATGGACCCCACGAACAAGTGGATGTCCGACGGCAAGCCCTACGCCGGGGCCTTGGGTAGCGCCAGCGGCAAACAGAACGCGTACATGTACACCCGCTGGATGGTCAAGCTGAGCGGCCTCTACCAGTTGCCCTGGGGCTTCAACGTCTCCGGGACGCTCAACGCCCGCGAAGGCTGGAAGATCCGCCAGTACTTCTACATCCAAGAGCTCAATCCCCCGAACGACGCATATGAATGGTCCACTTCCATCTACACCCGGCCCATTGTCTCTGGAAGCCTGCCCGTGTTCTACAACGTCTCGCTCCGGCTCGAGAAGAAGGTCAACATCGGCGCCGGCCGGCTGTACTTCATGGCCGACGTCTTTAACCTCCTTAACTCAGCCATCATCAACAGACGCTACGACAACTACTTCGGTGACTACATCACTACGGATGGCGTGCAGGAACCGGGCACAGCTGGGTACTGGGTCAACCCCACTAACAACTACATTTATGAGATCCTCAATCCCAGAGTCTGGAGATTCGGCGTCCGCTTCGAGTTCTAAGCAGAACTAGCTCAAGCTCAAAAGCCCGCCCCGGCCTGGCCGGGGCGGGCTTTTTCTCAAGTTCCTCACGGTCAAAACCCACAGACAGCTGCGCGTCTCGTCTTCGCCAGGGTGAACCGGAACGTCGTGCCCTTGCCGAGGCCTTCCGATTCCACCCAGATCCGGCCGCCGTGCAACTCCACGATCCGCTTGACCAAAGCCAGGCCGATGCCCTCGCCCTCCGAGCCGGGATCGAGCTTATGGAACAGGCCGAAGACCAACGGCTGCACTTCCGGACCGATCCCGATTCCGTTATCGCGCACGTGGAGCACCAGCTCCTCGCCGGCCTGTTCCACGCCGATCTCGACACGGGGCGCCGGCTGGTCGCCCATGAACTTGGCCGCGTTATCCACGAGGTTCAGGAAGATTTCTACCAAGCGCGTCCGATCGCCATAGAGAACGACCGGTTCCTCTGTGAGATCGACCCGCATCCCCCGGTCCGTGATCCGCCCGGCCACCAGGTTCAGGGCCTCTTTCACGATCTCCTGCAGCGGAGCTTCCTCGGAGGGGTTGACGATACGCCCGACCCGCGAAAGGCGGCGGATCTCGTCGAGCAAGCGGCCCATCTTGTCGGCCGCGCCTCGGATGTAGCCCAGGTCCTTGGCCACCAGCGCCGCATCCCGGTTCCGGAGGTCTTGTTCCAGATGGCCTTGAAACGTCTGGATCGTCACCAGAGGGCTTCTCAGGTCGTGCGAAACGGCGTAGACGAAGCGGTTCAGCTCGTCGTTCTTCTCCTGTAATTCTTTCGACTTACGGCCGATCTCTTCCTCCGCTTGCTTGCGCTCGGTGATGTCTTCGAAAACCGCCACAATCTCGCCGGACGGAAGTTTATAGACAAAGTTTTCGTACCAGCCACTTAATAAATCATCCTGATACAGGGTCACTGGATGATACGCCGGTTCGCCGGTCTGCCAAACTTGTCGAAACACCTCGGTCAAACCGAATTGTTCGACGCCGGGGCGAACTTCAAAAATGCTCTTGCCGATCAGGCGTTCCCGCTGGTCGTGGTCAATTTTTTCCCCGGCGCGGTTGAAGTCCTTGAAAATAAAGTCCCGGCCGTCGTCTATGACCGTATACACCGCTACGCCGCTATGAATATTTTCGAACAATGCCCGGTAGCTGACGTCGCTCTCCTGCAGCGCATCCTCGGCCCGCTTGCGCTCGGTGATGTTGCGGAAATACCCGATAAGTCCGTCGGATTTGCCAGTCGAGTCGAACTTCGGAATGTAAGACCCGTCGAAGTACTCTGTTTCGCCTTTCAAGTTCTGCAGGGACGCTTCCAAATGAAACGGCACCCCCGTTTCCATCACCTTTGTCTTTATGGCGATGAGATTTTCGGCTTCTTCCTTATTCAGAATGTCCCGATCGGTTTTCCCGAGCATATCCGCCTCGGTGAGACCGAGTTGAGGATTTACTACAAAAGTGTAGCGCAGGTCGCGGTCTTGCACGAGGATGTGGTCTGGAGTATTGCAGGCGATGGTGCGGAACCGTTCCTCGGACTCTCGCAACTGTTCCTCCATCCTTTTGCTTTCGCTGACATCATTATATAAAGTTACAATTTCGCCGGAAGGAAGCTTGAAGATATAGTAATCATAGTAATTTGAATGCCGCTCATCGACATATATCTTCGTTGGAAAAATAGCTGATTTCTCCGTTTCCCATACTTTTTTCATGACGGGGATCAAGCCGTAACTATCGATGGCCGGCCGTATGTCGATAAACCTTTTGCCCACAACTTCTTCAAGCGCTTTCCCTTCCATTTCAAGACCGGCACGGTTAATCTTTTTAATAATATAATCGGAACCTTTGCTTCCATCATTCATAACTGTGAAGATGGCGGATCCGTTTTTCATATGGTCGTACAATTCGCGAAACAAGGCCTCGTCTCTTTTTAGCACTTCCTCAAGTTGCCTGCGTTGGGCAATTTCTTTTCCAAGTTCCAAGACTTGCGCTTTAGCGGACCTCTGCAATTTGAGGGTTTCGCCCCAAACACCAAAGATCGGAAAGAAATAGCTCAGGAAAACTAAGAGATGCGCTGTATCCCAATGTGAATCATAAAAAGCCCGAGCATCAAAAACAAATATATGAGCCAAAACCCGAAAGATAATGCAAGCGACGATACCCCAAAGAAGCGGACTACGGGATTGTTGTTTCAAGTAGATCTTGGCGTAAAATAATAAAGCGACAAAGAATAATAGTGCGAAGGAAAGTTCTATAAGTTTTTTTGTAATCGTACCCAGTTGAACAAAACCCGGAAGAAACGGAGCTTTGAATATGAGTAACGCAACGAAGGCTGTGCAAATGAAACCGATAATATTATAGATAACAGCATACAACGCCCTTTTTGCCGGAACGACTCTTCTTTCTCCGAAAATGAGAGCGATGAAAAACGATGTTAACAGCACAAAATGTCCGGTCAACCAGGTTGTGGAAATTGCCAATTTAACGGTCGGGAATGGTTCAGGCCAAAATCCACTAAAAGAGAATATGGCGTGAACAAATTCTTCGGTCCCTATTAGAACGAATCCGATTGAAATAATTAAAAAGAACCAGCGGCCCGTCGAATAAAAATGAAGCAGAACCATTATTCCTGCCGTTATGGCGAGCAGTGCTGAAGCAAATTCAAATATAGCGTGCACGTCGCTGCTACTTCTCCAAGCCGATACGCCGGCACCGGGATAAAACAATAAAGGCAGGAACAATAAGGCGAAAAAGGGTAGAAGGCTTACGATCTTTTTCATAGTGAACTCTTTGACGTCGCCTTCTCGGCCTGCTCGCGTCTCGTCTTCGCCAGGGTGAACCGGAACGTCGTGCCCTTGCCGAGGCCTTCCGATTCCACCCAGATCCGGCCGCCGTGCAACTCCACGATCCGCCGTACAAGCGCTAGGCCGATGCCCTCGCCCTCCGAGCCGGGATCGAGCTTACGGAACAGGCCGAAAACCAACGGCTGCACCTCCGGACCGATCCCGATTCCGTTATCGCGCACGTGGAACACCAGCTCCTCGCCGGCCTGTTCCACGCCGATCTCGACGCGGGGCGCCGGCTGGTCGCCCATGAACTTGGCGGCGTTATCCAAGAGGTTCTGGAAGACCTCGACCAAGCGCGTCCGATCGCCATAGAGCGCGACGGGTTCCTGCGTGAGATCGACCCGCACCCCCCGGGCCATAATCCGCCCGGCCACCAAGTCCAGGGCCTCTTTCATGATCTCCTGAAGCGGAACTTCCTCGGAAGGGTTGACGATCCGCCCGACCCGCGAAAGGCGGCGGAGCTCGTCCAGCAGGCGGCCCATCTTATCGGCCGCGCCTCGGATGTAGCCCAGGTCCTTGGCCACCAGCGCCGCATCCCGGTTCCGGAGGTCTTGTTCCAGATGTTCCTGGAAAGTCTGGATCGTCACCAGCGGGCTTCTCAGGTCGTGCGAGACGGCGTAGG
The DNA here is from genome assembly GCA_041479905.1 of Candidatus Aminicenantia bacterium. Lineage (GTDB taxonomy): Bacteria > Acidobacteriota > Aminicenantia > Aminicenantales > Saccharicenantaceae > RBG-16-66-30. The sequence goes on from JBGOYY010000044.1 coordinate 20,952, forward strand.
TGATGCGGTTCAGCTCGTCGTTCTTCTCCTGTAATTCTTTCGACTTACGGCCGATCTCTTCCTCCGCCCGCTTGCGCTCGGTCACATCCGTGAAGAAGCCCACGGCGAGTCTCCGCCCATTAACGAAGGTGCTAGCGCCGCCGATGTCAGCAAAGAACACGGTGCCGTCTTTCCGCAGGCATGAAATCTCTTGAATCAGCGACGTGCCTTCTCGTACCTGGATCTCCATCTCTGACATGATTTCGGCCAGTGCGTCCATTGGGTGAATGTCCGAAACACCCAACTGCAACAACTCTGCCGCTGAATACCCGAGCATCCGGCACATGGATGGATTGGCAAATACGAACATTTTCGTTTCCATATCGGTTGCTAGTATGCCAAGCGAGCTTCCTTCAAAAAGCACCTTGTACTTTTCTTCCGACTCCCGCAGTTGCTGCTCCGCGCGCTTGCGCTCTGTGATGTCGGTGAGGAAATTCAACGTGGCCGGTTTGCCTTGCCATTCGATCAAGGCCGCATTGATTTCCACCCACTTGACAATGCCGTCACGGGCGACCACCCTGAAGGCATACCGGGGCTGTGCTGCCTCGTTTGCGATCCGTCGCCGGTAATTTTCAACCACCATGCTCCGATCATCCGGGTGGATGAATTCGGGAAATGGCCTACCCAGGAGTTCCTCCTCCGAATACCCCCCCAACAGGACAAGGGACACGGGATTGACAAACTTGAGCAGGCCGTCTTGGGCGACGACGATTGATTCGTTAGCGGTTTCTATCAGCAGGCGGTACTTTTTCTCGCTCTCCCGCAGCGCCTCCTCCGCCCATTTACGCTCGGTGATGTCCATGTACGTTCCGAGAACGCCGATGATCTTCCCCTCAGAACTGCGCAGAGGTACCTTGCTCGTAAGAAGCGTGATGGTGTTCCCTTCGGGAGTCGTCTGGGGTTCTTCAATGAGAAACTTGGAGTTGCCGCTCTCGATGACCTGGCGATCATCGCCGCGATATAATTCCGCCTGGTCACGCCAGCCCATCTGGTAATCATCTTTCCCGATGATGTCTTTCGGATCGGCAAATCCCGCATCGCGCGCGAAAACCGCGTTACAGCCCAAGTAAACGAGATTCTCGTCCTTCCAAAATACCCTCACGGGTATCGCGTTGATGATCCCTTCGACGATCTGTTGTGATGCACGCAGCGCCTCTTCCAGTCGCTTGCGCTCGGTAATGTCTGAATCCTTCTTCTTTTCTTTCATGTCTCTAGTCTTTCACCTCTAATAGCCAGGGGGAGAAAGAGAAATCAGCTCCGCCAGGACGACGTTTGGAGTTGAGCGTCCAGAGTCCGAAACGAATGTGCCTCCCCTCGTGAAATGATGATATCGCCGGCAGTGGGCCGTAGTCAAGGAAATAAAGCACCCGGGATGATCATGGAGGTTCTCTTCAGACGTGAAGGCGGATGTTGTCGATGAGACGGGTCGAACCCACGAAAACGGCCAGGGCGATGAGGACGTCGCCGCGGATCTCGGCGACCGGATCGAGATTGACCGGGTCGACGGCCTCGACGTAATCGACCCGGGCCAGCGGTTCGGCTTCGATCGCGGCCCGGATGCCGGCGATCACTTTGGCCGTGTCCCGCTCCCCCGCCGCGACGGCCCGCTCCGCCCAGCGCAGGCTTATCGACAGGACGAGGGCGGCCTTTCTTTCTTCGGGAGACAGGTAGGCATTCCGCGAGCTCAGGGCCAGCCCGTCGGGATCCCGAACGAGAGGGCAAGTCACGACCTCGGTGTCGAGGTCGAGGTCCACGGCCATCTTCCCGATGATCAAGACCTGCTGGGCGTCCTTCGCGCCGAAGAAGGCGAGGCCGGGCCCGACGATATCGAAGAGCTTGAGGACGACGGTTGCGACACCCTGAAAATGGCCGGGCCGGGCTTTGCCGCAGAGCCGGTCCTGGAGGCCGCGGACTTCGACATAGGTCCTATAACCGGGAGGATAGATCTCCGCGGCGTCGGGGTAGAAGAGGCAGTCGACGCCGCCCTTCTCCAGGTATGCCGAATCCTTCTCGAGGTCCCGCGGGTATTTCTTGAAGTCCTCGTTGGGACCGAACTGGGCCGGATTGACGAAGATGCTGACGACCGTGACGTCGGCCCGCGTCTTCGACTCCCGGACGAGGCTCAGGTGCCCCTCGTGGAGATAGCCCATGGTCGGGACGAAGCCGATGCTCTTACCCTCTTTCTTCCATCGCCGGGCGAGAGCCTTCATCCCGGCGACGCTGGTGACGACCTTCATCGTATCGTTCTCCCCTTCGCTTTCAGGCCCTTCTTTCGGGCGACCTCGGCGGCCGCGTCGGGCTTCAGGTGGTAGGACGTGGCGTCGTCCGGAAAACGGCCCTCCCGGACGTCCTTGGAGTAGGCCTCGACGGCCCCGCTCATGACCTTGTGGAGCTCGGCGTATTTCCTAACGAACTTGGGCATGTAGCCCGTCGAGTAACCCATCATGTCGTGGAAGACGAGGACCTGCCCGTCGCAGGCGGGGCCCGCGCCGATGCCGATCGTCGGGATCTTGAGCGTCCGGGTGACGGCCTCGGCGATCTCCGCGGGCACGGATTCGAGGACGACGGCGAAAGCCCCGGCCTTTTCCAGGTTGGCAGCGTCGGCGACGATGCGCCGGCCTTCCTCCGCCCCCGTCCCCTTGACCCGGTAGCGGCCCAGGTGATGGATGGACTGAGGCGTCAGGCCGACGTGGCCCATGACCGGGATCTCGGCATCGACCATGGCTTCGACGAGCTTCAGGCGTTTCTGCGAGGCTCCTTCGATCTTGACCGCCGCGGCGCCGCCCTCCTTGAGGAAGCGGGAGGCGTTGCGGATGGTCTCGTCGGCGCTCAGGTGGAACGAGAAATAGGGCATGTCGCCGACGACCAGGGCCCTCTGGACCGCCCGGGTGACGGCCCGGGTGTGGTGGATCATCTCGTCCATGGTCACGGGCACGGTGTTTGCGTAGCCCAGCACGACCATGCCCAGGGAGTCGCCGACCAGGATGAGGTCGACGCCGGCCTCGTCCAGGATCATCGCCGTCGGGTAGTCGTAGGCCGTCAGGCAGACGATCTTCGGCCCCGAGGCCTTCCTGGCCAGGAGC
>JBGOYY010000045.1:0-24020 GCA_041479905.1 Candidatus Aminicenantia bacterium
CACATCCTGTTGTTCGAGGGCGAAAGCTACCGAATGAAACACGCCCTCATGCGGCAAAAGCACTCGGAAAAAATACTCGCGGGCTCATGGGTATTTTAGGACGATTTTTTCGGGTATTTTCCCTTGACTAAACACAGTCGAGCGTCAGGTCCGCCACCAGCCGCTTAAGACGCCGGTTCTCATCCTCGATCTGCCTTAAGCGTCGCAGCTCTGCCACCCCCATCCCCGCATACTTCTTCTTCCAGCGGTAGAACGTCTGCTCTGAGATCCCCAGCTTGCGGATGATCTCAGCCACTTGGGTGCCCGACTCCGCCTGCCGCAGGGCGAAGGCGACCTGGGCCTCCGTGAAACGACTCTTCTTCATCCTCTGCTCCTTCCCGGATGCCGATTCTAACATAAAAATCTAGCATCTCTTTTGGACCAGGATCCGGGGAGCAGATCACGTCCCCCGTACTCCCGAAACGCCTCCTGGTGTCCGGCGAGGAAGCTCTCCAAGTCCTTCTTGAACGAGAACCCGATCACCATCTTCCGGCTGAAGCCCAAAGCAAAGCACAGGGCCTGGACCACAGCCCAGGCGCCCGGCGCGCCGAGCTGGACCTGGAGGTCCTCCTTCCAGTCGACGAAAAGCAGCTTGCCGGGCGGCGTTTCCAGACGGATGCAGGCCCCCTTCTTGTGAAACCCCGGAAAAGGTTTCCGGACATACCGGCGCATCGCGTCATAGGAGCGGTCATACCCATGATGGTCACGAAGCATGTCGTCCAGCTTCAACAACGTCGGTCGCTTCGGACTGTCCTTGTAATCCTCGATCCAGACCTCGATCACTCCCCGATACCCAGCCAAAACGGATGGCTTGCCCTTCCGCCCGTCTTCCAAGGCCTGCCGTCCCAACCGATACCGGATCGCCCCCTCCGTTACCCCAAGCTTCCGGGCAACCTCCGAGTTGGAATATCCCACTTCGTTGAGCTTCATGATAAAATCCGCGTCGGCGGGCGTAAGCCTCGTCTGTGGCATTCCTTTCTCCTCTCCATCCCGCAGATGAAGGAGAAGAATGCCACATCTTCTCTTTTCGGGGAACCTTCAGGCGATGCCTTAACCACCGCCCCAACTCGTAAATCTATACGCCGATCCGCTCGTAAATTATCACGCCGCTGGACATATATTCAGCCGACAAGAATCTTCTTTACCCGATCGTCTTTGATAAGCGACTCCCGGCTTCCCTCAATCGCTATCGTCCCGATCTCAAACGCATACCTTCTTTGGCATATTTCAAGAGCTTTCGAGGCGTTCTGCCCGACTAGACGGCGGCGAGCTGAAGTGAGACCAATTATGGCCGCGCAATCGCGAACGACATTTGAAGTGATCTTTTACAGAAGGCCGTGGTTAACAATAAAGCATTTATGCCTTTATGACAATATAAAATAATGATTTCAGGGGCAACATCAAAATTGTGGGCTTTCTCGAACATTATATAAGCCACTATTTTCTGTCCATTCAATAAACCTCGGGAACATTTCATTGATTATATTTTCATAATAGAATAATTTTCTTTTTCTGCCCTCATCAGCATATGCAAAACAGATTCTATTCGTCAGCCAATCGTTTTGGGCCATTTTCCCTTCAATTATTGCTCTGCTATATAATTGCGTGCCCGGATATAAACAGACGATGCTGGCGACTACTTCGTCTGGGCATATTATTTGGAGAAACTCGATGGTTTCTTCAATATCCCTATCAGTTTCTTCAGGATGCCCCAGCAATATATAGACACCGAATGAAAGGTCGTAATCTTTAATGATATTCGACAATTCGATTATTCTCGAATTGCTAACATCTTTCCCCAGTTTCTTGCGGAGCCCCTGATTTCCGGTTTCTAAACCGAACGAAATTGTTCTGCCACCAATTTTATGGAATGACGCAACTATTTTTTCATCAATACAATCGGCTCTAGTTTTCATTGAAACATTTATCTGCAAATACCTGTTTTTTATTTCGTTGAACAATCGAAGCGTTCTATCCCTATCCATGGTGAAAGTATTATCATGAAAATGAATTCTTTCGATATAATAAGAACCCGTCAGGAATTCTATTTCTTTAACGATATCATCGACACGTCTTTCTCTATATGGAATCCATTTACCTGCGCAGTAATCGCAACTATTAAATGGACACCCTCTTGAGCCGATAATTGATATATTTCTAATATTATAGGAATAATTCAAATAAGATGCATAATCTGGAAGATAATCGATATGTGACTTGATATATGGGGAATTATTCGAATGAAATATTAGGCAATTATTTATAATAATATTAGCTGGCCTTTTTACAAAATGGCCCGATAAATAATCGATTACATCGATGATGCAGTCTTCACCTGCACCGACTACAATTGCGTCAATTATCTTGGAATAGTTGCAGGCTAATTGTTCATACATAACTGACGGATGTGGACCTCCCCAGATAACTTTGGTATTAGGTGATACTGCTTTAATTATTCTAGATATATTTAATGCTACTATTCTTGTATGAGAAAGAACAGATATTCCGACATAATCATATTTTTTATCAGACATAGCGTTTTCAACGGCGTACTCAAAGTCAATGGGATCATTCTCTGGGTATTTTAAATTAATAATTAAGGAATCCAGAATATCAACCTCATAATTACGTTCTTTTAAAATTGAAGACAGGTAACTAATCCCAAGAGGCGGGAACCAATTCTCTGGAGAGAATAATTTCTTGGGTGTCGGCAGAGATGGCGATATAAGCAGAATCCTTAACATGAAAAACTCATATATTAAGCTGATTAGCGAATCGCACGGCTAACGAATAAAAACCCTCGCAGCCTATGTCATTAGCGAATTCTTTTGATCCTCGTATTCTTTATTTTCTTTTGCCCTAGCAATAGATATTAAATATTCTGCAAGTTTCGTATCGCAAACGTTAAAAGCCTGAATGTTTATGGGCAGAAGCTCCTTTACATTTAAATAGAATATCGCTCTGCATTTCGCTACGCGAGAGTTATCTTTTATTTCATAAGCCCATATGCTTAAATCAGGGAATTGCCGTAATTCTACACGCCCTTTTCTTGGGGACATTTTCTGGATTAAGGCCCTTGCTTCATCTAAAGCTTCGTGGGCACTTATTTCTATTTGATCTTCGCTAAGCCCTAATTGTGTCCGCAATTTCAAATAAGAAGTTTTTGCCTCAATATAAAATTCACTTATTGTTTTTTTACCCCTATCGCATGTATCGCCAAAACATATAAGATGTACGGGGATATCCCCTTTTTCGCAGATATTAGATAATAACTTATTGAATTTAGTATAAGTATCTTTGATAGCTTTATTAGCGGAAGGAAGCGTAAGATTACCTAAACGAAGCGTAAGATTACCTAAAGCCGGCGATGATGTGAGTATCCATATTTCTTTTCGCGAGTTACTCATAGATAATGCATCAAACATCTCGGAAATCGAAACGACGAGGCGCCTCATATTTTCTAAATGTAATTGCCACTCTTTTTTATTCATTATATTTCTATAAGCGCTCAGTTCCGATTCTTGTAATTGGCTCTTCATATCTGATTTCTTCTTCAAAGATGTTTGACAATATATCCACCACGGCGGGATCTTCGGTTTGAAACCCTTGTATTTCTAATTTTGTTTTGCCTTCCTCTTTGGAAGAAACCATCATAAAAAATATGCCTCTTGAGCGACATTGAGTTCTTATAATTAGCATCCTTACGAGCGGCAAATTATCCCTTCTTTTTATTTTTATATCTACCTTAGCGCTGTTCTTTTTCTGGAGTTCGTCCAACTTATCACAGCACTTTTTCGATTCATTATACTTTCGCTTGCATTCATTTCGATTTTGGACATCTTTATTGAAATCCTCATATAGTTCCCATGCTGAAAGATCTGTCAAACAAATAATTTTCATGATAACGGCTTTCTTATTACGTTCATTCAACACCCATTTCCAAAAGCGTCTTACGTATTTATAATTAGGATCATCATTAAGTTGACCAATCAATGGCGAAGAAACAATCATATATATGCGACTCTTCAGAGAATCCTTTCTAATTTCATCCATTAGTTTGCCGATCTCCAAAACAAAATTATCAGAAGATATGCGCTTAAGTAATATATCTCTAGCCTTTTTTGAAGCCTCGTATCCGAGAATAGAAATAATTCCTACAAAGACTGCGAAAAATAAACCAGGCGACCACAACAGGAGCTCCCGGTGTTCTGTTATCTTGCCCAAGCTCATAGTCCAAGGGCTGGATTTGAAGCTACTAAGCCACTGGATTAAGCATCCATGTTCGTAGCTCGGGAGAGCAGCTTTGACTATACCAATAGATAAAACAAGCACTCCCATTCCCCATACAAATAACCCCCTCATTAGGTAATTCTGACTAATAAAAATACATCCGGGAAATAAAATAATAATAAATATATAAATAAGAAATACCGTCCATTCTGAAGTGCTTCCCTTGGAGTTAATTTCTGTTCCAATAAATGGATATGCTGCAATGATTATTAAAATTGGCAAAATCGAGTATTTTTTGCGAAATAAACTGAAGATGAACTCAATGCCTCGGAAATTGCAAACGTGTTTTAACGCGTTCACTTCCCACTCCAATGCACAATCCTATGTTCGAAATAAACAAAGCCTTTATTTAAGATGTAACCAAGTATGCCAGTGACAATAATCGCCGCATACATCTCTGGTACCTTATATATCAACTGATCATCAATAATACGGTGTCCCAACCCAATCAGCGTGCCAAGGAACATTTCTGTAACAACGACTACAAGAAGGGCATAGGATATCCCGATTCTTAAACCCGCAAAAATATGTGGAAGTGAATCTGGCAAGATTATCTTAAATAACAATTGGTTGCGATTCGCTCTCAGGACTCTTGCTAGCCTTATTCGTAAAAGAGAAGCATTTTTTACACCATAGGCAGTATTGATGAGAATAATCAGAGAGCAAGAAAAAAAGACCACGCTAATCTTAGCGAAATCTCCGACTCCAAAAACGAGCATGAATAGGGGAAACAAGGCAGTTGCGGGAACTGATCTAAAGAAGTCGATGATTACTTCAACAGATGAGTAGAGCTTCTCGTAGTAGCCAAAGATTACTCCGAGAATTATCCCAACGATAGCCGCGGATAAAAAGCCCCATAAAAACCTGATTATTGTCGCTACAAGATCTTGAAGCAATTTTCCATGCGCAAATTCGGCTATCACCGCTTTTGCAACCGCTATCGGGCTCGGCAAAAGGACTGGATTTATTAATCCAGTATAGTGAATTATGCCCCATATAATAAGAAGAACTATCGGTCCAATAATTATTTCTCTTTTCATTTAATCTCAAAATCCATCAGACTTAATATGTCTTTCTTCATATCAAGAAAGTCTTTGGATAGTGTCACATCGCGAGTTCTCGGCCTCTTTAACTCAGGTTCATAAATATTTGCTACATGTGTTGGCTTGTTCGTCAAAATAATTACCCTATCTGCCGTATAAATGGCTTCTTCAATCTCATGTGAGACAAAAATTAACGTGATTTTTGTCTTATCCCAGATCTCTTGAATTTTATCTTGCATATAAAGTCTAGTTTGATAATTAAGCGCGCTGAAAGGTTCGTCCATTAATAATATGTCCGGATTGCTGATCAGAGATCCTGCGATAACCGCCATTTGTTGCTGACCGCCGCTTAACTGATAAGGGAAACTATTGAGAGGAATATCTAAGGCCAGAGAATCAACGAGATCCTTTGCCATTTTCCTTCTTTCTGTCCGATCTATCCCCTGAAGTTCTAAAGGAAATGCTATATTATCTATAGTTTTTTTCCAGGGGAGAAGAGACTGAGGATAGTTTTGAAAGACGTATCCAATGTGCGCTTCTTGCGGGGCCCTCCCATTGATAGTTACTCTGCCCGAATCTTGCCTAATTAGTCCTGCGATAATATTTAGCAGAGTAGTCTTTCCGCAGCCATTCGGTCCAAAAATGGAAACAAATTCACTCTTTCTTATATTAATATCTATCCCATCTAATACAACTAGCTGATTTTTAATCTTATGATTCTCTAGATATGACTTGCCTATCTTTTCAATACATACATATGGTTTTAGCATAGGGATCGAGAATTATTTAGATTCAAAATAGAAACTTGATGTGTCTATTCTTCCTTTGAAGATGCCTTCGCTATATAAAATATCTGCATATTTCTGGATTGCATTTCTGTCTGCATCTTCAGTTTTCCAAAACAAACAAAGTCTAGATTTCACTGCAATATCCTCGGTAAGTCCCGTATATTTGGGCAAATATTTCTTCGATTCATCAGGATTAGTTTTTATATAATCAATTGCTTCATCAGTCGCCCTTTTGATTCTTAGAGCAAGGTCAGGATGTTTTTCGGCCCAAGAAGTAAGAAATGCCGCAGCTCCACCAGGAAATGGATTGGTTAGGTATTTTTCATTTGGGGCTTCGAGTATAGACTTGCCGATTCCTTTTAACTGAGCTATCGTGCCTGTCGGCTCAACTGTCATTAAGGCATCAACTTGCCCTGTCTGTAATGCCTGTAATTGCAGATTAGGTGAGATTTGCACTATCTCATAATCTGAATCACTGAGATTGAACTTCCGCATTACCAATTTTGTCCCAACTACAATTGTTGTTCCCGGGAATACGCCAATCTTCTTTCCCTTAAGTTGAGAGGGAGACGTGATATTCGAGTTGACGCTTACTATCAGCGAATCGGTATAACTATTTTCATCATTGGCATTAAAGGCATAAATTTTAAACTGCCCCTTATTATTAGCTTCTACTCCATAGAGAGCGGTAAGCCCTCCAATTGCCGTAGCGTCAATCCTGCCTGATAACATTGCATCATATAATTGTACCGTTGTTTCAAATCGAATGGGTTCAACTTTTAACCCTTCTTTATTGAAATAGCCTCTTTCAATCGCGACAAAAAAAGGTAAATCTACAGTGACAGGAACATAGCCGATTCTTACAGAATATCCTTTAGGTTTTGCAGGGAGAACAATGAATATTGTGACTATGATAAGGATCGCAATGATTCCTGTCCCAATCCAAATTTTTTTCATGGTTTTTGTCCTTTTAATTGTTTAATAATCGACGCTTTGCCATTTTGGACAAGCTATGCCTCCCAAGCTTATATGGCCTAAGCTTACAAAATACAGCAGAAAAGTCAAGAAAAGCGGTTACTTGGCGCTTAGGATGGGGGATTAAAGGCCGACTTAGCCTTTAGACCTGGCCTAAGCCTTAAACAGGTTATGGAAACAGGCCGCACCCATAGCAACGGCCTCGAACATCCTCAGGTGATAAGGGTTCTTGTTTTTATGAGCCTTTTCTTTTTCCAGTTCGTGAACGAGACACGGATAATCGGACACCATCTTCTCAGCCAAGGTCCTTTTATTGTGTCTCTCGTCGATCAGAAAGAAATCCTCGAGCTCTTTTATTGAGTACTGATAAACCTCGATTTTCTTTCTCTGAGCCAGAGATTTGATTCTCGAAACCAGGAGCCTGAGATTCTTGGACGAGCGGGCCGGATGGAGCTTCTTGAGGGCAATGATCTTTAAATCATGCCGCTTGATACAGTCGGAAATAACATCAATCGCTTTACTAATTTTCTCTTTAGACCATTTCCCGTCCAATCGCTTGATTCTCCAATCAAACAGGCTCCGGTCTTGAAAGACTGCAAGTCCCAGATATCTTGTGCCTGGATTAATGCCGATGATTCGAAGAGACTCTTTTAGCATTTTTTTTGATGATATAATTAAATAAAGCGGCTCGACTCTTTTTGATGTTTTCATCGGGAACCTGTTTTACCCAGCTCCGGGCTTCTCTTATGCGGGATTCGGGAAGGCTCTTGGCGTACTTGAGGTACAAAGGAAGCGATTTCAGGTCGCTTAGCGTCTGGGCTATGTCCAAGGCCAGGAGCTCTTCTCTCGTTTGAGGTTTAAATCCCTTAAAAGATTCGTCGTCCGTCGCTAAATATTTTTTATTATCGATATTATTGATATTTATTCTTGTTCTCTTATTCTTGTTTATGTAGCCTGGCGCTATATCCCTTGTATCGTTCCTGCTACAAGGGTGTAGCGTATCCGATACATCAGAGTTCAGAAGCGAATAAAGACAGCGGTCTTTGAGTCTTTCGATCTTCAAAAGCCCCAACTGCCGTAACTGGCTTATTTTCCGGTTCACCGTTACTCGGTGAAGCCCTATCTGATCGGCTATCGTCTGCTGGGCCGGGAAACAGGTCTGGGTCCCCTGGTTGGCGTAGGAGGCCAGGACGTTATAGACGGCGATCCCCGAGGATTTCAGCCGCTTCCCGTACCCGGCCAGGATTTCTCTGTTAATCCAATACCATCCGCGCCGGCTTAGACTTCGTATTTTGTTTTTCTCGTTTTCACTCATAATTTAGAGGTTTTTTATTGACCTGCTTTGGCGCATCTCGCCTTTAATAATCCTTCCTCCCGTTTTAGGAGCTCCTGTCTGAGAATATTCGTTAGGTTAGGAAACAAAGCGTCGGCCATCGTTCGATACAACGCGGCCAATTTAAAGGCGTTGAGCAAGCTCGGAAGGCACTTTCCTTTCTCCCAGCGCGAGATTATGGTTGGGCTTCCAATGCCAAGAATCCCCGTGGCTTGCTTCTGATTCAAGCCCCGGGCCTTGCGAAATCTGCGCAGCAAATTGGGGATTCTCGGATTAATCATTCGTCTTAATCTTAAAAAATGCTTCCGGGAATATAAGGGGGGAGAAATCGACTATTTAGGTTAATTTTAGAGAAAAAGTGTGGATAAAAGCTGATATAAAAAAGCCTCCGGCTAGATTGCTGGCGGTTCTATTTGTTCTTAGAGTCCTCAGAAGCTGTGAAGCTGAGATGAATAACGCAACTCCTGGGGATTGTTTTGATATTTTTGTGTTTTAACCATCGAACGAAGATCGGACGTGCTCGATGTCCAGGGAGATCGCCCTGGCGGTGTCATCGTTGTTGCGAGTCGACTTGAAGCCTGCGCGGTTCAGAAAAATCAAGCTGTAAAGGGATCAGATAGGCTTTTTACGCTGCCTTTCGGAATGATCGGATAAGAATAGCCCCTTCATTGTTGCTAAATACTAACACAAAATAGAATTTTGTCAAGGGCATGCCAACAAACCGGAGGATGGTGTTTCCTCCGCTCGGCGAAAACTAGTACACGCCCCCGGCTAAGATGCAAGTTGATTAGAGCAGAACAAAAGGCTTATAGTAATTTTATGAGAATCGAACCGCGACTTAAGGGCATGGAGGTTGTTGATCAATGAAGAACTATGATGTCTGTATCAAATGGAGCAAAGAAAATAACTGCCCCAAAACAAAAGAAAACTCCCGATATCTACCAAAACGTTAGAACAAAAACCCGCCTTTGCGTAAGGCGGGAGAATTTGCCGGATTCGGCAAATATGGCAATTGTTAATACACGCGAACAGTAATTCTGGTTGCCAACAACTCAACCATATTACTTACAAGAGCGAGATCACTCCTATTACCGTAAGGACAATAAGGGCGACTTCCACTATTATCCTTACAGTTTTATTATGTATCAAATAGACTAATATTGATGAGCTATCATCGAGTTTTCTATGGAGCGTATCAACTTCTGCTTTTAAGGTATCGTTTTCCGTTAGCACTTTGTCAATCGACCTTCCATCTGGAAGCAAGGCTCCTTCAAAGTCTATTTGTCTTTCTATCTTCCCATTTGGGCCAGCGGTCGTAGATATTTTCATATTATTTTCTCACATATTTTTGAATAATGCGTTCTTTAATCGCTTGAAGATCTGACCCGCTAAACATTTTGTTGTAACTCCATATTTTCCCTCCGCGGGAGAAAGCCATCATGCATTGTTCACAATATATTCTCGGATTTATAAATATTATTCCATCTCTTTGTTGCCAACCAAGCTCCATTTTATAATCGTATCCAATCTCGTGGCCAACGGACCCTATCCATTGGTGCGCTAATACATTTCTCCAATCGTGGATTTTCCTAGCTATGGCCGAATATTTTGTATCGTCACTATTTCCATCAACAAATCTTTCCAGAAACAATTCATATCCTTCCGAGCCGGTTTTATTGAAGAATACCCCAGAGATGGTTAAGGCTACGGCGTGTATGCCCAGAAAAAGCAAAGAAGTTTGTGCATTATCGGGAGTTAGGCGGATTTCGTTATTAAAGAAGTTATCTATTGAATTAAGCAAAGTCTCTATGGCTTCTTCGGGTGGGTTCTTTCGGAATCTAGCCAACCTTGCATCTTTTGATTCGTTATGTGCTCTATTTTTCATGGTTATTATTTTGGATTTATTTATTACTTGCGTTTGCTTACGGAGTACATTTTGAGGCCTCAGTGTATTATCATGGACTACACTTTATTTTAATTATATCACCCCCAAAACAAAAGAAAACTCCCTAAATCTGCCAAGACATTAGAACAAAAACCCGCCTTTTCCGTAAGGCGGGAGAATTTGCCGAATTTGATAACTATGGGCGCATTGCAGTCTTTAGGACAGCTTATGGACTTTGGCTTTTTTATCAATGATGGAAGCACCCATTTAGCAGGATATTTATTAAAATAAACGCAACACCTATATATAGAAGCCCATAGGTTGAATCGAAGAATTTACCATCGCTTTTTTCAGTTCCGGCCCGCGCCCACTTTGCGGGATATATTGATTCGTCTGAGTCATCGAAAATACCTTTCGAATAAAGACATAGCGCCTTCTCAAGTCGAACGGCTATTTTTTGTTGGCTATTAAATCCTTTGCGTAGATCCTCAAGATATATAAACCGTATAAAAGAAACCGCTCCAATAATAATGACGATCGCGATAATTTTCCGCAAAGTTGAAAGAATAATATCGCTCTGCATTAGCCACCCACCAGCGCCAAGGAGAAGTCCCAGTGCCCAAAGGCCAATGCTTTGAACTCTTTCCCTTATTTTATGGATAGAACTATAACGCTCCTCAAGCGCGGAAAGAAGTACATCCACTTTTTTATTGTCATCAATAGTCATATTATTTTCTTTTTCGAAACCTTGTATATCCAGGTTTTTTTGGATTCCGCGGAGGCATGAAATACCCAGAGATTTCAACAGGCAACCGCCGGAAGCCAAGCACTTCGCCTAAATACGAAGTCACTGCAACATCCATATAGTGCGTTCCCTTATAAGCCGAACTTTCTTTGGCTTTTGTTTGATCCTCCCCCAGGGCCAAATGACCCATGTCATTAATATACTCTGCCTCTTCTCCTTCATTGCGAACTGTCCATTTAATATTGGCTCCTGGCGGTAATTGCCTCGCGTTTGTTAACGTAAAATATATATCGCAATCTTTTGGAATCGGACCAATGCGATTCTGGCCATTATATTGTTTGTTTTTATTTTCTCTTGGAACCGCTCTTATTTGAACTTCGGGGGTAAATTTTATAGGCATTAATGCGCGGCTTTTTGGATCTGCTTGATCCTCTTTGGGAACGGGAAAGAAGTGCCGGAATGCCTCTGACCATATTATTACAGATTCTATTTCTGCTGAGGCGGCTAGCGCTCTATCGGCAATATTGATTATTTCATGAAGCTTCTCTATGAAAGAATCCACTTCATCTTTTGTAAGACGGTTTAGATCTTCATTTGTATCCACCGGGTTATAAACTTGGTTATCCTTTTCTAACCGTTTTACAATCTGCTCGCAGGTATTTCTGAGGGCGACATCGTCTCCATCGATATCTTTATCCGTAAGCGTCAAATAGGCTTCGGCAATAAGGACTGTCAGTAATACAGAAGATGGAGGTCTTTTAAGCTGCAAAGAAGCCCATATTTTTAAATATTGGATAAGCCGCCGGACTTGCGCGCTTTCGTCATCAGCAAAGTATTTCCTGAACCATAAATAGAGTGCTTTCGGATCGCTATATTCCCATTGGTCGTGTTCGGTCGCCAATGCCCGTGCATCCCTTTCTTCATCTAGATGATATGTTGGTACATCAATATGAAAATCGCCAGGAAAACGTATTCGAGAACACCTCTCCTTGGGAGGACTAGCTACTTCTATCTCATCCTCCGCCTCATCTTTATATCGAAGCAAGCTTTCCTGGACAAACGATTTGAGTTCGCACGGTGAGTATTTCCCATCCGTAGGACTTCCTTGCCAATTAAAGTAGATGCCCACATCGATATCAAACTCACCCCCTTTTTTGGAGGGGCGAACTTGTGTTTTAAATTTATAAGAGCCCTGTAACCATGAAGATATCTTGTATCCAGAAACCTCATTAAGGTCGCCTATGAGGTACTCGCAGAGATCCGTCCAACGTTCTTGTTGTAGCTCTTGTTGCTTTTGGTTGGGGATTATACGGCGATGTAAAGTTATCTTGTCGGAGTCCGTTGAGTAAAATAGGTTAGGTATTTTTGGCATAGGCATTTTTTCCTAAACGTGTTTATTATGGCTTAATAAACACCAGATAAAACATGATTCCCCACTCATCATTACGATGATAGCATAAATAGCGTATCAATAAAGTATATTCTTAGCCCGCACTTTTTTCCAGAAATACGAGCTATTAGCAAGAAAAGTTCGATTTCTCCTTGGGGTGTCTATTTCCAAGGGAAATATATCCGCATTATCAGCCGTTATTTATTCGGGTGCACCACCGTAGAGGACGTTCGAACTTTTTACGAGAGTCTTCCGGTGTCAGAAGAATCATCATTGTCATTCTAAACAATCATGAATTAAAGACAAGGCGGGAGAATTTGCCGGATTCGGTTAATTTTCTAAAATAACTATAAAAAGGGATGCTCTATTCTTCCGTTTTGGCTAACATCCGCAAAATAGTAAGCCAGCCCTTAATAGACCAGACTTACCCATCTTCAACATCAGTTGATTTGCGTGCGTATGGAAAATATTATGACAGCGTAGTATAATACTTATATCTGCTGACTTATTTTTTATTACACATAAAGATATATAGGCATGTCAAAAGATCAACTCGGAATAGGCAAAATAATTCGGAAATACAGACGGGAAAAAGGAATGTCCCAAGAGGCGTTAGCGAGAGCAGCCGATTTGTCTCTTCCGACTATCGTAAAAATTGAATCTGGCAAAACACCTAACCCCACTATTAATACAATTAAAAGGATAGCCGCCGTGCTCGGCGCGAGCGTCGATGAGTTATTGAAGTAAAAATAACATGGAAGATAAAATACCTCAAAGTGCTATTGACTCGATTGCAAAGTATATAAACGAGCGAACTAGCAAGTCTTATAGTATCCCTGTTGTTGGTAATGAATCGAATTCAGAAACACCACAAATCTTTGAAATTATCTCTTTCGGCGAAATTGATAAGGGGACTTGGAAGGTGTATGCGATTGACGGGAGCATAAATAGTCACTCTTTCTATAACGGCGTTTCCATCGGACTATACAGAGGAGGATATGTTTGTTTCCAATTAGGGAAGCAGGTGCGCATGAATGATCTGTCCGATCCAGTATTTTTAGGAAAGTCGTATACGCCAATAAACATCCTAATAACTACCCAGGAACACCTCGATGCAATTTACGATGAATTACTTGCATTGGAGCCGGTCAATAATTTCTTGATATTTCTGGGTTCAAAAACCGAAGAAATATTTCCCTACAAGAAAGAGATATTCTGCCAGTCTCTTGCCACATTGCTTGCTTTTTGCCAAGAGGTACTAGAATGGTCTTTGGTGTACGAGGTGGCTAATCGTCCAGAGATCGAAGCAGGCGATTTTATACTTCTTGATGGAGATCTAAGGTCCGTTCAGATTAAACAAGAATTTTTAGTTAAACTAGGGAAGTTTTTACACGAAAAGGAGGTCTATCTTCTGGGAATCACAAAGAATTCTCCTATTAAGATGGAGTTGTCCTATACTTTCCGCCAAATTGATAGTTACCTACAGGACAAGCTCAAACCACAATATCCCTTTAAAGAAAATGATTCAAAACGACAGAAACTGTGTTGTTGGCTTGAAGCGTCAGGCCCCATCCTACTGAACGCATACGGAGGTTCATCGAGCGGAATGTTTATACGCAAGGCATTAAAGGGCGGGAGAGGCATCGGATTGTTCTTTGCGGCGAGGTTAGATTACGTCGAGAAGCTCCAGAATTATGACTGGATTGTTGCGGATGTAAATATTTTTGACGCAATTCCGGGAATCGAAAAAAATGATCAAACGAGAGACATGAAAAAACTAAAATATATTTTCACTGAACTCACTCGTCTTACACAAGAACATTACATCCTAGGCTATCCATACCCTCTTGTAGAAGCGCACATTTTTGTTACACTTAAATCAGGGTTTAAGGAAGAGGTCATTAACCGAGTAAAACAATCCATGTATTTAGCACAGCACATGGACCATGTAGATATCGAGAATATGTTTCTTGATATCCACTCGAGATTTTAATATGTCAGAACGAACAGATTTTGGTGTCCTTTACGGACAAAAAACAACCGAAGACGCCCTTCTCATTTACTCCTCTTACGAGGATGCGAAAGCAAGCCCTAAAAGAGGGGATTTTATCGTTCTTACCCCAAAGAATGAAGAGGGGCAAAAGTTTTTAACTAGAGTCGAAGAAGAGGTCTATGACGAAGACCCTATTTTCCGTTCGCAAGATAAAACGCTTGTTGCCGTTCATTATGCGCGCATAGCAGAACGAGAATTATCAGAGCGCGACAAGCAAAAGATGTTTAGTTATACGTATAAGGTAAGAATGCTTTGCACTTTTGTCGATAGCGGTCAATCTATCGAATTCACCACCGCAGTAAGAAAACTTCCTGTGGTTTCTTACCACGCAAGGCACCTCTCTAAAAGAGAAGTGGATTGGATTATTAATAAGCAAGATTCCGCAGGTGCCCCGATAGGACAGATATGTATCGGTGAAGATATTCATAAAGACAAGGGAGATATCTTATTCGATGTGCAACGATTGCGCGAGAAGCGCACTATGGTATTTGCTCAGTCTGGTTTCGGCAAGACGAATCTTATAAAAGTTTTACTCTATCATACCAGTGGTAATTTAGAATTTGGAAAACTTATTTTTGATTTGAACGGCGAATATGCTACCAAAAGCGGTAAAACTCTTGGCTTGGGCGATATCAACGAACCAAAAATCAAAGACAATCTCGTTGTCTATACGGATAAAACTATTTCCGAAGAAGATAAGAAGCACTTCCAGTATAGTGGCAAAGTCGCTTTGAATATGTATAAGAGTCTTTCGGTTGGCGATATTTTGAATTTTACAACCGGATTTTCTGATGTGATGAAGTCTTTCTTGATATATCTAAATGAAGGCGCTGGTGACTTCATGAATAATATCGAGAATTACGTAACTGATCCAAGAAAATTACATACAGATTTTCCTGACTTTTGGGGTCAAGCTAAAGAAAATAAAGATGGGGAGTTTAAAGACGAGGCAAAGGCAAGACCCACGATTATGGGGATTCGAAAAAGAATTGGCTTCCTGTTAGATGAAAAAGCTGGCCTTCACTCTTCAACTTCTAAGCTGGACGAAGAGGTGTGCGATTATCTCCGGCAGGGCAAGACCGTCATTATTGATTTGTCCATGAAAGATAGTACAGAAGCCAGCATTGTCTCAACTATTATAGTAAGAAAGATATTCGAGATTAACAAAGCAAGTTTTACGACGGCGGAAAAATTAGGGGAACCCATTTCCTGTGTAATATTCGTTGAGGAAGCTCAAAATGTTTTGTCCGAAGAGTTTGTTAAGACAAATGCGAACCCATTCGTCAGAGTGGCCAAAGAGGGAAGAAAATTCGGCATAGGTCTAGTGGCCATTACCCAAAGGCCCTCGGCTATTTCTGAAGAAATTAGAACACAAACGGAAAATTTCTTTGCTTTTCATATGGGTAATTCTGACGACATTAAAGCTCTTGTGAAATCAAATGTTCATTACGAAGGCGTTATATCAACCTTTATTCAGCGGGAAACGATAAAAGGGAATCTTTATATGGTTACTTCTGAAAGTCCATTTGTAATACCAATTCGTGTTCTAGAGTTTGAAAAATTCATTTCTAGTAAGATTTACAAATGAATGTCTTAACTATACCAACAACACGGAGTGTTGCTCGTAATAATCCTTTTCTCCCAGCTGTTCGCCCATTGATAAATCACAAGAATTTCTCGTTGGAAGAGAAGGTAACTTTATTATTGACGCATGATCTCGTGCGACTCGGTTGGCGTTTGCATTCCAATACCGGAAAATCATTTGAATTAGCAGCTCCACAGACTTATAGCAAGGAAGTCATTAGGCAAGCGATGGCTTATTCGCGGAATTCGCTAATAGACCGCAACGAGGTGTGGATTAAAGAGCATACAGAATTAGGGCAAAAGAATTTAGCAAGCGGAGAAAGTGCTTTGGTTTCAAAGATAAAACCGCGCATCGAAGTATGCGAGACAAAAGAGCAAAACGATCTTTTTAGATTGTTTAGATATTACTGGAGTTCTCCCTCGTCCGATTATGTTGGTCGGAGAATGAGGTTGATTATCAGAGACGATGGAGTAAAAGGAAGTCCGGTGATGGGAATTGCCGCAATTGGCAGCAGCATCATTCATATTCCCGATCGTGATGAATGGATAGGTTGGGACACCAAAACCAGGTCGGAAAATTTAATTTCGATGATGGACGCTTATGTAATAGGCGCATTGCCGCCCTATAACGAATTGCTCGGCGGAAAATTGGTCGCCTACATCTTGGCATCCAATGAATTACGAGCTTTGTATAAAAAGAAGTATAGGGGTAAGATAACGATAATAAAGGGTAGAATGGGATCGTGCTTGGTTTTACTGGCTACCACGAGTTTATACGGAATGCACAGCGCGCAATATGCAAGGCTAAAATACGGCAAAACTTTACTATACCAGCCAATTGGTTCAACTTCTGGCTATGGCTCGCTGCATATATCGTCAGAAACATTTGAAGCAATGCGCGAACTCGCCGAAGCTAAAGGATGTAATACCTCCAATAGGTTCGGTATGGGGCCAAATTGGCGTATGCGCATAATTCGTTCAGCTTGCGATATGCTTGGGCTTAATTCCGATGTTATTCTGAAGCACTCTTTTCGAAGAGGGCTTTATGCCGTTCCTCTTGCGATAAATTACAAAAGTTTTCTGAGAGGAGAATCAAAAAAGCCAATTTATAGGAATTTACCCCTCAATAAATTAGTAATATTCTGGAAGAAACGATGGTTTGATATGAGAAAACAAAATCCAGACGTTATTAAAAGGGTTTGTTCTTTCTCTCCTGCAAGTTTTCATATTACCAAGACTGCTATCTCTGAAGAAATTCGTTCCCTCCCTCAATAAATCATTTGCCCAACGGATCTTCGGCTCGGATTTATCATTTATAAAAAAACAACCCCCAGACATAAAAGCCTGGAGTTTTTTGCATAGCTTATAAAAAAAGAAAACTCCCTATATCTTTCAAGATATTAAAACAAAAACCCTCCTTTTCCGTAAGGAGGGAGAATTTATCACTTTCGGCAACTTTGGGTGCACGACCGTGGAGGACGTTTGACGAGAGAGATCATTTGCACCTTTTGACAATTATTATGATCGCTAGGATCATTTTCTAATCTAAGATATCTTTTAGTTTCCAATACCGCCCGTTATCGAGCGGCAATAGTTCATTTATTAAAGCATCGGTTTCATCTTTTGTAACCGTGTTTTTATATAGCGTTTTAAACACATCTAGCAGACTATCATCTACATAATACCAAGAGCGCCGTTTCCTCACTCCCTCACTTCCCATGAAATAAATTCGTAATATGTGCAGAGTTTCAAATGGGGCATTTTTAGCTAGAATAGAAAACGATTGTGTTAAGCTGTGATCCCATTCCATTTTTCCATTTATCTTTTCAAGACTATCTCGAATATGCTTTGCCAGCCATGGAATATCAAATATTTCCTTTTCCGCATCCATCCATAAATCGAATCCTATTAGCACGTCGCTGTTATTATTGTTTTTCAAAGTCCAATCCCATAATTGTTTTAATTTCTCAATATCTATTTTTTTATTCGCGTTCCATTCTTTGGCTTTATCTCTGGAAATGCAGTATCGCCCAATAAAAGATATAAATTCTTTATGCCGGGCAGGAATATTTTTATCCCAGAATAACCTAAAAAGCTCTGAGCTAAATCCGAATTCTGATATATGCACGAACGCCAACGCGATATGGTTAGCAAGCCCTGTATCAAGATTCTTAAAATACTTTCTTGATGTATACTCCGTAGGATCAAGCTTTATCGCTTTTTTATAATAATCAGCAAGTTCATTAAAGAACTCCAAATAGAGATTTTGAACGAGGTATCCCTCCCATGCTGCTAAATATAGGTTTTTCCTTTTTGGGTCATCGCTAAAGATTCCTGGCACTATAGATCGAATCCATTCGCGATCTTGATAGAAGAAAAACGGCAAATACTGGCCAAATAAGAACATAACTGCCCTGGTATTTTCTTTATGCAGACAATCAATAAATATTTTTTTAACATCGGGAGACAATATCGGAATCGTAGTTTTTTGCTTCGTTTCCCCATCTTTTTCAACAAATTTGACGAATGCCTGGAATGCCCGTCCACGCACAGAGTTAATCGCAATTGTTAATGGGTCGCTTCCAATAGATTTTTCATCGCCTGTCTGTGGATCGCGTTCAATTTCCTTTATTTTCTCATTTTCGGTTTCTGGCGTCGGATCGGGATGCTTAAGCAAATATTCCGATATATTTATTAAATTACTTCGCTGCTTTCTAAAGTCCTCGGGCGAAAGCCCATCGATCGTAGCTTGAAGAACATCGGCCATGGCATCATGGACAGCCTCCCAGCTTTGGAGCCAGGCATCATGATGCTCGCGTTCTCGGGGACCATGATTAAATTCAAGAGCTTTGCCGGAATCAACTATATTTGCCAATAATTCGATCATCCCACTCCAATCAATATTAGCCGGGCATTTTTTCTTCCTTATCACGTCGAATATTCCATTCAGCAGCGCATAGGTATAGTGCGGATCAAGTTGATTTCTATCAAAAAAAAGCGCTGATTCTGATAAATATTCTTGGAATCTATGCTCGATATCGCTTTCTATAGCTTTGCTCATTCCTTCAGCATTAAGCGGACTTAAAATATCTTTAATTTGATCTTGTTTCTTTATTTTTTTGGGCTCCCATTCATTTTTTAATTTGCCCACAATCTCCATAATCGGCATTTTTGAAAGCTCCTCTTGATCTATCGGAGCCTTTGGGCTCACCCAACCGCCTTTAATATCGCTTATACTCGCTCTGGGTTGATATACCGAATTGAGTGCTTTTCCAAATACTTTTTGTGCGTCTTTTATTTCAGGTTCCTCAAGCCACTCATATATACAAGACAGAAGATTATAGCCAAGGTGCTTAATCCATCCTTCTTTATCAGCGCTGCCAAATAACGATATCACTCTTTTTACATAAGAACGCTGATCTTCCTCGGGTAATATTGAGAAACACTTTTTTAGAGTCCACTCATATTCTGGCCATCGAAGCAGGCGCAAATAATCTTCGTTATCGAATATTTTAAAGAAGGCCGCTCTTAAATCAGACTGAAATGCAATTGGGCAAAGACTCATCACAAGTAGCTGAAATCGCCATGTTAATTCGTTTTCTGGGAGATTCCGAATATAGGCATTATAAATATGGTTTGCTGTTTCTGGTTCCTCACATTTAGAACCAATAGTTTTTTGAGCTAATTTCTTCATTACGATTGCGAGTTTGCGCATTTCATTTCTATGCAAAAGATGAGGGGATTCATCGTAATGCTCAGAAAAGAAGTCGAAATCGTACAGATCAATTAAATCAAATATGCTATTAGTGCTATCCTTTTTCCCCTCCCCGAGTTTTACAATATTACTGAAAACTATAGTTGTTAGCTTAAGTGCTTGTTCAAGATATTTATTATCGATGTTTGATAGAAGCTCGAATATTTTTGTGTCAACCAATTCCTTGAAATAAAAAAGCCTAAAATCTGCGATCGATCGTCCCGTTTTAATTAGCTCTTCTCTGGGACGGATTGCTAATACTGCCTCAGAGAGAATTAGAAAGCTCAAATAATCATGAGCTTCCGTTAGAGTCTCCAGCATTTTGTTATATTCAAAACCTGCATAATTAAATTTATCCATCAATCGAATCCAGTTTTCGTTTTTGATCTTCGGAACTATCCGTGCTAATTGTGCAGCTGGCATACTCTGGCAAATCCATAAAAACCGATCTAAAACCTCCGGATTGAAATGCTCCTCCGAAATTGTAATGGCAAGGATAATGTCGCTTACCTTTTCCGGCACTTTTAGAGCTACTTTTGCTAAATATTCCAATTCCGGAGTGTGATAATAATATTTAGTCGGATCTACTGATTTTTCTTTTATCGGATCAAGTAAACCAGATTGCCAAAGCCATTCTAGCCATTTTTCATCTGTCGCCGCGTAGAAGTAATGACGCGCATCATCATTAAGATTGATTAGTCTTATTAGCGCCCCGTAATCTTGGAGCCCTTTTTCAATGAACGCATCAATTTCACCATGGGCATCAAGCTGTCTTCTTAGCGCTTCAAATAATACATCCTCAAAACCGGAGACGATTTCTTTCAAGACTTCCCCGGTAATTTCGACGCTATTCTTTTTATTCCCACCGATAATTTTGTTTGAAGCCGCGTGAACTAAATTATGATGGGCAACATCAGAAAGAAAGCCATAATAATGATCTATAACTTCTGTTAATTTATCAACGGCTCCAACAGAGCCATATCGCTTAAAAGCTTTACCCTTTTTGATAACAGCCACAGCAGAACTTTTATAGAATGGATAAATTATCTCTCTAAGTGAATGCGCGGCTTGGGCCATCCAATCAGGATTTTGTCTTGTTTGCTCAGGAGATATCGCATAAAGAGCACCGCGATAGATTGATGATGGGGAAATACCTTTATTATCTAAAGCGATTTTATAAAAATGATCCAAGCGCCTGCAAAGCTCTTTTTGTTTATCCGAAAGTTCAAAAGGAATTCCTGAATCGGCGGATTGAGAATCGCTTTTTGCACTAGGATTATTCTTTTCGTTTTTTTTCATGAAATGTTTTTTTGCTGTATCTGTTTAAAAGAAATTTGGTTCCCTATAATTTTCCATTTTACATATAAATATATTAATCCACTTTAGCTTTATCAGCAATTTTATATTATTACCGTGAAAGAAAAGGAAGCAGTTGTCCTGCTTCCTTTTTGTTTGAGTTGGAGGAAATGGGGTCAATGCCCCCGCCACTGCTGGCACTGGCTTGCGTACTCGCAGTCCTTGCACCAGAAGCTGGTTTTGGGGAAATAGACTTTTTGATTGATTCCCTTGAGAACCTGAGAAGTGATCGCGTAAAGACGATGATAGCTTGATTCATCCCGCCGAGTTTCCAGCGTGATCAGCTTGGGCTTTTTGGACTTCACGAAATCGACGATCTTGAGCGCCCTGGGAGGCTTTTGGTAAAGCTTCTCGAAGGCGTAGCTATAGATCGTCAGTTGCAGTGACTCGTCCGCGTCTCTGGCGTCCATCATCTGGGCCGAAGTTTTGAACTCGGTGATGACGTCCCCCTCCTCGATCAGGTCGATGACGCCTTCAATGTCGATAAGAGGATTTTTGTCGTTCCCGGGTTCGTGAAGAGGGACCGAAAACGAGACTTCGGTGCCTTTGGCTTTCTTCGGAGGAAGCTGGTAGTAGAGATTCAGCATCTCCTTAGCCAGAATGATAAGCTTCATCTCTTCTTCGCCGCTCTTGTACCGGATTTCGGTCTCGGTTCTCTGGCTGTACCAGTCCGCATCGAAAATCTTGAAGAGCTTTTCGAGCGGCACTCCGCCGTTGGTCATGGATTCCCGATGGAACCAGGACAAGGCCGAATGAATGGCGCTGCCGAAAGCCAGGCCCGAAGGTTTGAAGGGCTTGAGAAGAAGATCAACGTACTGGAACTTGTACTTGAGACTGCACTGGGAGTAGAGGCTGATCTGAGAGTTAGAAAGGTATTCCATTGGCACCCCCTTTCCCTTCGTTGAGAAGACTCTCGATCGCTCGGCTTGCCTCAAGCTTGGTAATCTCTTTCAGAGTATCGACCTGGAAGAGCTCTTTCAGGCGGTCGTAGGCTTTGTCGCCTTCGATGCCCCGCTCAGCCAAGAGTCTGAAGAGATACCGCTTCTGGGCGTCCGTCATCATGGATTCTTTGTCCTGAGGATTGCCGGTTTTAGGCTTTTCCTTTTTGGCCTCAGGCTTTTCCGCAGGCTGTTCTTGGTTATCTTCCAAATCTATCTCTTTGTCGTAGAGATAGAGAACTAAGATAACCTTTCCGTCGACAGTTCTCAGATCGACGCATTTCGCTTTGGTTTTCATGGTTCACCTCCGTGAGTTGGGATTTTTAAAGATCTGATATCAGTCTAGCGCGCAGGAAGGAGTCCACAAGACGGGAGGATTTGCCGAAAAAGGCAGTTTTGCCTCTCTTTTTCTATGGATATTAGGACTTTACTATTAAAGATATGAGCCAAACAGAAAATGATAACAACCCGATCACCCCCGTTGCCATAACGGATTACCGCGATATCAAGAAAATCTTCGGCATCAAGCAGAAAAACCGAAGAGGCCATATGTATATCATCGGAAAGACCGGCACCGGAAAATCCACCCTAATCGAGAACATGGCCATCTCGGATATAAGGATGGGCTATGGAATTTGCTTAATCGATCCTCACGGGGACTTGGCTGAGCGCATTATTGATTTCATCCCGCAAAGCAGGATCGAAGACGTAATCTATCTTAATCCGGCTGATCTGGAGCACCCGATTGCTTTTAATGGCCACATGACAGTAATCGGAGGTCAGTATAATGGTGGAAAACGGCTTTAATTAAAAGAATGAACATGTCTAAAAGAACCCTCGGGAGCAACGACGGCAGATGATGGTCTCGGCGGTGCGCCACGGCACTCCGATGCGCTCGGTAGCCCGTCGTTTTCATGTGAGTCTCAACACCGTGCAGCACTGGGTCCGCCGAGCTCAAAGACAACGCCTGTCCCGAGTGGATTGGACGGATCGCCCCGCTGGATGCCGTCGATCTCCCCATCGGACTCCCGCTTTCCTCGAAGATCGAGTTCTCGCTTTACGGACGAGTTTGAAGACGGAGAGCCTATGACGAACAGGATGTACTGAACGAGGTTCGCTATGAACCCCCGAAAAAACGCTTTTCAGAGTGACGCTGGATTACTGTCATGTAACCAATGTTTTATCAGTTTAGTGACCTCCGATTACTGTCATGTGGCCCCTGAAGGATATCCCATGGTGAAAAGATACAAAGTAACGTGGAAGGACTAGAGCCGTATCGAAAACATACGGTTTACCGGAACCTGTCCATCATCCGGTACTGAATGGCCTCGGAGACGTGGGGCGTCTCGATCGCATCCTTGCCGTCGAGGTCGGCGATCGTCCGGGCGACCTTGAGGACCCGGTCGAAGGCCCGGGCGCTGAAACCGAGCTTGGTCACGGCCATCTCCAGGAGTTTCTCGGCCTCGGCCGGGATGGGGCAGAAGAGCTTGACATCCCGGGGACCCATCTGGGCGTTGGCAAAGACGCGACGCCCGGCGAACCGGTCGATCTGCCGCTCTCTCGCCCGGGTCACCCGGACCCGGATGGCCGCCGAGCTCTCGGCCGGCGTCCGTGAAACGATGTCCCGGAACTTGACCTCGGGCACCTCGAGCTGGATGTCGATGCGGTCGAGGAGCGGCCCGGAGATCTTGGAATAGTACCTGGCCTTTTCGCCGTCCGTGCAATCGGACCCCTTCGAGACGACGCCCCGGAAAACGTCGGCACAGGGATTCATGGCCGCGACCAGCATGAAAGACGCGGGAAAAGTGACGGAGTAACCCGAACGCGATACGGTGACCCGGCCGTCC
>JBGOYY010000046.1:0-23360 GCA_041479905.1 Candidatus Aminicenantia bacterium
CCTGCCTGTTCTTGGCGTAGCGGAGGATCTGGTTGGCCGCCTCCCGGACCTGGCTGATCGTCCCCGGCCCCGAGGTCATCTTGGCCGAGGAAACGGTCTGGATGGAGTCCACGATGAGGATCTTGGGCGCGAGGCGCTCGGCCTGGGCCAGGATGCGCTCGAGGTTGGTCTCCGCCAAGAGGAAGAGACGGCCGTCCCGGACACCCAGCCGGTCCCCCCTGAGCTTGATCTGCTCCAGGGATTCTTCCCCCGAAACGTAGAGGACCGTGGCGTCCCCGGCGGCCATGTCCCGGGCCACCTGGAGGAGGAGCGTCGACTTGCCGATGCCGGGCTCGCCGCCGACGAGGACGAGAGAGCCGGAGACGAGGCCGCCGCCGAGGACCTTGTTGAAGTCCTCGATGCCGACGGTGAGCCTCTGGCGGGGGATGTCCTGGATGTCCTTGTAGAGGACGGGTTCGGTCGGGGCGTAGCTGATGCCGCCGGACGGGGCCTCGTCCTCGACCTCCTCGACGAGCGTGTTCCACTCGCCGCAGGCGTGGCACCGGCCCATCCATTTCGGCGAGTGGGCGCCGCAGCTCTGACAGATGAAAACCGTCTTGTCCTTCATCGCCGCCCCATCGTTCAGTACTCCGGGGCGAACTGCTCCATGTCGGCGAAACGGGCGTACTCGCGGATGAAGGCGAGCTGGAGGTTGCCGATCGGCCCGTTCCTTTGCTTGGCGATGTGGACCTCGGCGACGCCCTTGAGCGACTCGTCGTCGGGGTGGTAGAACTCGGGCCGGTAGATGAAGATGACGACGTCGGCGTCCTGCTCGAGGGCCCCCGACTCACGGAGGTCCGAGAGCATGGGCTTGGGCTCGCGCCGCCCCTTCTCGGGGGCCCGGCTGAGCTGGGAGATCCCGACGACCG
Source organism: Candidatus Aminicenantia bacterium (assembly GCA_041479905.1). GTDB lineage: Bacteria > Acidobacteriota > Aminicenantia > Aminicenantales > Saccharicenantaceae > RBG-16-66-30. Next base: position 909 of record JBGOYY010000046.1, read on the forward strand.
GGATGCGCAGCTCCTTGGCCAGCTCCTTGAGGGACCGGGAGACGAAGGACATCTCCTGGTTGCGGTTCTCGAACCGCCCGCCCGTCCGCATGAGCTGGATGTAATCGACGAAGACGATGTCGAGGCGTTGCTCCATCTTCAGGCGCCGGCACTTGGCCTTCATCTCCATGACCGTCAGGGCCGGCGATTCGTCGATAAAGATCCGGGCCCGGGAGAGCGCTTCCCCGGCGAGCTTGAGCTTCTCGAACTCGCGGTCGCTGATGAACCCGGTCCGGGCCTTCTTGATGTCGATCTGGGACTCGGCGCAGAGGAGCCGGACGACGATCTGCTCTTGGGCCATCTCCATGGAAAAGAAGCCGACGGCCTTGTCCGTCTTGAGCCCGACGTGGTGGGAGATGTTCAGGGCCAGGGCGGTCTTGCCCATGGACGGCCGGGCCGCCAGGATGATGAGCTCCGAGGGGTGGAAGCCCGCGGTCAGGCCGTCGAGGTAGCGGAACCCGGAGGGGACCCCGGTGACGGCTTCCTTGCGCTCGGCCAGAACGCGGATCATCTCCAAGGTCGGCCCGGTCAGGGCGTTCATTGGCTGGAAGCCGGGTTTGATGCGCTGTTCGGCGACTTCGATGATGGCCGCCTGGGCGGCGTTGAGCAGTTCGTCGGCGTCCTCCTTCTGCTCGTAGCTCTCCTGGATGATCCGGGTGGAGGAGAGGATCAGCCGGCGGAGGAGCGCCTTCTCCTTGATGATCTTGGCGTAGTACTCGATGTTGATGTTGCGGGGGACGCCGTCGAGAAGGGACGAGAGATAGGAGGCGCCGCCGATCTCTTCCAGGATGCCCGCCCGCTGGGCATCCTCGGACAGGCTGAGGAGGTCCACGGGGAGCCCCTTGTCGACGAGCGCGACGATCCTCTCCAGGATCTTCCGGTGGGCGTCCTTATAGAGGTCGTCGGGGGAGATCGTGGACAGGACGACGTTCAAGCTCTCGTTCTGGACGAGGATGCCGCCGAGGACCGTCCGTTCGGCCTCGAGGCTTTGCGGCGGCGTCTTTTTCAGGAACATCGTGTCGAGTTCCATGGCCACCTCGCTCCGGCCAGGGCCGATCCGGGGGACGCTCAGGTCTTTCCGGTCGTCTGGTCTTCGGTCTTTCCGTCGGCTGCGCTGACGTCCGTTCCCTCGGCCTCTTCGCGGGCCACGACGACCTTGATCTCCGCCCGGTCATCGTGGCTGATCTTGATGGGGACCGAAAAATTGCCGAGCCGTTTGATCGGCTCGTCGAGCAGGATCTTCTTCTTGTCGATGTCGTACCCCAGCCCGTCGAGGGCTTCCTTGACGTCGCCGGACGACACGGAGCCGAAGATGATGTCCTTCTCGCCGGCCCGGCGGGTGAACGTCAGGGAGACCTGGTTGAGCTTCTGCGTGAGCGACTGGAAGGACTTCCGCTCGACCTCGACTTTTTTCTTCAAGGCCTGGCGCTCGATCTCGATCATCTTGACGTTCGTCGGAGTGACAGCGAGGGCCATCTTCCGCGGGATGAGATAGTTCCGCCCGAATCCCGGGGCGACGTTGACAACGTCGCCCCGCCGGCCCAGCTTTTCCACGTCCTGTTTCAGAATGACTTTCATATCAATCCTCGACGTAAGGGAGGAGGGCCATGAGCCGGGCCCGCTTGATGGCCAGGGCGAGCTTCCTCTGGTGGAACGAGCACGTCCCGGTGATCCGGCGGGGGGTGATCCTGCCCCGGTCGGGGATGTACTTCTTCAGGATCTCGACGGCCTTGTAATCGATGCCCCGGACGTCCCGCTGGCAGAACCGGCAGAATTTCCTCTTGGGCGTGAAATACTTCCGGTAGCCGCCCCGCTCGCTCCGTTCGCCTCTTTCGGGTCTTTCGTCTCTCGGCATCTCACTTCTCCTCTTTCACTTCGGCGGGCACGGCGGCTGTCTGTTCGACGGCGGGTTCGGTGGCGGCCCGGGCGGCGTCCTCGGCGCGCCTCTTCTTCTTCCGCCGGGTGAGGTCCCGCGGGTCCCGGAGGACGGTCATGAACCGGATGACGGCTTCGGTTTGCTTGAACCGGCGCTCCAACTCCGCGGAAACGTCGCCCGCGCCTTCATAAGTGAAAAAAACATAAATGCCTTCCTGGAACCTCTTGATCGGGAAGGCCATCCTGCGCTTGCCCCAGATGTCCTGCTTGACCATGCGGCCCTTTTTCTGGGCGACGATCTCGGCCATCTGCTGGACGAACTGCGCCGTCTCTTCTTCCGAGAGCGTGGGGGAGAGAACGAACCCCGTTTCGTATTGTCTCACTGAGACCTCCTTATGGATTTAACAGCTCCTCCCCTCGGGGAGGAACAAGGAGTGCACCGACTATTCTAGCCGATTCTCCGGAAAATTCAAACTCCGGCTTGGCGCCGGCAGGGAATCCCTACGTCCCGGGATCCCCAGTCATCACCCGGCGATGGCAGGGAATCCCTATGTCCCGGGATTCCCCGTCGTCACCGGGCTATGGCCCGGTGACGGTTGAAACGGGTCATGGCCCGGTCGATCGCCCCGTCGAGGATCATCTCCAGGGCTTCGCCGGCCGCTTCGAGGCTCTTCTCGAGAAATGGACGCTCGCCCCGCTTGAAGGGCTCGAGGACGAAATCGGCCGCGTCCCGGCCGCCGGGGAGCGGCCCGATGCCGACCCGGATGCGCGGAAACTCGTCGGTCCGAGTTTCGCCCGCGACCGAGATCATGCCCTTGTGCGTGCCGGGCCGGCCCTTCTTCCGGACCCGGATCTCGCCGAGCGGGATGTCGAGGTCGTCGTAGACAACGACGAGCCGTTCGGGCGGGATGCCCTTGCCGGCCATGGCCGCCCGCGCCGCCAGGCCGCTCCGGTTCATGTACGTCTTGGGGAGGACCAGCAAGACGTCCTCCTCGCCGCGGCGGACGACGCCGGTCCTGGCCCGGAACAGCCGGCCCCGGAGCGGGACGCCCCAAGCGCGGGCCATCCGCTCGACCAGCATGAAACCGGCGTTGTGGCGCGTGGCCGCGTACTCGTCACCGGGGTTGCCCAGCCCCAAAACCAGCCACAAGGATTATTTCTCCGGCTCTTCCTTCTCGGCCCGTTCCTTCTTGATGACCTCGGGCTCCTTGGGCTCCTCGGCCACGGCTTCTTCCGGCTTCTCGCCGGGGAATTCCTCTTCTTTGTGGGGAAGGGACACGAGGACGAGGACGGTCGCGGGCTCGGTGATGAGCCGGATACCGGCCGGGATGGCCATGCCCTCGGCCTTGAACGACTGGTGGACGTGGAGCTCGGAGATGTCGATCGACAGGCTCTCCGGGATGTCCCGCGGCAGGCACTCGATCTCGATTTCTCGGGTGACGAAGTCGACGAAGCCGCCCTCGGTCTTGACGCCCACGGGCTCGCCGTGGTGGACGACGGGGACCGTGACCCGCACCGGCTTGTCCATGGAGATCCGGATGAGGTCGGCGTGGAGGAGCTCGTCGGTGACCGGGTCGATCTGCAGGTCCTTGATCATGGCGTCGTACATGTCGGCGTCGACGGCGACCTTGAAGATCGTGTTCTCCCCCGACTCGAGCTTCAGGATCTGGACGATGTCCTTCTTGCTCACGACGAGGGGCTGGCTCTCCATCGATTCACCGTACAGGACGACCGGGACGAAGCCCTGCGCCCGCAGGCGGCGCGCGGCGTTGGACCCCAGCCCCTGGCGTTTCTCGCTCTTGACGACGATGTTCATCTTGTTCTCCTTAAGCGAAGAGAGAGCTCACCGAGCTCCCCTCGTTGATCCTCCGGATCGCCTCTCCGAAGAGTTCGGCGACGGAAAGGACGGCTAATTTTCCGGAGGCGGCGGCCCTTTCCGTCAACGGTATCGTATTGGTCACGAAGACGCGTTCCAGTTTCGATTTGTCGATCCTGTCGAGGGCCGGCCCCGTCAGGACGGGATGCGTGCAGGCGCTGAAGATCCTCTTGGCGCCCTCCTTGACCAGGGCGTCCGCGCTGAGGGTCAGGGTCCCGGCCGTGTCGACGATGTCGTCGAAGATGACGACGTTCTGGTCGGCGACCTCGCCGATGACGTGCAGGACCTTGGCCACGTTGGGCGCGGGCCGTCTCTTGTCGATGATGGCCAGCTTGGCGTTCAGCCGCTGGGCGAACACCCGGGCCCGGCCGACCCCCCCGGCGTCGGGGGAAACGATGGTCAGGTCCTCGAGCTTCAGCGTCTTGATGTGGTTGGCCAGGACGGGCGCAGCCATGAGGTTGTCAACGGGGATCGAGAAGAAACCCTGGATCTGCGGCGAATGGAGGTCCATGGTCAGAATGCGGTTGGCCCCCGCTTTTTCGAGCAGGTCCGAGACGAGGCGGGCCGAGATCGGGACCCGGGGCCGGTCTTTCCAGTCCTGCCGGGCATAGGGGAAGTAGGGGATGACGGCGGTGATCCGGCCCGCGGACGATCTCTTGAAGGCGTCGATCATGATGAACAGCTCCATGAGGTGACTGTTCGCGTCGGACGACCCCGATTGGATGATGAACACGTCCTCGCCGCGGACGTTCTCGTCGATATAGAAGTGGATCTCGCCGTCGCTGAACCGGTTGAGGACGCACCGCCCGAGATCGATCTTCAGGTAGTCGACGATCTCCCGGGCCAGGGCCGTGTTCGATGATCCCGTGAATACCTTCATCGTCTTTTCCTCGCCTTATATCGTCCGAACTGGGGCGGGAGGATTCGAACCTCCGAATGACGGAGCCAAAGTCCGTTGCCTTACCGCTTGGCTACGCCCCAGCACCGAGCTGTGCCCAATAGCCCTCCCGCGGCAAGGTCGCCGCGAGCCGGGCGGCAGGCGTTCCGGGGAGCCTCTTCTGCGCCTCTATGGCGCTCTCCGCGTCGGCGAAAAGCCCATAAACCGCCGAGCCCGACCCGCTGACCTGGGACAGGATAGCCCCCCGCTCCCGGAAAAACCTTTTCCAGCTTTCGAGCTCGGGATGAGCCCGGAAAATGACGTGTTCCAGGTCGTTTTCCAAAAGACCGAAGTCGCCGGACTCCAGAAAACGCATAATTTTACTGACTTTACCCGCAGAAGTCAAGGGCGGCGCGATGCCGGCGTAAATCGACGCCGTCCGGATGGGGAACGGCGGGAAGACGAGGAGGCAGGGGAGGGGGACGAGGTCGGGGAGGCGGGTCAGGCGGTCCCCGATGTCCTCTCCCAGGCAAAGCCCCCCGTGCAGGAAAAAGGGGACATCGGCTCCCAGGCGCCGGGCCAGCCCGGCCAGTCCGGGCGCGTCGAGACCGAGTCCCCACATCCGGTTGAGGCCCAGGAGCGCTGCCGCCGCGTTGGAACTGCCGCCGCCGAGCCCCCGGCCGGCGGGGACGCTCTTTTTGACCAGGATCCGGGCGCCCTGGTCCGTCCCCGCTTTTTCCCGAAGGAGATGAGCCGCCCGATGGACGAGGTTCGTCTCGTCCCAAGCCACGGACGGGTCGTCCCCGGCGAGATGGAGGACGCCGGCCGGGGCGGGTTCGAAGACGAGTTCGTCCGCGAGGGAGATCGTCTGGAAAAGGGTCCGGATATCGTGGTAGCCGTCCGGCCTCTTGCCGACGATCTCCAGGCCGAGGTTGATCTTGGCGAAGGATTTGACGGTCATCTGTCCGGGAGCTCCAGGATCTCCTTCCACGTTTTCAGGACATAGCCGCGGAGAAAGGACACATCGAAGGCCGCTTCCCTCGGCGGCGGGTTGAAGCCGAGCTTGAGGACCTTCATCCGCCCGGACGTCCCCGGCCCCGAAAGCCCGATGTCCTTCGGGACTCCCGCTCCCGGGAAGAATCCCAGGACCGTGAACGCGAAGCCGTCCCGCCGGCCGCGGGCGACCCGTCCCCGTTCGTCCTGTTCCACGTTCCAGCCGCTCCCGGCGCCGGCGTCCACCCACGTCCCGCTGAGGAGGCGGAGGGCCTCGTCGGGCGGAAGGGAGATCCCCAGGAACCGCTTCATCAGGACCTCCGGCGCCTCTTCGGCGTAGACCTTTTTTCCCGGCAAGACGAAGTAGGCCCTGTCCTGGCGGAAGATCATGACGAACGCCGTCCTGCCGATCGGGTCGACGGCTTCGACCCGGCCGAGGCCCGGCCGGCGGAAGAGGAAGGCGAATTTTCCCTTGACCGCCGCGTCCTCTCCTCGCATGGACGCCGAGCCGAACCCTTCGACGGCCTCGACGCCGCGGGACGGGGGGACGAGAACGGGAGCGCGCCCGGCGCACGCGGCGAGCACCGCGAGAAGGCCCAGGAGCCCGGGCAGGCCGAGACGCCGGGGCGAAGGGCTAACGAAAGCCATAATCTTCGGTTTTCTTCGCCGTCTTCTCCCCGGCCCCGGCGCCCGTCGCCGCGCCGGATTTTCCCTTCAGCCGCTTTTTCCGGAGGAGCGGATAGAACGGAGACGTGATGCGTTTTCCGAAACAGGACATGTTGGGGTTGAGGATGAGCAGCAGGACGAACGCCGCAAAGACGATCAGGATGGCGTAGGTACTCCAACTCATCGTTCGATCCTCTTCTTCTTCCCCGGGCGGGGAAAAAGGATTTCGTTCTATGCCGGACGGACCGCGGACCGCTCAGTCGTGGCTTTCGGACTCTTCCTGGAAGATCGGGATCTTGGACTTTTCCTTTTCTTTCCCGAGGTAAAGACCGAGGAAAAACACCGAACCCAACGTCAGCACGGCCAGCAGAAACTTGAAGAAGCCTTTCATCGTAACCTTCCCCTTTTATTCTATTGAAATCCTGGGAAAAGTCAATTTGCTTTTTGCTTCCGCCGCCGATATATTGAAAGTCAAGGGATGCGCGCGGAGCGCACCGGGGAGAAGGCCCATGAGAAAAAGCCTGTGGTTTCTGGCCGGGATGACGGCCGTGGCTCTGGCCCAAGCGGCAGGCCAGGGCCTCAGGCCGGCGGCCTTCGCCGGCCAGTTCTACCCGGCCGAACCGGCCCAATTGGCGGCCGATATCGAAGGTTATCTCGCGGCCGCCGCCCCGGCCGCCCCACCCTCCGGCAAGATCTTGGCCCTCATCGTTCCGCACGCCGGGTACGTGTATTCGGGCCGGACGGCCGCCGCGGCTTATGCCCTGGTCCGGGGCAGGGCGATCGACACGGTCGTCATCATCGGCCCGTCGCACCGCGTCGCGTTCGAGGGCTGTTCCATCTGGCCCGACGGCGGCTTCGAAACCCCGCTAGGGGTCGCCCGCGTCGATGCCGCCCTGGCCAAGGAAATCGCCAAGGCCTCGGGTTTCCGGTTCCGGCCCGAAGCTTTCGCCGAAGAACACTCGGTCGAGGTTCAAGTCCCCTTCGTCCAGAAAGCCCTGCCCGGGGCGGCCATCGTCCCCATTGTCATGGGCCGCCAGACCCGCCCGACCATCCGCACCCTGGCCGCGGCGCTGGAGAAAACCTGTCTCGCGAAAAACGTCCTCGTCGTGGCCTCGACGGACCTGTCCCATTTCCTGCCGAAGGCCGAGGCGCAGGCGACCGACGCCGCGACGGCCGCGCTCATCCGGGCCGTGGACACGGAAGGTCTCATCCGCAAAACCGAGGCCGGGGAGAATATCATGTGCGGCGGCGGTCCCGTCGCCGCCGTCCTGCTCCTGGCCGAGAAAGCGGGCCAACCCCGGGTCAAGATCCTCGCCCGGACCGATTCGTCCGGCTTCGGCGGCCCGGTCGTCGGCTATCTCGCCGCCGCCGTCCTCTCAGGGAAGCCCGGGCCCGGAGAGGGCGACGAGTACTCGCTCACGCCGGAAGAAAAAACCGAGCTCCTCCGCATGGCCCGCGCGGCCGTGACCGAATTCGTCGAGAGGCGGGCGGCGATCGAAGACGCCTCCGGAAAGGCGAAGTTCCTGGAGCCGCGAGGCGTGTTCGTGACGCTCACGAAGGGCGGGGATCTGCGCGGCTGCATCGGATTCATCGAGCCCGTCGCCCCGCTGGGCCAGGCCGTCATCCGGGCGGCGGTCTACGCGGCGACCGAGGACCCGCGTTTCCCTCCCGTCAGGCCCGCCGAGCTCAAGGACCTCAAGGTCGAGATCTCCGTTTTGACGCCGGTCCGGGAGATCACGGACCCGCGGCAGGTCACCGTGGGCCGGCACGGCCTGATCGTCGCCCGGGGCGGGTTGAAGGGCGTCCTCTTGCCCCAGGTCCCGGTTGAGAACAAGTGGGACCGGAAGACCTTCCTCGAGCAGGCCTCTCTCAAGGCCGGCCTGCCGCCGGACGCCTGGCGGCAGGGCGCCAAGCTCTACGTCTTCGAGGCCATCGTCTTCCGGGAGTAGTGGGGCCTCGGGATATCGCCTCCGTCCGCTGGAAAGAATAATCCAAGACTCGTTCCGGATATCTCCCAGAAGTGCGGCTCCGAGCCACTCCGCCGCGCTTCTGACGGTCGCTCCCAAGAGTCCGCTCCCCGCCGCTCCGCTCCGGCGACACCCCTCGGCCCTGGGTTTAGCGGTCGCCGCGCTCGCGGTACTCAATATCCTCAGCAAGCGGATCCCAGGATCGCCGTCACTAACTCAGGCGGACGGAATTCTGATATAATATATTTTCTTTATTGCGAGTTGGACCGGGAGATCGCCGCGATGCCGATTTACGAATATCAATGCACCAAGTGCCGCGAGGTCTGCGAGGTGCTCCAGAAAGCCAAGGACAAGCCGCCCGAGAAGTGCCCCAAGTGCGGCGGCTCCGTCGTCAAGCTCATCTCCTCCCCGGCCATCCAGTTCAAGGGGAGCGGCTGGTACATCACCGACCACCCCAAGAAAGGCTCGGCTCCCGCCGAGACCAAGGCCGAGGCGAAGACGGCTCCCGTCGAGACCAAGGCCGAGACGAAAACCGCCCCCGCCGAAGCCGCCAAGCCCAAGTCCGAAAAGACTTCTTCTTAGCCGTCATATCGGAGGTCTTCGCCACCGGCGAACGTTTGTCATGCCGACACGCTGGGCCATTTTTCTCGACCGCGACGTGTTCGGCCGCCAACGCCCTCGAGGCCGCCGCCGGGATTCTCGGACAAGGGGGGGCATCCGTCCATGATCCGGTTTGACGACATCCTCGAAAAGGCCTCCTCCTACATCAGCGAAAAAGAGGTCCTCGTCCTCCAGAAGGCCTATGTGTTCGCCGGCAAGGCCCACAAGGGGCAGGTCCGCCGTTCCGGGGAACCCTATCTCAGCCATCCGCTCGAAGTGGCCGACTACCTCGCCGACATGAAGCTCGACAAGACGACGCTCGTCGCCGCCCTCCTGCACGACGTCCTCGAGGATACGGACGTGACGGCCGCGGACATCCGCGAGAATTTCGGCAAGGCGGTCGCCGACCTGGTCGAGGGCGTGACCAAGATCAGCCGGGTCCAGGAAGTGTCGCCCGAAGTCCGCCGGGCCGAGACCATCCGGAAGATCATCCTGGCCATGACCGACGACATCCGGGTCATCTTCATCAAGCTGGCCGACCGGATCCACAACCTCAAGACCCTCCGGCACCTCGACGAGGAGAGGCAGCGGCAGATCGCCCGCGAGACGCTCGACATCTACGCCCCGATCGCCAACCGGCTCGGAATGGGGCGCATCCGGGCCGAGCTCGAGGACCTGTCCTTCCGCTACGTGGCCCCCGAGGAGTTCGCCAAGATCGCCGCGTCCGTGGAGCCCGGGAGAAGGACGGCCGAGGCGGACCTCAAGGCCATGAAGAAGACGCTCGAGGAGCTCGTCCGGGAGAACGGCATCCCGGCCGAGGTCTTCTCCCGGATCAAGCGCCCTTACAGCGTCTGGAGCAAGATGAAGCGGCGGGACATCGCCTTCGACCAAGTCTTCGACTTCCTGGCCCTGCGGGTCATCACCGACTCCGTCAAGAACTGCTACGCCCTCCTCGGCATCATCCACCAGCGCTGGCCCCACCTGCCCCAGCGGTTCCGCGATTTCATCGCCATGCCCAAGCCCAATCTCTACCAGGCCCTGCACACGACGCTCATCACCGAGGGACGGAAGATGTTCGAGATCCAGATCCGGACCCGGGAGATGCACGACCTCGCCGAGAGCGGCATCGCCGCCCATTGGCTGTACAAGGACGACTCGCCGCCCGGCCCGATGAAAGAGGACCGCCGGCTCCACTGGCTCCGCGAAATGGCCGCCCTCTTCGAGGAGCAGAAGAACCCGCGGGAGTTCCTTCGCAGCCTGAAAACAAACCTCATCCCGGAGGAGGTCTACGTCTTCACTCCCAAGGGAAAAGTCATCGACCTCCCGCCCGGCGCCACGGCCCTCGACTTCGCCTTCAAGATCCACTCGGAGATCGGGCTCCACGCGTCCGGGGCCCGGGTCAACGGCTCCGCGTCCCCGCTCAAGACCGTTCTCAAGACGGGGGACATCGTGGAGATCCTGACGTCGGACGAGAGGACGCCGACGCGGGGCCTGCTCGCCTCGGCCGCGACCGCCGGCGCGCGCCAACAGCTCAAGCGCTGGCTCAACCTCAAGAGCCGGACGACGAGCGTCGCCCTGGGACGGAAGCTCTGGGAACGGGAGATCGGCAAGTACATCCTCCCCGCCGAATTCCGGAGGGAGGAGGATCTCGCCCGGCAGCTGGCCGCCACCCTCGGCCCGAGGGCCGCGTCCATGGAGGAGTTCTACAGGCAGGCGGGGCTCGGTAAGATCGTCGTCAACCCCGAACTCATCGAAGCCGTCTTCCCCGCCGGCCGGGTCACGCCGCGCCGGCCGGGCCTGCTCGGGAAAGCGGCGGCCAGGTTCGCCCCGGGCCCGGGACCGGGAGTCAGGATCAAGGACATCGATGGACAGATGATCAAGCTGGCGAAATGCTGCTCTCCGGTCAAGGGCGAGCCCGTCGTCGGGTACATCACGGCGGGGAAGGGGTTGAGCGTCCATTCTCTCCGTTGCCCGCTTGTGACCAAGGAGATACTGGACGGTCAGCGGCTGGTCGAGGTGTCCTGGGACCCGGCTTTCTCCGGGACGTTCAAGGCCCGTCTTCTGGTCAAGTCCGAGGACTCGCCCGGGGTCCTGGCCAAGGTCGCCACCGCGGTCGCGGGGCTCGAGGGGAACATCTCCAAGGCCGAGGCCGTGATGCTCGCCGAGGGCAAGGCCAAGATCAGGTTGGACATCAGGATCCGGGACATCCGCCACCTCGAGGACATCACGCGGCGCATCTCCGCGCTGAAAGAGGTTTTGTCCGTCGAGAGAGTGTAGACGAGGTCAGGCCGCTTTGACCACTTTCCCCGAGCGCAGGCATCTCGTGCAGACCCAGATCTGGCGCACGCCGCCCGCCGGGGTCTGGGCCTTGACGTGCTGAAGGTTGGGCTTCCATTTTTTCGGGGACGACTTGTGGGAATGACTGACGTTATGCCCGAAAATCGGGCCTTTTTTACAGATATGACAGGTTTTCGGCATGGTCGTATCTCTCTCGTCTCAGGATGAGGCGAATTTATACCATAAAAACCGGCGCGAGGCAAGTTGGCGACGTTTATCTCCGCTTGACCGGAAAGTCCGAAAGGCGTAACTTTCCTTCGAGGCCGGCATGAGACCCGATGTTTTTCTGGCTCTCGTCTTTCTCTCTTTGCCCCTGGCCGCGGCGTGCCGGCTGCCGCTCGCCTCGAAAACCCTCGAGGACGGCGTCGCGGCGGAGCGCCCCGGCGTTTCGGTCCTTCCGCCCGGCCTCTTCAGCGAGATCATCGTGACAGATTTCCGCGACGACGCCCCTTCCCCGGATTTCGCGCTCGGCCGGGAACTCCAGGGCTATCTCGCGGCGGAACTCGGCCGGTCGTTCAAGGGCACGGTCTCCCGCATGGATCTGTCCCGGGACGGCAAGGCCGCCGCGGACGACCCGGTGTTCTGGAAACAGGCGGCAGCCGGCCGCGAACGGGCGGTCTTCCTCACCGGCTCGGCCGGGCTCGTCGGCCAGACCCTCAAGGCCCTGAAGAAAATGAATCTTCCCGTGGACGGCCCGTTCAACGTCGACCACCGCGGCCTGATCGAGCGGCGCCATTGGACCCTCTCGGTCGACCTCTCCGTCGTTTCCGCCGCGACCGGCGAAGCCCTATATAAAACAACCTTCCGCGAGGAACGGGAGTACATCGACCTCGATAAACCGGCCGAGTTCGCCTTTGCCGAGCTCGCCGACCGTATCCGGGTCCGCCTTTTCCTGGTCCTTTTCGGCGCCCCGGCGATCGAGGCAAGGACCCTCCTCCGGCGCTGACCCGGTCCACTTCCGCCGCGAAGGCTCGTCCCTTGGCTAAGCGCGTAAAAACGAACGGTTTTCCCCGTCCGGCAGGGGCCTCGCCCGGGGCCTCTTTTCGGCCGTTTTTCGAGCCCGCCGGGGACCTCCGGAAGCGCTTTTCATGCGCCGCGGACCGGGGCCTTCCGCGACGGCCCCGAAATACCGTTTTCCCCTAAAAAAAAGCTTGAAATGACCTCCCCGTGGTGCTATGATTGCCAGGCCTCCCCCGGTCCAACCTGGTCCCCGGAGAGGATTTTCCACAGATGTGGAAAAATCTGTGGAAAAAATAGCAGCACCTATGGAACCTAAAGAAAATCAAAACCTTTGGATTCAAATCCTCCGGGCCGTCGAAACCAAGGTCGACCCCAACTCGTTCGAGACCTGGTTCGACCCGACGAGCTTCATCGGCCAGGAACAGGATTGTTTGTACATCAAGGTCCCGAATTCCTATTTCCGCGACTGGCTGTCCTTCCATTATTCGAACATCATCAACGAATGTTCGCGGGACCTCTTCGGCAAAACCTTTGACGTCCGCTACATCCACGACGACACGCCGTCGTCGTTCATGAGGCGATCGCCGGACGAGAGGAAGACCAAGCCGGGCCAGTCCATTAACCCGAACCTCAATCCCAACTACACGTTCGAGAACTTCGTCGTCGGCAGCTGCAACCAGTTCGCCCACGCGGCCGCCTTGGCCGTGGCCAAGAACCCGGCCAAGTCCTACAATCCTCTCTACATCTACGGCGGGGCGGGCCTCGGCAAGACCCATCTCATGAATGCCATCGGCCACTTCAGCGTCCAGCAGAACGAGCGGAACAAGATCCTCTACGTCACCACCGAAAAATTCATGAACGATCTCATCAACCACCTCCAGTACGGCAAGGTCCTCGAGTTCCGCGAGAAATACCGGAGCGTCGACGTTTTGTTGATCGACGACATCCACTACCTCTCCGGCCGCGAGCGGACGAAAGAGGAATTTTTCCACACGTTCAACCACCTTTATGACAGCCAGAAGCAGATCGTCATCTCGAGCGACTGCCCGCCCAAGGAGATCCCCCATCTCGAGGAGCGTTTCCGGTCCCGGTTCGAATGGGGCCTCATCGCCGACATCAAGCCGCCGGACATCGAAACCCGCATCGCCATCCTCAAGAAAAAAGCCGAGGCCGAGGCGGTTTCCCTTCCCGAGAGCGTGGCCCTCTACATCGCCGACAAGGTCCAGTCCAACATCCGGGAGCTCGAGGGCTACCTGAGGCGGGTCATCGCTTTCGCCTCGCTCAAAGGCGAAAAGATCGATTTGGACCTGACCAAGGAAGCCCTCAAGGGCCTTCTCGACTCGTCGACGACGATCGTCACTGTGGAAAAGATCCAGAAACTCATCTGCCACAAGTTCAAAATAAAACCTTCCCAGCTCAAGTCGAAGAACAACTCCCCCAAGATAGCCTTTCCCCGCCAGATCGCCATGTACCTGGCCAAGGAATTGACCAAGTCGTCCCTTCCCGAGATCGGCAAGAAATTCGGTGGAAAACACCACACGACGGTCATCTACAGCGTTCGCAAGATAGACAAGCTTCGGACGGACGATCCGGAATTCAACAAAGAGATCAACAGTCTCGTGGCCTTCATCCAATGAGGATTATCAACGTGTTCGGTGGGATATGCACATTTCCAGAGGACTTTCTTATTTCTCTTCTTGATTTTAGTTATCTTTATGAAATAAATAATAAGAATATAAGGAATCCGGTTCGAGAGGTGGCAAAATGAAATTCTCACTCCCCAAAGAAGCGTTTCTGGAAGAGCTGCAGCTCCTCCAAGGGATCGTCGAAAAACGGAACACCATGCCCATCCTGGCCAACATCCTGATGAACGTCTCGGCGTCGGACATCGAACTGACGGGAACGGACCTCGAGGTCGGGCTGAGGACGCATCTTGAGGCGGCCATCGATAAAGCCGGGGCAATCACGGTCAACGGCAAGAAGATCTTCGAGATCGTCAAATCCCTGCCGGAAGGACAGACCGTCCAGGTGGAAAAGGTCGGCGACAACATTGAGATCAAGGCGGGCGACAGCGAGTTCAAGGTCCTGTGTCTGCCCAAAGAGGATTATCCCCAGGTCCCGGAACCGAAATTCGAGAAAGGCATCAAATTGGCGTTGAAGGACGTCAACGACATGATCGACCGGGTTTACTACGCGATCACCCAGGAGCAGAGGTATTATCTCAACGGAGCCCAGCTTTCGCTCAAGAACCGGCAGATCGAACTCGTCAGCACGGACGGGCACCGCCTGGCATACACGAAAAAGGCCCAGGACGGGCTGAAACTCGACCAGGACATCAGCGTCATCGTGGCCAAGAAGACGCTCAACGAGATCAGAAAATTCGAGGACGAAACCGTCGAGTTCGACCTCGACGAGCACAACCTTTTCTTCAAGGTCGGCCGGAGGACCCTCATCTCCCGGATCATCGATAGTAAGTTCCCCAACTATCAGGCGGTCATCCCCAAGGACAACCCCGGCCGGCTGGCCGTTTCGCGCGAAGAGCTGGCCAACGCCATCCGGCGCGTATCCCTCCTCTCGGCCGAGCGGTCGAAGGGGATCAAGTTCACCATCGAGAAGAATCGGATGAGGCTGTTCTCCTCCAACCCCGAGATCGGAGAGGCGCGCGACAGGCTGGCCGTCGAATACAAGGGCCAGGACCTGGAGATCGGGTTCAACGCCCAGTATCTGCTCGACTTCCTCACGTCGGTCGCGTCCGAACGCGTCGTCTTCGAGATCAAGGACGAGAACAGCGCCGTCCTGCTCAAGCCGGAGGCCGAGGAAGGCATCATCAACATCTACGTCCTGATGCCGATGAAGATCTGACCCGGCCGCGGTCGATCCCCTAGCCTGCCTCGAGGGCGCCCCTGAGGGCGGCGGCGACCCTCCGGACGGCCCGGCCGACGACCGGAGAGACCGGCGCCCCCTCCGCGAACGATGAGGGCCCTATCCCCAAGATCAAGACCCGGCAGTCCATCGTCTCCCGGATATAGCGGGCGAGGCGCGTCAGGGGAACGCGGTGGGTGGAAACGTCCTCGTCGGCGACCTCCGCGGGATCGACGAGAAAAACAGCACCCGGCGGCCGCCCGGCCGCGGCGGAGTCGAGGAGGACCGCGAGGTCGGGCGAAAACGCCCGGATAACCCCCGTGAAATTTTCGGGGGCTTCTTCTGCGGGAATGACGAGGGTCTTCGCCGGCAACATGCCGGGACCGGCGAGGAGGGCCCGGGCGGCGAGGGTCCCGGCGGCGTCATCGCCCCTGGCGACGTTCCCGACACCGACGACGGCGACGCGGGCGGACCGGCGGATCTCCCGCCGGAGAACTCGCTCCCAGGATTCCATGGCTTGATTGTAGGGCTTCCCGCGCCCGCCCGCAAGGCGCCGCCTTGCAGGGAAGGGCGCGGTCGTCACGGCCGGGGCGGGGGGGGGTCAGGCCTTCGGCTCGGCCGCCGGCGGCGCCGCCGCCTTGGGCTTGAGCACGGCCCGGACGTAGACCCAGTCCTTCTTCAGTTTGTGGCGGTCGTCGGCGGCGAGCTCGAACAGGCTGTCCATCAACATGGCCCTGGGGGTCGTCGGGCAGGAGTCGACGCACTGGGCGCAGTGGACACAGCGGTCGTTGTGGATGATCATCTTGAAGCGCTTCTCGGCCTCGTTGACCGAGGAGATCTCGATGGCCTCGGCCGGACAGTCCCGCTCGCAGGCCCGGCAGACGATGCACATCTCCGGGTTGAGGTAGGGCGTGCCGCGGAAATCCGCCGGGACCGCTAGCTTCTTGAAGGGGTAGTCGACCGTGGCGGGTCTCTTGAAAAGGTGGCGGAGGAGCTCGGGGAGGAAGACCGCTACTTTCATGACAGCAATCCCTTCAGGAGGATGGTGACAAGGAGCTGGAGGACGGCCAGCGGGGCCAGGTATTTCCAGGCGAAGGACACGACCTGGTCGATGCGTATCCGCGAGGTCAGGGCCCGGAGAAGGGACAGGAGGAAGATGACGAAGAGCGTCTTGACCACGAAATGGAGGAACCCGACGACGGCGCCGCCGGGGAACCCGCCCAGGAAGACAGTCGCGAGGAGGCCGCTCGAGACGACGAGCTCGATGTCGCAGGTCAGGCGGAAGAGGGCCAGCTTCTTCCCCGAATATTCGGTGAACGTCCCGCCGACGATTTCCGTCTCGGCGTGGGGGATGTCGAAGGGGGTCCGCTCGAGCTTGGCCTGGACGGCGATGACGGCGATGATGAAGCCCAGCAGGTTCGTCAGGATGAGGAGGGGCTTCGCCTGGTAGAAGGCGGCGATCTCGGCCAGGCGCCAGGAGTCGGCTAGGATGGCCGGGCTCAGGACGGCCAGGAAGAGCGGGACCTCGTAGCCGAAGAACATGGTCAGGACGCGGGCGCCGCCGATCGTGGCGAAGGGGTTGGTCGAGGCCCAGGCAGCCAGGAAGAGAATGAGCGTCGGCAGGCTGAGGAGGTAGAGGACGACGATGATGTCGCCGGAAAACGACGTCAGGCCGGGATTGGCCAGGGTGAAGTTCCAGACGGGGAGCAGCAGCCCCGCCGTGGCGACGACGGCCAGGCCGACGACCGGCAGGACGCTGAAGAGACGCTTGTCCGCGGCCTCGGGGACGATGTCCTCCTTGGCCATGAGCTTGAAGAAGTCGGCGATGGGCTGGAGGAGCCCGAACCGGCCCGTGTGGGTCGGGCCCATCCGGTTCTGGAGCCTGGCGTAGACCTTGCGGTCGAACCACTCGCAGAAGGTCGAATAGACGAAGAGGAAGAGAAGCCCGGGGTAGACGACGAGATAGAGGAGTGTTCTCACAACGGCCATACCGCATTCCTTTTCACGGGAGCGTTTTGATGCCGGGCGATCGCCTGCCGGCGCAGATCGCTCATCCGGACGATCGACTCCTCGCCGCTTCCGGCGGCGACCAGGGTGACGGTCCGTTCGGCGCAGCAGATGCAGGGGTCGATGGCGGCGAAGATGAGCGGGATGTCGGCGATGAAGCCCTTCCGGAGCATCTCCACCGTGGCCGGGTAGTTGGCCAGGGTGGGGGCCCGGACCTTCAGGCGCTCGGGCTTGTCCGTCCCGTTGGCCTTGATGTAATGGATGTTCTCGCCCCGGGGCGCCTCGTAGCGGCTGACGACCTCGCCGGGCTTGGCCTTGCGCGGGGCCTTGACGGCGATGTCGCCGGCCGGCAGGCCCTTGACCATCTGCTCGATGAGCTTGTAGGACTCGAGCAGTTCCTTGACCCGGACGACGACCCGCCCGAGGACGTCGCAGGTATCGGCCGTCGCCAGCTCGAAGTCGAGCTCCCCGTAGACGGCGCACGGGTCATCCTTGCGGACGTCGCGGGCGACGCCCGAGGCCCGGGCGACCGGGCCGACGGCGCAGAGGGCGATGGCCGATTCCTTGGACAGGTAACCGACGCCGGCGATCCTGGCGACGAAGCTCGGTTCGTTGGCGCCGATGTAGAAATAATATTCGCTCCGTTTTCTCAGCGTGGCGACGCCTTCCAGGATCTTGGCCTTCTGGCTCTCGTCGATGTCGCGGCGCACGCCGCCGAGCGTGTTGATGGCGTAGTGGACGCGGTTGCCGGAGATCATCTCCAGGAGGTCCATGACGATCTCGCGATCGCGCCAGGTGTACATGAAGAACGAATCGAAACCGGCTTCGTGGCCGGCGACGCCAAGCCAGAGGAGGTGGCTGTGGACGCGCTCGAGCTCGGCGACGAGGTAGCGGATATAAAGGCCGCGCCGGGGCGGCGCGAGCTCCATGAGCTTCTCCACGCCCTGGACGTAGCAGGTGGCGTGGGAATGGGAGCAGATGCCGCAGATGCGCTCGGTGACGTAGATGTTCTGGAGCCAGGTTTTTTCCTCGGCCAGCTTCTCCATGCCGCGGTGATTGTAGCCGAGGCGCATGTCGACGTCCGTGATGACCTCCCCCTCGACGGTCATGCGCAGGCTGATCGGCTCCTTGAGGGCCGGGTGCTGGGGACCGATGGGAATCTGGAAATTCATGACTTTCCTCCGGGGATGACTTCCTGGGGCCGCACGTGCTTCCAGTCTTTCCTCAAAGGGTATTGGCCTTCGGGCCAGTCGTCCGGCAGGACGAGGCGGCGGGGGTCGGGGATGCCCTCGACCTTCACGCCGAACATCTCCTGGAGCTCCCGCTCGTAGAGGACGGCGCCCGGGATGACGGCGCATATGGACGCGATGCGGGGTTCGGATTTCGGGAATTCGGTCCGCAGGTTGATGTTGGCGACGGGCGACGCGAAATGATAGAGGAACTCGAACGTGTCGCCCTTGTCGACCCCGCTGATCGTGGCCAGGTAGGCGCAGTCGTACTTGTCGCGGAGGAGCGTCACGGCCGGGACGAGCTCCGGCGGTGCGACTTTGACGAAAATGCGGCGGACGTCGGGGTTCGAGAGCTCAAGGGCCTTCTCCCCCAGGTCCCGCTTCAGGCTTTCGACGATTTCGATGTCGGACATGGCGGTTCCTCGAAGATTAGAGTTTGCCGAGAAGCTTGACGACGCCGTCGATGATGGCGTCGGGCCGGGCCGGGCAGCCCGGGACGTACATGTTGACCGGGATGACCTGGTCGATGCCGCCCATGATGTTGTACGCGCCGCGGTAGACACAGCCGGACATGGCGCAGGCGCCCACGGCGATGACGAACTTGGGGTCGGGGACCTGTTCGTAGATGCGGATGATCCGGTCCCTTATCTGGCGGGTGACCGGGCCGCTGGCGATGATGACGTCGGCGTGGCGTGGCGTGGCCTTGAGGAGGATGCCGAAGCGCTCGACGTCGAACCGCGGGGTCAGCGCGGCGACGATTTCGATGTCGCAGGCGTTGCAGGCGCCGGAGTTGAGGTGGAGGATCCAGGGCGACTTGATCCTGGACCAACGCGTGAGCTTGTTCAGCATATTAGCTCCTTGTGACCAGGGCCATGACGGACAGGAAGATCATGAGCAGGTAGAAGACGGCGAAAAAGACGATCTTGCCCGAGGGAACGGTGGCGATGACCAGGACGGCCACGTGCATCATCGTGAAGAACAGGGCGACGAAGAAGAAGAGGCGGTAGCCGAACTGGATCTTGACGCCCGGGATGTCCTCGCCGCAGGCGTAGGTCGTGAGCTTGCCGCCGACCTTGGTCAGCTTGGGCGCCATTTTCGATCCCAGGCCGTAGAGGGCGAAGGCCGTCCCCAGGAAAAAGAGGAAGGCGACGGGCGGGGAGAGGAGGAAACCGATTCCCTTCATGGCTCAACCTTTCAGCCTGGCCAGCTTGCGGACGTCCAGGCTTTTCGTCTGCCGGGCGATGTTGATGATGAGGGCCAGGGCCGTGGCCACGAGGCTGACCTCGACGACGATGAACGTGACGACAAGGGTCTGGGCGACGAGGATGTTGTCCTTGGCGAACCCGGTCCCCAGGAGGAGCAGGCTGATGCCCTTGGCGATGACTTCGATGGCGATGAAGAGCTTGATGAGATTCCGCCGGAGAAGGAGGCCGAGGATCCCGGCGAAGATGAGGGCGGCCGCGAAAAACAGGGTGAAGTACCAGGTGTTAGTCATGTTTGTCCCCCTTGCGGAACAGGGCCAGGACGGCGAACACGCCGGCCAGGATGACGGCGATCTGGCCGACGAGGTCGAACGTCCTCCCTTTCCAGAGGACGTCGCCGAAGGTGCCCGTCTCCGCTCCCGAGGCGAGGGCCGGGATCTTCCGGAGGAGGCCCTTCATGACCAGGGCGTCGATGATGATGAAGGCGATGAAGAAGAGGGGGAAGACCCAGTTCACGACCCGGGATTCCCGGACCTCGTCACCGGCCTTGGTCAGGGCGATGGTCAGGATGAAGAGGACAGTGATCAACCCGGCGACGACGGAGATCTCGAAGACGCCGGCGTACGGGGCGTTCATCCGGAAGAAGATGATCCCCAGGAACAGGCTGGCGGCGGCGAGCGAGATGGCCGACTTGAGCAGGTCGCGGAGCAGGATGGCCAGGACCGAAAACAGGACCAAACCGATGAGGAGAGCTGTTTGCACGATCATCGTTTAAAATCCCCACGATCCGATCACGGCGTGGACCCCGTCCGCGAGCACGTCGGCGGCGGGCTGGATCCAGGTCGTGACGGTCGACGAGAAGAGGATGCCGATCCCCACGCAGAGGAGGGCCAGGAAGACGGTCGCGGCCGTCATCCAGAAAGGCGCTTCCTTGACGGCGGCCCACTTCTCATTGAGCTTGCCGAAGAAGGCCTTCCGCTGCATGAGGAGATAGTACCAGAGGGTCAGGACCGAGGTCAGGACGGCGATCACGGCGAATACGGGGTGCCCGGACTGGACGAGCGCGATGATGATGACGAGCTTCGACCAGAACCCGTTGAGCGGCGGGACGCCGGCGATCGACAGGGCCCCGACGAGGTTCGTCGCGGCCGTGATCGGCATGCGCTTGGCCAGGCCGCCCATCTCGTCGAGGTCCCGCGTGCCCGTGGCTTGCTGGACGGAGCCGCTGGTCAAGAACAGGAGCCCTTTGGCCAGGGCGTGGTTGAAGAGGTGGAACAGCCCGCCGGCGATGCCGAGGGGCGTCCCGATGCCGATCCCCAGGACGACGTAGCCGACCTGGCTGATCGAGGAATAGGCCAGCATCCTCTTCATGTCCTTCTGGCCCAGGGCGAGGAAGGCGGCGACGACCATGGACAGCGCGCCCAGGGACATCAGGACCGTGGACAGGGCCGGCGTCAGGCCGAAGACGTTGAGGAAGATCCGGGTCATGGCGTAGACGCCGGAGACCTTGATCAGGAGGCCGGACAGGACGGCCGAGATGGGCGCCGGGGCCGAAGGGTGGGCGTCCGGAAGCCAGGCGTGGAACGGGATGAGGGCTGCCTTCAGGCCGAAGCCCATGAGGAAGAAGGCGGAGGCGACGCCGACCGCGGCGCCGGCGTTGAGCTCCTGGAGGGCCTTGGCCACGGCCGCGAAGTCCAGGCTCCCGGTCATCCCGAAGATGACGGCGACGCTGATCAGGATGAAGGCCGTGGCCACGACGGAGAGCATGAGGTACTTGAAGGCGGCCTCAAGCTCGTCCCGCCCCAGCCCGAAGGCGACGAGGGCGTAGGACGCGACGGCCGCCACCTCCATGAAGAGGTAGACGTTGAAGAGGTCCGTGGCCAGGACGAGTCCGTTCATCCCGGCGATCATGACCAGGAACAGGGCGTAATAATTGGCCTTGGCCCCGTAGTGCTCCATGTAGTCGATGGAGAACAGGCAGGCCGCCAGCCCGACAAGGGCGATGGCCAGAAGCATGAGCAGGCTGAACCCGTCCAGGGCCAGCCGGATGGCGACGGGCTCACCGAACCAGGAGAGCTGTTGGAGGACGGGCCCGCCGGCGATGAGGTGACGCCCGGTGATCGCGGCGTAGACGAGCAGGAAGAGCAGGGCCGCGTTGGCCAGCAGGTCCGGCACGACCCGCCGGGAGACCTTGCCGACGAGAGGGAGAATCCCCGCCACGACGAGCGGCAGCGCAACGAAGAGTATGATCAACGCTCCTCCTCTATTTCATCAGCAGGCTGATCGCGCCCGCCACGATGATCAGGCCGGCCAGGCACCAGGCGAGGTAGTTCGCGTAATGCCCGTTGTGGGCCTTCTTCAGGATGGCCGTGAATTTCTCCCCGGCGACGGTGACGACCTTCTCGAAGACGAAATCGATGGGCCGGTCGACGGCCTTGAACAGGACGAGAGACAGCCCTTGGAGGACCTTGACGCCCTGCTCGTAGGGGTCGAATACCCGGGCCTCGGCCAGGTCGTAGAGCTTGTGGACGACGGGGAGATTGTGGATGGGTTCGGAGGCGAGGTAGGGCTTGCGGCCGGACTTCAGGAAGCCGTGACGGTGGAGGAGGAAGGCCAGGACGAGACAGCCGATCGAGATGAGGGCCACCGGGTTGAAGATGTCCAGGGCGTGGCTCGTGAAGTCGAGGGGGGCGCCGGCCTCCACGTGACCCTCGAGGATCGGCTGGATGAAGAGGGTCAGGGGGAGCTTGTTGTAGACGCCGAAGAGAATGCAGAGGGCCGCCAGGACGAGGATGGGGACGACGATGGCCGGTTGGCTCTCCTTGACCGCCGGGACCTCGCGCGTCCGTTCGCCGAAGAACACGGAATGCCCGGCCTTGAGGAAGGAGGCGAAGGTGAAGATCGCCCCGACCCAGGCCGCGATGGCGAAGACCGTGTAGCCCGATTCGAGGGCGCCGTGGAA
>JBGOYY010000047.1:0-23152 GCA_041479905.1 Candidatus Aminicenantia bacterium
ACTGCTATCTCTCCGGCGGCAAACCAACTCTTTTCATGGACTTCCGCAAGGTCTACGAGCCCTGGGAGATCGAGACGAACGCCAAGGCCCTCGGCCTCGACCTCAAGAAATACAAGAACGAACCCTGGATGGAGCGGGGCTTCATCGACGGCGACAACTCCGGCTCCGGCTCGCTCGACTATGGCGAAAAGTGGTTCCTGTTCAAGGCCATCGAGTACTATTTCCCCGGCCTGGGCTTTTCGGTGAGCTACCTCTCGCCCAAGGGCATCAAGGGTGTCGCCGGGCGCGTCGCCTACTCCGACCTTGGCGGTATGTTCACCATGGTCCAGGACGAGGCCCAGAGCGTCGAGCTCCCCGCGCCGCTGGCCGAGAGGGTCTGCCACGCCTCCGATTACACCTGGCCGCACACGTTCCTGACCTTCGACCACGTCCCGGCGAGCCAGGCCAAGATAGGCATGCCGGCCAACCACCTCCACATGGTGACCGGCCTGCCGCGGCGCCGCTGGCAGCATTTCTCCGACTACGCCAACATCCTCAACTACCGCTGGGAAAACGCTCCGGAGTATGCCGAGGGTCTGGACCGGCCCCTGCCGATGCTCTACCGCATCAACGGGGGAGAGACGGCTGCCAAGATGCTGCTCGCGGGAAGGCGCTAGGCTAGAACGGCTCTTCGCCGCGGCTTTTAAGCCCCCGAACCCGGTTTGACAGTTCAGGGCGATTCTGCTATTTTTGATGCCCCTTACGGCGCTATCGTCTAGGGGTCAGGACAGGTGGTTCTCAGCCATCAGACCGGGGTTCGAATCCCCGTAGCGCTACCAGCCTTGTATTGGGGTTTTCCCCTGATATTCGTGCCACTTATATATTTTTGATTTTGCTCGCCGTTTAGCAAGAGTAGGCTAGATTACGCATTTTATGTCACCAATCTGTCACCGATTTGGTGGCAGTTTTGTGACTTGTCTGTGACACGGCGGGGAGGTTTGCCTGCCGACCTGGGCGCTTTGAACGGCCCTATTCGAGCCATTGCCTGCTAACTGACCCGCTACCCCCAATTCAAGGAACAGGCCGGGGATAACCTTCCCGGAAAAATGTGACACCAAATTTAAGCATATGGAGCGTTGGACTCCGGATCCATAGGTCGGAGGTTCGAATCCGCTCAGGCACGCCACGTTTGACTTCTCGCCCATCCCTCTGTTAATCTGAGGCCAAGCTAGAGTAGGGGAGCTCGCTTGACCATCAAGTGCCCGAAATGTCACTCCGAAAATCCTGAGACCAAGCAGTTCTGCGCTGATTGCGGCACGCAGCTCCCTCCGCCCAAGGATCATCCTCCGGTCCTGACGGAAACCCTTCAAACCCCCGTCCATGAGCTTACCACGGGTTCCACCTTTGCCGGCCGCTACCAGGTCATCGAGGAGCTGGGCCATGGCGGCATGGGGAAGGTCTACAGGGTTCTTGACCAGAAGCTCGATGAGGAAGTGGCGCTCAAGATTATCAAGCCGGAGATTGCCGCCGACAAGGAAACGATCAAGCGATTCCATAACGAGCTCAGGCTGGCCCGGAAGATCGCCCACCGGAACGTCGGGAAGATGTACGAGCTCATGGAGGATGCAGGGACGCACTTTATCACCATGGAATACGTGCCCGGGCAGGACCTCCGGGGTTTGATCCGGCAGATGGGGCGGCTCACGGCCGGGAAAGCCGTGTCGATCGCCAAGCAGGTCTGCGAGGGTCTGGAAGAAGCCCATAGGCTGGGGGTCGTCCACCGCGACCTGAAGCCCGGCAACATCCTCATCGATAAGGACGGCAACGCCCGGATCATGGACTTCGGGATTGCCCGGTCACTCCGCGGGAAAGGGATCACGGGCGCTGGGGTGATGATCGGGACGCCGGAATACATGAGCCCGGAACAGGTCGAAGGCAAAGACGCCGACCAGCGCTCTGATATCTATTCGCTAGGGATCATTCTCTACGAGATGATTACGGGCCGGGTGCCGTTTGAGGGAGATACAGCTTTAGCCATCGCCGTGAAGCATAAGACGGAGATCCCTAGAGACCCGAGAGAGATCAACACCCAGATCCCCCAGGACCTCGGCCAACTGGTCCTAAAATGTCTTGAGAAAAATCAGGAGAAGCGCTACCAGAGCGCTGGGGAGCTCCACGCCGATCTGGAGAGGATTGAGCAGGGGTTGCCGACGACCGAACGTATCATTTCGAGTCGGAAACCCTTCACGTCCAAAGAGATCACGGTCAAGTTCAATCTCCGGAAGCTCGCTCTGCCGCTATCCGCCGTCATCGTGCTGGCCGCGGGGGCCATCGTTCTTTCAAACATCATCCCCCACAAGAAAGTGCCCGCCGCGCCGAAGATCGAGAACTCGATCGCCGTCATCAGCTTCGAAAATCAGACCGGCGACAAGAGCTATGACTACCTCCAGAAGGCCATTCCCCACCTTCTCATTACCAGTCTTGAGCAAAAAGGCGGCGCTTATGTCCCCACCTGGGAACGGCTGCGCGACCTTCTGAAACAAGCGGGGCAGGGGGACAAAGACCAGATCGATGCCGACGTCGGCTTCGAGCTCTGCCGCCGGGAAGGGATTCAGGCCATTGTCCTGGGAAGCTTCGTGAAAGCCGGAGACATGTTCGCTCTGGACGTCAAGGTCCTCGACGTCGATACGAAAAAGCTGCTCAAGAGCGCCGGTTCCAAGGGCAGGGGCGTGGACAGTATCCTTGAAAGCCAAATCGACGAACTGTCGGGGGAGATATGGCAGGGGATCGGATTGTCGGCCAAAGAACTCGAATTCGCTCCGACAAAAGTGGCGAATGTCACGACCACCTCCATGGAGGCTTATAACAATTTTCTGAAGGCTGATGAAGAGCTCAACAGAGCACGAATGGAAGGCGGCCGCCAACTTCTCGAAAGGGCGCTTGAACTCGATCCGACGTTCGCCCTGGCCCATTCTTGGCTCGCCTTCGTTCTCGCAGGTATGGGCGACGTCAAGGCAAGTCGGGAAGAATACGAACTGGCCAAAAAATACTCGGCGAAAGCCACGGAAAAAGAAAGGCTCTACATCGAAGCGGATTATGCCATCTATGTCGAACATGACCCCGTCGCCTATTCAAATCTGATGGAGCAACTGGTCAGGAAATATCCCAGAGAAAAGCAATTCCATTTAGACTTTGGCGATTTTCTACGGGATACGGACTTGCCCAGGGCGATTGGGGAATTCACCAAAGCCGTGGAGCTTGATCCCCAATTCGGACCGGCCCTCAATTTACTGGGCGTGAGTTATCGGAAAACAGGCGACTATGAGAAAGCGCTCGAATACTACCGCGGGTATGCCGCCGTTTATCCCGACGCAACCGATCCGCTCGATAGCATGGCCTGGACCTATCTCAGGATGGGTGAGCTCGACCAGGCCCAAGCGAAATGGAAGGACGCTCTCGATATCGATCCCGATTCTTACTGGTCGCACAAGGGAAACTTCTATATTGCGGCCTTGAAGCAGGATTACCCTGAAGCGAAGAAGTGGGCCGATCATCTCATTTCCCCGAGTCGATCTCCGATTGAAATCATTGAAGGATATTGGAGTCGCGCTTTGCTAGAGCTTTGGCTAGGCCGTTTCACTGGGGCCATGGAAGCACTCCGGGAAGCGGGAGACCTGGCCGACAAAATTTCCAACAAATCGTTATGTATTTTCACGGACTATATCAAAGGCTCCATCTATCTTGAGAGAGGCGAATTCGAGCTCGGCCGAAAATGCCTCCAAGCATGTTGGGACTACGAAACCGCCGCATTTCCGCTCGACAGACCGGAGCGCAAGATCATCTATGGCTACGCGCTCGTCCTCTCGGAGCTCGGGCTCGGACGGATCAATTCGGCCAAATCGAGATGGACCGACCTTAAAAACTTCCTCGAGAAGCCCGTCGACACGAACGCTTGGGATATGGCCCTGACGCTCGACCTCCTCTCCGTCGAGATCCAATTGCATGAAGGACCGGTCACGGTCCCCGTCAGCCTGCTCGAAAAGGCGAGGGCCCTGAAGCCGCCCCTTGTGTTCACGCGTATCTATCTCCCCGCCTATAACCTGCTTCCTTTCAAGGATGTGCTGGCCCGGGCTTTCCAGCAGAACGGAGAGATCGACAAGGCCATCGCCGAGTATGAGCGGATGACAACGATCGGCCCTCAAAATATCTCGCGCGCCCTTATCCATCCCCTCTATTATTATCGCCTGGCCAAGCTCTATGAGCGGAAAGGCGCGGCGGCCAACGCTGGCCAGAGCTACCGGCGATTTCTCGACCTCTGGAAGGACGCTGACCCCGGCCTGCCCGAGGTTGAGGATGCCAGGAAGCGGCTGGCCGGGCTGTAAGGAGGAAAATGATGCCGAAAACAAAACTTGGAAAATGGGCAGGTGGATTGTCAGCAGTTTTCCTTGTGTTTTTTATAGCGCTTATTCTTGGCAGGAATCTTGCAAGAATCCTACCAGGGACCCCCCTGATTGTCATAGTAGGAATATGTGCGATGGTTACCGGAATTGCTGCTTTCGTTACCGGGGCAATAAGCTTATTTAAGTTCAAGGATCGCTCATTCGTCGTGATACTGGCCACAATCTTTGGGTCCATTGCCATCCTCATTTTCATAATGGAGGTAGTGAAGGGGATTATTTGGCGCTCAACTCATTAGAGGATAAAGCGAGATCATATTCGATGCACGGCAGAGATTAGTGACGCAAGGAAGCGGCTGGCGGGGCTGAAGGTCAGCTGATCACCAATTCGGGTCAGCGCCCCAAGTGAGCACAATCTGAGCAAAAACGATTAGGCGCCCCACCTAATTACCTTTATTATCAGTAATTTGAAACGCTAGAGCAGGTGGTTCTCAGCCATCAGACCGGGGTTCGAATCCCCGTAGCGCTACCAATTCATCCGCGGCTCCATTGGAGCGATTGACAGGCGTACGGCAATCCCCCTAGAATGAAGTCCATGGCGAACGCGGGGCACATCGACATCGTCAAGGACCGGATCGACCACTGGAACGAGTGGCGCCGGAAAAACACCAAGGTCGTGCCCGATTTCGCCGGCGCCGACCTCTCTGAGCTCAACCTGGCCGGGGCCAACCTGGCCAAGGCCGACTTCAGCGGCGCCAAGCTCGCCGGGACGAACCTCAGCGGCGCCAACCTGGCCCGAGCCAAGTTCTTCCGGGCCGACCTCAGCCAGGCCGACCTCAGCCGGGCGAACCTGTTCAAGGCCAACCTCAGCCAGGCGGACATGGCCGGAGCCAACCTCAACGGGGCCGACCTTACCGGGGCCTTCCTCATCCGGGCCAACCTCAGCGGGGCCAGCCTTCTCCAAGCCTGCGTGAAAGGGGCCAACCTCGGCCAGGCCTCCCTCTTCCGGGCCAAGCTCGTCGGCGCCGTCCTCAGCCAGGCCTCTTTTTTCAAGGCCGACCTGAGCGAGGCCGACCTGAGCGAGGCCAACCTCGAGGGGGCCAACCTCCAGGAAGCCGTTCTGGAGCGGACCAACCTCCGCTCGGCCAACGCGGCCAACGCCAACTTCTGTTTCGCCACCCTGCTTCGGACGAACCTGGAGAATGCCGTTCTCGACAATTGCGCCGTCTATGGGACCTCGCTCTGGGATGTCAATCTGACCGAGTCCCGCCAGAGGGACCTCGACATCATGCCCGCCCAGCAGCCGGTCCTTTCGGTCGACAGCCTGCAGACGGCCCAGCTCGTCGGCATGCTGCTCCATCACGAGAAGGCCCGCTACGAGGTCTTCTCGATCACCCTCAACACCGTCCTCGTCATCGGCCGCTTCCCCCCCGAGAGGAAACTCGTCCTCCTGGCCATCAAAGAGGCCCTCCGCCGTGTCGACTATTCCCCGCTCGTCCTCGATTTCGACCTGCCGGGATCGGGCGACAAGAACGAGATCGTCAAGACACTCGGCAAGATGTCCCGGTTCGTCATCGCCGACCTGACCGATGACCGACGGATCGCCGAGACGCTCGACGCCGTCGTCCATTTCCTCCCTTCGATCCCCATCCAGCCCATCGGCCAGAAGGGGAGGGAGCAGGGCGGCGCCGACAGTCATTACCACAAGTACCGCTGGGTCCTGCCCTTCTGGCGCTTCGCGGACCCGGACGATCTGGCCGAGAGGATCGGGCGGGAGGTCATCGCCCCGGCCGAGCAGAAGGCGGCCGAGATCCGGCAGAAGATGAGCTTCGGCGTCTGAGCGGCCGGGTTGATTTCCCTTCCGTCTGCGCAGGACGCCACCCGTTATGGCTGCGATGAGGACCACCCAGCTCCCCCGGCCCCCCCCGGGAACCCGTCCCGGCGGTTCCCCCATCGGCAAGCCGATGGGCCCCCCTCCGCTACGGGGGTTCTGGATGGTCCTCATCACAGCCCGGGTAGCGTCCCAGGCAATGGGAAGTGAATTCGCCACGGCCGCGTCTTGACTTCTTAAGGCTAAGTTGATACTTCTACCACTCCGGCGACGTCTATTAGTGATATCCGGTCGGAAGGAGAGAGGATGAACGCGTTGATCCCCGTCATCGCCGCCAAGTTCCGCGGGCATTTCCCGGAGAAGCCCCTCCTCGTCGTCTCTCCCGGCCGCATCAACCTCATCGGCGAGCATACCGATTACAACGAGGGGTTCGTCCTTCCCGGCGCCACGGACAAGGCTGTGGTCTTCGCCGTTTCGCCCCGGCCGGACGGGCTCTGCCATTTCGTCTCGCACGATTTCAACCAGGAATTTCGCTGCGAGCTCGGCGCGTTCCACCGGTCCCCCCTCCGCTGGCCCGATTACCTCCAGGGGGTCGTCGACCAATTCCTCAAGGCCGGCCACAGGGTCGGCGGCTTCAGCTGCGTCTTCGGCGGCGACATCCCCATCGGGGCCGGGATGTCCTCGTCGGCGGCCATCGAAGGCGGCCTGGCCTTCGCCCTCAACGTCCTCTTCGGCCTCGGGCTCGACAGTCTGGCCCTGGTCAAGCTGGCCCAGAAGGCCGAGAACGAATTCGTCGGCGTCCGCTGCGGCATCATGGACCAGTTCATCAACATCCACGGCCGGGAGAAGAGCGTCCTCAAGCTCGACTGCCGGTCGCTCGAGTTCGAACGCTTCCCCTTCGAGCGCGAGGACCTCCGGATCGTCATCTCCGACACCCTGGTCCGGCGCGAGCTGGCCTCGTCGGAATACAACGTCCGCCGCGCGCAGTGCGAGGCCGGCGTCAGCGTCCTCCGGATGCATGACCCCTCGGTCCGCAGCCTGAGGGATGCGACCCTGGACCTTCTCGGCGAGCACAGGGCCGAGCTCGACCCGGTCGTCTACCGCCGCTGCGACTACGTCGTCCGCGAGAACATGCGCGTCGGGGACGCCTCGGCCGCCCTCGTCCGGAACGACTTCGCGGTCTTGGGCGGGCTGATGAACCTGTCCCATGCCGGCCTGCGCGACGACTACGAGGTTTCGTCCGTCGAGCTCGACACCCTCGTCGAAGCGGCCCGCCGCGTCCCGGGCGTCCTAGGCGCCCGGATGATGGGCGCGGGCTTCGGCGGCTGCACGATCAGCCTGGTCGAGGCGGACGCCGTCCCGGAATTCGAGGCCCGGGTTGCGCGGGACTACGAGGGCGCGATCGGCCGCGCCCCCAAGATCCACGTTGTCCGCGTCGAGGCCGGGACGCACGCCGTCGACCCCGCCTGACCCGCCGCAACCCCCGCCGATTATTGTCTTGACCGACTCTTGGCAATTTCTTCACAAATTCTTGACAACTCGCTTTTCGCGAACGGCTATCTTGAGGCCGTGAACGAAGAAACCCCTAACCATCCTCGTTTGAGGGTGAATTCCGATTCATAAGGAGGAAACGCCATGTCGAGAAACGTGGGAAAAACGCTGGGAGTCCTGGCCTTGGTCCTGGGGCTCTCGGTCCTGGGCTGTGCCCAGCCGAAAACACTGACCATCCTGCACACGAACGATACGCACTCGGCTCTCCTGCCCTTCGAACATCCGTCCGTACCCGGCCCCTTCGCCTGGCTGGCGACGAAGCACGAGCAGGCCTCCGGGAACTCCGCCCAAGGACGGGCCGCGCTCGTCCGCGAATCCGGCGGGATAGCCCGGATGGCCACCCTCATCAAGAAGCTCCGGGCGAGGAAGGGCAACGTTCTCGCCCTCCACGCCGGCGACGTCTTCGTCGGGAGCTTCGAGTTCAACAAGTATCTGGGCTATCCGGAACTCAAGATCATGGAGAACCTCTACGACGCCATGTCCCTGGGCAACCATGAGTTCGACCTGGGCCTCGACGCCCTGGCGGGAGTCGTCAGCGGCCAGTTGGCGGTCGGCGATCCCGTGGCCCTGCCGCTCCTCTGCGCCAACATCGATTTCACGGGCCTGCCGCTCGCGGGCATCGTCCAAAAATCCATCATCCGGAAGGTCGGGGGGGTCAAGGTCGGCATCTTCGGTGTCGTCAACGAGGACGCCGAGAACTACTCCAAGGAAGTCATCGACCGGTTCTCGAAAGATGTCTACACGGTCGCCGGCACGCAAGCGGGCCTCCTCAGGGCGGCCGGCTGCGAGGTCGTCATCTGCCTGTCCCACCTGGGGACGATGGCCGACCTCATGGGACTCGCCGATAAAGTCCCCGGCATCGATATCATCGTCGGAGGCCACAGTCACGATCTCTTCGAGGATGCGGTCGTCCGTAACGGGAAGATCATCGTCCAGGCCGGCGATTACGGCCGGTATCTCGGCGAACTCACCGTGGATTACGAGGCCGGGAAGGGCGTTACATTCCGCAATTGGACCGCCTGGCCGGTCGACAGCCGGATCAAGCCCGACCCCCGTCTCCAGGGCCGGCTGAATGAGCTCCGCGACGGCGTCGTCCGTGACCCCAGATTCGGGCCGGTGTATTCCCGGATCGTGGCCCTGGCCGGCCGGACGATCGAGAAGGATTGGCCGAAGACCGGCCCCAACCGTGACTCCGCCCTCGGCAACCTCGTCACGGACGCGATGAGGAAGGCCCTGACGGAGGCCGGCTACCATGTCGACTGCGCCCTCGACGCCTTCGGCTATACTGCGACCTCCATCCAGGCCGGCAAGGTCGTCGGCGCCGACGTCATGCGCGCCGTCCCCTACGGCTACGACCCGGTTTCCGGGCTCGGCTTCAAGCTCGTCCTCGCGCCTATGCCGGGTTGGCTCATCCTCGGCGGTCTGGAGTATTCGACCTCGTACGTCGAGTACACGACGGCCCTCTCCATTCAGCCCTCCGGGCTGACCTTCACCTACGATTCGAGTAAGCCTCAGTCCCAGGGCCTCGGCCAATTCAGCCGGCTCGACCCCATGTCGGTCATGGTCGGCGGCGAATACGTGGCCCTCAACGCCGCTAAGACCTACTACGTGGCCATGTCGGAGCAGGTCTTCAACTTCCTGAAGAACCTGGTGGCCCCCATGGGCATAACTCTCGTGAGCCTCGACACCGGCATCTTCGAGTACAACGCCGTCCGCGACTATATGCGGTCCCTGCGCTTCGTGACCTACCGCTCGGAAGGCCGGGTGAAAGACACGAACCCGGCCGCGGCGGTCAAACCGGCACTTCGGTAATCGCTCCGGCCCGTTTCAGTCGCCGCCGAAAGGACGGTCGATCGACTCGGCCTCCATGCCGCCGAGATGCCGGGCGCCCGCTTCCGTGACGACCATGCAGTCCTCGATGCGGACGCCGAACTCGCCATAGATGTAGATGCCGGGCTCGTTGCTGAAGGTCATGCCCGGTTCGAGTTTGAGCGTGTTTCCCTTGACCAAATAGGGATATTCGTGGCCCTCCATCCCGATGCCGTGGCCGAGGCGGTGGGCGAAATATTTATAGCCAGGGCCGAAGCCGGCGTCCTCGACGACTTTCCGGGCCGCCCGGTCGACCGACTCGCAGGTCGTCCCGGGACGGGCCGCCTCGAGCGCGGCCGCCTGGGCCTTCCTGACGATGTCCCAGACGCGGCGCTGTTTGTCGGAGGGCTTGCCGAAAACGACCGTCCGGGTCACGTCGGACCGGTAGCCCTCGACGCCGCAGCCGCCGTCGACGAGGACGGCGTCGCCGGCCGTGAGCGTCCGCGGAACCTGGGAACCGTGGGGGAAGGCCGTGTTCGGGCCGAACTGCGGTCCGCCGCCTCCCGAAGAACCCAGCTTCTGCGTCGCGGAGGAGATGGCGCCCGACAGGTCACGGGTCGTCATGCCCGCGCGGAGCCCCTTGAAGCCCTCCCGGAAGGCGAGCTTGGTGATCCGGTTAGCCAGGTCCATGTAGGCGATCTCTTTCGCTGTTTTGACTCCCCGGCAGCCCTCGGTGATGACCGCGCCGTCGACGACCTCGACTGCGGGCAGAAAGCGGCGTAGGCCGTGGACCTCGAAGGCCCGAAGGTCCGGGGCCGTGGCCAGCTTTCCGGCCGCGGCGCCGGCGTCCTGCAGGATCCCGCCGATGACCCCGTAGGGATTCTCATGCTCCTCCCAGGTGCGGATCTCCTGGCCGGCCGGGACGAGCTCCGCGGCCCGCTTGACCTCGAAGGCCGGGCAGACCCAGATCGGGTCGCGCTTGCGGCTCAGGACGACGCCGAAGACGCGCTCGCTCAGCCACCAGCCGACCTTGGTGAAGTAGAGGAGATTGGTGCCGCCGCCGATGAAGACGGCGTCGAGACCATTTTCTGCCAGCAGCCGCCGGGCTTTTTCCCGGCGCAGAGCGAAGTCTTCCGGGGCGAGCGGTTCGACACCGGTCACCATGTTCTTGAGCTCCTGGGGCGCCCCGGCCGCGGGCGCGACCAAAGAGATTGAACCCAAGCCCAAGGCGGCCAGCGAAACGCTTCCGGTTTTAATGAACGAACGGCGGGTCAGTGACATGTTGGTTTCCTCCAAGGGCCGATAAATATCACATCTCAGGCCGCGGGGAAAGACATCTTTCTTTTCGACCGTAAAATGAGGATAATAGCCAATATTCCCATGCATGAACGACGAGAAGGACGAGCGTCGGTCGGGGGGCCGGTCCTCCTCATCCTCACGGTCCTCCTTTCCAGTGCCGTTTGCCGCCGGGACGCGGGCCGTGAGACGCTATCAGGAGATCCCGGCCCGGCGGCCTCGCGCTCCATCCCCGCGCCGCCGCCCGTCGACCGCGCCCTCGACGACCGCTTCGCCTTCGCCGCCGGACTGACCGCGGAAGCGCAGCCATACTCTGCCTGGCAGCAAGAAACCTCCTGGAAGGACTTCGCCGCCCTCTCGAGGAAAGACTGGGCGGAATTCGACTCCGCCATTCTCCAACCCATGGACGCCTGGGCCGGGAACGACCTCCGGGAAGTCCGGGAGAAGACGACGACCCTCTTTTACCCCTTCGGCGGTCCGGATCTCGCCACGGCCTTCGCCCTCTTCCCCGGGGCGACGACGATCGTCCTGCTGGGCCTTGAACCCGTCGGCAACCTGCCGGACTTCGCCCGGAATGCGGAGAAAGGACGGCAGGAATTCTTCACCGACCTGGGCGCCCTGACCTCGGATTTCCTCAAGCGCGGCTACTTCATCACCATGCACATGCTGGACACGTATTCTCTGGGGAACGTGGACGGGGCCCTGCCGGTCATCGGCTTCTTTCTGAAGAGGGGAGGGTACTCCGTCGTCGACGTCAAGCGTCTCGCCCCGGGCGAGCAAGGCGGCTGGACGGAGACCCCCTACGAGCGTCTGGCCAAGCGCCCCCGCCGACCCTACGGAATCCGGATCGACTACCTGAAGCCGGGCGACTCAGCTCTCCGCAGCGTCTATTATTTCTCGTGCGACGTCGAGAACACGGCCTTCCGGGTGAACTCGCCCCTCTACCGGTTTTTCGAAGGCCTGGGGAACCTGACCACCTTCGTCAAGGCGGGGTCCTACCTTCTCCAATGGGAGAATTTCTCGACCATGCGCCAGCTCATCCTCGACCGGAGCCTGTTCGTGCTTGAGGACGACACGGCTGTACCCTACCGCTTCTTCAAGCGCGGCGGCTGGGAGGTCACCCTTTTCGGGCGGTACGCGACCCCGGTCAAGGATTTCACCAACGTCGAGCAGAAAGACCTGCGGCAGGCCTACGAAGACCCGTCGGGAAGCGTCAGGCCCCTGCCCTTCCACTTCGGCTATCGCTGGCGGACGCAGGTCGACAATCTGCTCCTGGCCAAACGGCCGCGCCGTCCTTACAAGGTTCCGGTCATTCGAT
The DNA here is from genome assembly GCA_041479905.1 of Candidatus Aminicenantia bacterium. Classification (GTDB taxonomy): domain Bacteria; phylum Acidobacteriota; class Aminicenantia; order Aminicenantales; family Saccharicenantaceae; genus RBG-16-66-30. The sequence goes on from JBGOYY010000047.1 coordinate 12,182, forward strand.
AGCGGGCGCCGGCCCGGTGCTCAACGCCGGATTCAATCTCAACCACAGGTTTAATATTCAAGGAAAACAATACGCTTTATCCACAGCCGAAATATGGGAGTAGCCACGCCAAACCGACCCAGTCCATGGCTTACTTTAATAGCTGTCACGTCAAAACAGAGGAAATATGCGGATGTTTTATCACCCTGGTTGATTAATGAGGAAGGTGAAATATTTTAGATTTTCTTTGAGGGGCTGATTACCAACTCACGAAAAAACTCTGGTTCAGTATCCTGCCAATTTCCAGACCAGCTTATTTCAAAATAGATTTCTTTTTCTGAAGCATTCTCTGAAAAAATTGTCACCCGGATAGCATACTTGCCGGGAACAAAGCAATTAGGTTGTGCATAAAAAATCTCTCTTTGATCAAGCACGAATCTAGGAATATCTATGGATTCTTTACCTGGGATATTAACCATATTCTTTTTCTCAAACAGATATTGATAAGAAGGCGATGATATATAGCCGATGGCGCAAAAGAATTTTCGGCCGGGATTAATATCTAGGAATTGAGGGGGATCGTGTCCCGCCCATTTAAGATTAACAGGAGAAAAATTATCAATCTTTATGCTTCTTCCCGAAGCATCGCAAATCCATAAGTCTTCGAGAACAACTTCACATAGCCGGGCCTGTGACTTACCTGTGTTCTCCACTAAAAAACGACAGAAATAAACCGGATTTTTTGGTGAACCCCAATAGGTTTTATGACAAAACGGTGGCTTCAATTCGAAACTAATTTTTAGGCTCGGTGCAAAAGCCTTTCGTTTAACAACCTCTGAAAGCCATGGGACTATCAAAGCCGTCAGGCCAAGAAATAGGGCTGTGCCTATTAAAACCCAATCAGGAACACCCATTCGAACTATCGCTCCCTAACCTGATCCTATGATCGTAAAGCTAATAGACTCAGGATTACTACCTTTTTATTAATGAGAATTTCAGATCCTGTCAACATATTTGTCAATTAAGCGTTACTCCACCCCCTAAGGCGTCCCGCACCAATAGGCGCTGCCCGGCAGGCCCGGCCTCCCCTTGCCTCCCATGCAACTTCTGACACTACCACGGTAAGACACGGGATTGGGAATTGATAAAAAAGCGTTGTTTTTAGGTCTCTGTTCTGAAAAGGAATTCTATAAAGGCCTGCATTCCCTTGATTCTTGGATGGGAGGAAGGGTATTGCCCTCTGGTTGCTTCTACCTTTCTTAAGTACGACGATGTAGGTTCAATTCTTTTATTCAATCGAATATTTAAGCTCTCTTGTTCTTGATCCTGTCTCATGACTTTAATTTTTTGGGAATTAATTGTAAATCCTAATCTTTGAATTAAGCCCTTGATTGTGGTGATTGCTCGTGTTATTCCTTCTGGCCCACTTAAAGTTATGTCGTCTACATAGACTGAAAATGTCGCATCAGGGTGAATCGACCGAAGCAATCGCTCCAGATTCTCTGCAAGGGGATTCAGAATGAGCCTGGCTAAGCATGGACTCGATGGCGCTCCATGGGGTAAATGGTTTTTATAGGTTGTCAATCTGACAAGTGTTTCAGCTATTTCAGCACTCGCTTTGCGTCTACGGAGAACTCTTCTTATCTGATAAGCTTTAACGCTGGGAAAAAAGTCCTTTATATCCAGCGTTATTACTACTGGCTTTCTAATGTGATCAGCAACCGCATCCTTAATAGAAGTTCCGGCACAACCATATAATCGAGGATGAACTGGCAAATGGCTAAGGACTTCCTTCAAAAGGATTCTTTGTTTGCTTTTAAGGAAGGCAGAGGGTATTTCGATGACTCGGATTTTATTGTTCTTTACTAGCTTGATTTCGGAATAAAGGTTTGGAGCAATACTGCTTATGCCCAATAAGTCCGGTACTGAAAATCCCAGAATACATGCAAGCTTTTGCAGATCAAGAGGTTCGAGAGTTCTAAACATCTATATAGTCGGAAAATTCCGTTTTGCTGGCAACTAAGGGGATCTCTTTTCATCAGCCATCGGAAGATCTCAATGATCAGAATCAGGAATTCACGGAGTGGAAGGGGAGGAAGGTTTAGGTACCGTCTGCGTGATAAGCGAAAACGTGCTGTGGTAAGAATCGCGCAATGTACTGGAGAAACATCTCGGGCATATCTCTCGAGGTTCTCGAGGTCCATCAAAGCAGAGCGGGGATCATTGAACTGTAGAGCTTTCTGTGCTGACTTTAATAGAGCGTCCCCTGTGGCCCTTGTTCCTCGGCTTTTTCTTACTATTTGAATTTTCTCAAAAGCAAGTCTAAACCGAGGCTTCATGGCCCAACAGGTTCTTTTGTGGAACATGCTAATTCACCTCCTTTCTTGTAGATTTTATTGGCCACACTCGGGCATGCCGAGTTTAGTTGAGAAACAGAGAATCCAAAATAATTCTCTGCCACACACTTAAATCATTCTTTTGTGTGACGAACAATTCTGCTGATTATTGTCGAACGTGAGTTCAGGCACGGGAGAATACGCAGAGCCTTCATCGACACTTCCAGCATAACCTTGTAGTTCGGCCTAAGCCTCAGCGTCATGTTCGATTTAGATACAGCTTGAAACGCTGTAGGGAGAAAAGGAGGCACTGTCTGGAAAAGCTATGTCCCTATTGGACCAAATTTTCAAAGAACATCAGCAAGACAATCAATCTTGCACATAGGCACAATATCTTGTACCTGCGATCGTATTATATAGCAATATGTAGTTGATTGTCAACGGTTTTCTCGAAGGAACCATGTGCAATCGCCCCTACGATCAGGTGATTAATCCGCTCTGCCCCCCCTGATTTTCCCGAATGAATTCGCCCAGAAAAGGCCCTGTGTCCTAGTTGGCATGTGCCTGTAGACCCGTGGCCCCTTGACCATCACAGATATGCCTCAAAGGCTGTGCCGGTATAAGCGGGGTAGTGAACAGTGAAGTTCGCAATTTGGCATAGGAGGTAGGCCATCGTAAACTCTCTTCGAACGCCAATCCGAAAGAGAGGAGAATTTTTACTACGATGGCCCAACAACATTATAGGACACCCTTCAAGAAGGCGCTATTACAGTTCATCACAGAACCGGATCCCTTCCTGTCGATGCTCAAGTGGGTGATGACGGAGATGATGAGGATCGAAGCGGAAGCCAAGTTCGGGGCGACCAAGGGGAAGCACGCGAAGGAGCGTACCACGTATTTTTCCGGAGCCCGAGCCCGGAGGGTGGATACCAGGCTGGGGACGGTTTATCTTTTTGTGCCCAAGGTTCGCAAGGGGGGCTATGTGCCGTTCTTCATCTCGGAGAGACGGCGGTCCGAACAGGCCCTGATCGCGGTTGTCCAAGAGGCCTTCATCAACGGGGTTTCGACCCGGAAAATCGAGCGGTTGGCCCGGGCCATGGGCATCGAGAATATCTCCGCCGGCCAAGTTTCGGAGTTCAACAAGGAGCTCGACGCCCAGGTCGCCGATTTTCGGACTAAGCCCCTGGCCGAGGAGTATCCGTTCCTCTGGATCGACGCCCTTTATCAGAAGGTCCGCGTCGAAGGGCGGGTGGTCTCGGTGGCCGTGATGATCGCTTGCGGGGTCAATCCCGCCGGCTCTCGGGAGATCCTGGCCGTCGAGCCCATGTTCGACGAGTCGGAGGACTCGTGGCGCGTCTTTTTCCGCAAACTCAAGGCCCGGGGCATGAAGAGGACCGCGCTCTGCATCTCCGACGCCCACGCAGGCATCCAGGCCGCGGTGCGGAAGGAATGGCTGGGCGCCTCCTGGCAACGATGCAAGGTCCACTTCATGCGCAACATCCTGGCCAAGGTCCCCCATCGGGAGAAGGCCCGCTTCGCGGCCCATCTGAAGCAGATCTGGCTCGAGCCGGATAAAAAGAGCGCCCGGCGGGCGGCCGCCGCTCTCATCGACGATTACGGGAAGCGATTCCCCGAGGCCGTGCACTGCCTGGAAGATGGCCTCGAGGACTCTCTCTCGTTCTATGACTTCCCGGAGGTCGACAAGAAGAGGATCTCCTCGACCAACGGACAGGAGCGGTTGAACATGGAGATCCGGCGGCGGAGCCGGGTGGTTGGCGTGTTCCCTTCGGTCGAGAGCTATCTCTGGCTGACGATCTGCTACCTTGTCGAATACTCGGAGGACTGGGCCAGTGAACGCAGCTATATCCGTGAGGACAAGGCCCTTGGTTCCTTGGATAGGCTCCATGAGCTGATGGCTCAAGCGGCTAACTGAAGACGTTTAATATGGCCCCGAAGTTGCGAACATCAGTTGACACGGCCTTTTTCAATGACCGCAAGGGGTCAATATTGCATGACCGCTGACACCCCCCCAAATCAATCTGGGAGCACACTAGTGGAGTCCTCGGTGCCCGTCATTTAATCGGCGAGAAGTTTTGCCAAGGCAATCTGTTCATTCCAATCACGGTTGGCTAAGCCATACAAAAAAATGTTGAATCCGTGCAATTCCTCTCTCCGGATTCGTCTTCTTGGCTTTCCTAGTTCCCAATCCAATGCCCTTTGTAGTGATGTAATCAAGCGAGGCCAGCCTCGAGACTTCATTTCCATATAGAGTTGCTGAATACTCAACCAAGCTCCCATATCTTCCGTTAGCACTTCACATGCTAATGAGATAGTGTCCTTAATTGACTTAGGAGCTAGATTCCATTTTGCCAAGGCCCATTTGCCTTCTCCGAGTGAAACAAAGAGCTTGGGATTAGACTGAAGAATGATGCTTGGCCGAGAGAGGTACTTGAGACTAAAATCAAAATTTAGCGCATTGTCCAAATAGTCTTCAATCTCCCTAATAGTCGTCGGCTTACCTAGGTGTTCTAACGTCCGCATTAACACTTTTTTCCCTGCTGAATATCTCACTTTAGGCCTTATGTCTGGCAAGCCCCATTCGGCTAATCCATAAGTACCTCTATCGACCCATCGAAATAAAGGATTTATCAAATGAATGTTCACATGGCCTGGCTTGAGAGCCCGCCCTGGAAAAAGCTCGTTAATCTTTTCTGTGATTATCGTAACATGAGCAGGCACACCAATTTCTTTTAAAGCAATACGTGCTAAACTCGTCACTGAGAGGGATTTCCCTGTTCTGACCATAAGCCCGGAAGGGTCGGCTTCTATGAGTTTATATGTTCTAAGGCTAGCCCTTATGATCGCGGGGTCTGCTTTCCCGGATTTTTTGCATACAGCTCTTGCCAAATCATCGAAATCATAGCTACATGGATTCTTGTCAATTAGGGCATCTGCAAATATGCGACTTTTTCGTATAGATATAGGCTTTATTGTCTTTACATGCCAAGTAACGTCGCTAATCTCAGTGCTGCCACCTCCTCTCTCATAATCATAATCAAGGGCACAAAACTCACCACGGCAGCAATACAAGAGTAGCTCAACGGCCGGCAAACGAGAGAAACCTCCCACGTTCGCGGGAAAGTCCAGACCGTCTGCAACTTCTTTCAACGTCATAATGCCCGCTTGTTCCCGAAATAGGCTTATTAGGCGCACTTGAAAAGGAAGCATAAGCTTCCGTCTCGCCGGATGGCATAAAGCTGATAAGAAACCATGTACAATTTGTCGTATTCTTTCTCTTGTAATCCCAAATTCTTGACCAACTTCTTCAAGAATTTTTCGCTGTCCTGATAGAAGCCCAAGCCTTTCTTGAAAAATAAGGAGGTTCCGTTCGCTTCTCTTCGTAGAGCGTAACCAACCTTCACCTTTCTTCATGGAGAGTAGCCAACTAGAAAAGAGTTCACTTGCAGGTTCTGCGAGCAGATCCTCCCACCTATTTATGGGCGGATTAGGCGGATCAACCCAGTTCACTACCTTTATAGTTTCATTGCGGGCTTTATCGATAAGACGTAGGCAAAAATCGCGGCATTCAGCATTATCTAATTGATTTATGAGAATTTCCTTTAACAAACGAGAATCTTTTAGCTTTGCCTCCCAGCAAATCAGCCTTTTATCAGCAACTCTCATCTGGAGGCCTACTTTTGCTGATAAGTCATCTAACGGATCCCCAGACAGAAAAGCATGCATCGAAGTATTGTTGTTTTCTATTCGATCCTCTGAAAGAAGACTGATTGTTGTCTCATATTGGGCATTTTGTTCATAGTATTGTTGCTCTGCCAGCTTTCGTAGTACTTGATGTATCAAGGTCGAGAATTCCGGCCGCAGACTTACACGCTCACCCAGAGCCAATACCCAGAGGTCACTGGTAAGCTCCAAACCTATTGAATTAAGTTTTTGTACTAGGCCTTTGTGCAGGAGCACGTCGCTCAGCGGAGCTGGCGCTAGACAGATTAGTTCGCTTTCATGAATATCGGGCTGCATGCTCATACGGAAAGACAACTTCAGATGTATATTAGCGATCGGTTACCTTGCCCCACCTGACGCTACGGCGACTTATCAAATCAAGTTGATCCTTGAACTTAGCATCTAGCTTCTTTAATAAAATCTCAAGATTGTCTAGATCGTTAGCAGAGACATTAGTCTTTGATGCCAATGTTATTTCACTATGGCCTTCATCCAGATGCCCTTTTGCAGTCGATGTTGCAAGAGCTAGATCTCGTCGAGAAGCCTTGTATTGTTCCCCACTAGAGCGTGGGCTTATCGACCAGACGTCACACGCTTCAGTAAACGTAATAGCGTCAATCTGGTTGTTCTTGAACTTAGCCCACGCAGATCCAGTGAGCACCCTGAGTAATACCTGTTCATAGTATCTGTCAATCCTATGGTGTACTGTATCGGTTTTTTGCCCGTCAGCCCCAAGTATCTTAAGCGCATGATTGATTCCTGCTGGTGTGAGTGCATAACGTTTTGGGCCCTTCTGGGATAACCAACGTTGCTTCTTGACTATGCTATTTTTACCCATTATATGTCTGTAAACGACGTTAGCGTCTGGAAACCTATCGGAATAGCCCTGCAAGCCAAAGGAATCAGGATATTTTTCCCAACAGGCTATCACTAACTCCTCAGATGTGAACTCGCTTTCCAGCCATTTGCTGTAGGCCGCCAGTAGAACCATTTCAGATTTCGAAATTGTATTAGCATTAGCCATACTCTATAGTCTCCTAATCATTAATTGATATTTGCCCGTCCTTATAATATTCCTCAACGAATCTCTTAACGAATTCCTTTCTTTTCGTAGCGATATCGTATAGAACATTGTTTATTGGGCTAGTTTCATAGCCACGCTCAGGTCCAGAAGTCAACGCTGCTTCTGCTAGGCCATCAGCGAATCTCTCGGCCAGATAAACTAACCAGACTTCAGACAATTCACCGTGCTTATTATAAATATAATCAGCCATCGGACTCTTAAGATTGATCCACCAGACATTATTGTCAACATCAATGGGATCTTGATACACGAGCGGATGGTCAGGCGCCAACTTCTTGGGCTCGGTTTCGTACCAGGCAATCTGGATTTCTGACATCAGGAATGTTGGCTTATGCGGTCCCTTCCCACCTCCAATCTGAGGCACGACTTTTACTGAGGCACTTTGGCAGGTGCCGTCACCTTCTATTCCCGTTATCTTGGTTTCACCCAGAGCAATCCCCGTAACCATTCCGTGCTGCCCCACTACTGCAGTATCAGGGTCATCTGACCGCCAGAATAGGCGTATATCAGGTACCTCTTCACCTGTATCTAGTTTGCCGAAAGCTCGTATTCTTGTTCTCCTCCCGATTGCCACTTCAAAGATGCTCGGGACAAGTTCAATACTAACGCAATTAACGACACGAATAGGTATTCTATTGGACACAACACCTTGATCTGTTGAACACCACAGTTCTGATGTCCCTTCGTGATCAGTAACAATCATTTCCCGAACTTCGTTGACTCTTGCTACAGAAGGCGAAGATGAATGCCAGAAGATAGGAACAGGTCTAACTTCCTGTCCCGTTCCGTTAAAAAAGTTAATGGTCAGAGGCAATTCGACTAACCTCCCCGCAACTTCACCTTCTGAAGCTATCTGAATGTAGTCAACAGGCAAGTCAGGGAGAGCGATTGGAGGGCGCTTCTTCAGACGTCCGCCACCTTTCCCTTCCTCAGCACCAATTCCGCCTGCGATCTCATCAAGGAGTTTGTCTTTTAGTTTATTTAGGTTCTCCATCTGTTGGATGATACGTTTTTTCCTTTCTTCTGTGACTTCTACTAACCGTTCTTTAGCAGCTGCCTTCTCCATCTCGTGAGCCCAGAAAACTATTTGGTCTCCAATCCAGTCGTTGAGCGCCCTTGTCAGGGGCCTGTCAACTAACGGCCCTCTCAAGTTCCCGACATACTCTTCAGTCAATGAGGGCAGGACACAGGAACCAAATATGTGGTCAGTCCAATATGACTGGCCAACGAAGTCCCTTACGGGTTTACTGCCTACGATCCTGTCACTTTGAACATAATCGACCCTATGGAATTGTAGGACTCGTTTATCCATCGTCTTCAGTGTGAGCTGACCTTGAGGTAATTGCCCTTCCCCTTCGGTAGAGACAAGCTTGCTGCTTTCAGGATCAGGAAGTTCGCTCGGGACAGTGATAATACGTGGGTCTTTGTACTTATCTAAGGGGATAAGTTCTTGTAGAGATAGTGGATTTCCATTGTTTAGTACCCGCCTATTTGCGATTACATAGACTTCGCAGTTTTGCAGCGGAATTAGCATTTCTCTATGATTGCTTAGAATGCCTATCCAGCCTGCCAAGAATTTGCCAGCAAGGTCTTTCGGTTCATGGCCAACAAGAAGTGTGAATCCCGACATGTTAGGCAATAAAGTCTGCACCTGTTCGGGCAGATTTGAGAGTGCAATGTTTATCTTTGATAAAGCGTTTTCCAGAAATGCCCTGGTATTGTTGACAGCAATGTTTTTCCCGTCTGGAAACCAAGCCGTAACTGGACGCGGAGGTTCCGGGAATCCGTAGATATTTGCTAAAGAATTCTTCACTGTGTAATAGATTGTGGGGCCACTGAACCCTGCGATAGCATAAGATTTCCCACCGTTTCCGTGTCCGCCCGCGATGCCGGTGGCCGAACCAGCAGCCGTCGGATCACCCCATCTCTTCAACGTTGAGAGGTCTTCTGCCGTCATACCGACAATATCCAGGCAGGCTAAAACTGGGCCTTTGTAGTCCGAAGCTTTAGGAGAATATACTAATGTTATAGGACGATTTCCTTTTGGCCTTTTCGCTCTTATATAGGCATCATTAGCATTCTTGACCCACTCCGGAACACCATTTTTTGGGTCAGCAAATTCTCTGGCTGCTAACTTAGCGAAGGCTTCATCGACATCATATTTATCCCATTCAAGAGCAATGGACATCGTTACACCTCCAATTCAAATCTGAATTTAGACCCGTCCAAATAAGTCTGGTTCTTCTCAAAGCATAGCCAAGTCCGCTTGGTGTTCTCTGCGGCACGACCAGTAGCGTTACTGCCTGCAAATGGATCTAGTATGGTATCACCTTCCTCGGTCAGGAACTTGATGAAAAATTCGGGTAGGAGGACAGGATATCGAGCTGGGTGGGGGGGAATCTTTGAATTCCTACACGACCTAAAGTATTCATCATTGGAATTGGTGTTCGAAATTGTCAATATGTTCGGAGGAATTGAACCGCCGTGATTTCGCTGGAACTTCGATGAGATGACGTGCCCAGAAGGCCTTGGGCCAGCATTATAACCCCGTTCGATAAGGCGCAACATTGACTTGCTGTAAGGCAATAAAACTTGACGATTGTCTGCCTTCGGAAATGGGCCTTTTGAAAGCCACCAGATAGGGTCAACCGCGTCTTTCGCTCGAACCCGCCGTATTGTGACCCACTCAGCTGGAGATGGCAACTTCGCCGGATTGAACCAATAGAAATCTTGGGCCAAATAGAATTTATGGGTTTCTTTCTCTACCCGACACAGTTCAAATAGCAGCTCAAAATGATACAGGGATCTAGTTGGTTGCTTTCTATTCCAGGTACCTCCCATGTGTATTACCAGACTCCCATCGGTAGCTAATACTCTCCAAAACTCCTTTGCGAAGGGCATGAACCATTCAACATATTGGCTGGCATGTTCATTTCCGTAGGGCTTCTTTTTTTTAAGCGCAAAAGGAGGTGATGTCATTATGAGGTTAATCTTGCCATCTGGGATTTTCTTGATCAATTCAAGCGCATCACCAAGATAGGCTGAACCATGACGTGTCTTATAATAGCGCTTGGGTAGTTTTGAAGTTAGTTTGCTCATTAGTCCTTGCGTCGCCGGCTCATTTACTATGACCCTCCCCCCCTCAATCTACCACCTCTGAAGTGAGATTTTCAAGCATCCTGCCGGCGGTGTAAAGGCAAAGTGAAAACTTCCGGTTCTTAGCAAAGTAAAAACTTCCGGTCTTATAATGGTTGTCCGTTCCCGAAGAGCATATGCCTCCAGGGATGGCTCGGCGGGGGGTCGTACTTCGGGGGTTTGCGCCTCGGCTTGACTAGGACGGGCCTGGGTGCGACCGGTCTTGGTATCTGAGCCTCTCGATAATCCAGATCCCGGCCCTTGAACCGAAGTGACAGTCTTCCATCGAACCTCTCGAGGACCGTCACCTTCTGCTGCCGCAGAGTCAAGGAGGGCTTCTCCAGGACGAACATCCGTCCCCGCCACTTCACCACATAGCCCTCGTTGACCGTCCGGAAGGCCTTGATGCAGAGAACGTCGTCCAGGTTCACCGACTTCGGCAGGGACCGATGGAGATCTTCCGGCTCCATAGCCTCCGTGCTGTAGCGCCGGTTGTGGGTCCTTCGATATCCCTCGAGGAAATGGTTGGCCTCAGCGAGGTTCTTGATCCCGGCCAAGCGCATCTCTGGAAACGGTAAGCTGAATTCCCAGGGTCATGGTAAACAGATTTCCCATGGTTGCGGTAAGCAGAAATCCCATGCCCCCGGTAAACGGAATTCCCATTCCTCGGGGACTCCTGTAAGGTTGGGGAAAACC
>JBGOYY010000048.1:0-23078 GCA_041479905.1 Candidatus Aminicenantia bacterium
CGGGGAGGACGCCGGAGAGCTTGAAGAAGCAGGCCTGCATGATCGAGTTGATGCGCAGGCCCAGCCCGAGCTCGCCGGCGATCTTCAGGGCGTCGATGTTATAGACCTTGACCTTCTTGGCGATGATCGTCTTCTGCATGTCCTCGGTCAAGTTCTCGAAGACTTCGTCGGTCTTCCAGTTGGAGTTGATGAGGAACGTCCCGCCCTCGCGGATGCCTTCGAGGATGTCCAGGCGGCCGATATAAGAAGGCTTGTGGAGGGCGACGAAATCGACCGTGTTGAGGAAGTACTGGGACTGGATCGGGCTCTTGCCGAAGCGGAGATGGGAGATGGTGACGCCGCCGGACTTCTTCGAGTCGTACTGGAAATAGCCCTGGCCGAACATTTCCGTGTGGTCGGCGATGATCTTGATCGAGTTCTTGTTGGCGCCGACGGTCCCGTCCGAGCCGTACCCGTAGAACTTGCAGCGGACCGTGCCGGGAAGCTCGGTGTCGAGTATCGGGCCGACGGAAATCGAGGTGCCGGTGACGTCGTCCGTGATGCCTACGGTGAAGCCGTTCGCCGCCTTTCCGTCGAGGTGGTCGTAGACCGCCTTGACCATGCTGGGTGTGAACTCCTTGGACGAGAGGCCGTAGCGCCCGCCGATGACGTTGACCGGGCGGCCGGAGAGGGCCAGGGCGACGTCGAGGTAGAGCGGCTCGCCGATCGAGCCGGGCTCCTTGGTGCGGTCGAGGACGGCGATCCTTTTCGCCGAGGCCGGGATGGCCGCGAGGAGGGCGGCCACGTCGAAGGGCCGGTAGAGCCGGACCTTGACCAGGCCCAGCTTGGCGCCGCGCCCGTTCAGGTAGTTGATCGTCTCTTCGGCCGTCTCAGCGCCCGAGCCCATCATGACAATGACCTTATCGGCGTCGGGGGCGCCGAAGTAGTCGAAAAGATGGTATTGGCGGCCGATGACCTTGGCCACCTTGTCCATGTAGTGCTGGACGATCCCGGGGCATTCGGCGTAGTACTTGTTGACGGTCTCCCGGCCTTGGAAGTAGACGTCCGGGCCCTGCTGGCCGACCTTGAGCATGGGCCGCTCGGGGTTGAGGGAGCGTTTCCTGAAGGCCTCGAGGTACTGGGGCTCGAAGAGCCCGGCCAGCGTCTCATAAGAGACGACGTCGACCTTCTCAACGACATTGGAGGTCCGGAAGCCGTCGAAGAAGTGGAGGAAGGGGATCGTGCTCCGGAGAGTCGACAGGAAGGCGACGATGGTCAGGTCCTGGGTTTCCTGGACCGACCCGGCGCAGGTCAGGGCGAAGCCCGTGTTGCGGGCGGACATGACGTCGCTATGGTCGCCGAAGATGGACAGGGCCTGGCAGGCCAGCGAACGGGCCGAAACCAGGAAAACCGTCGGCAGCATCTCGCCGGCGATCTTGTGCATGTTGGGCAGCATGAGCATCAGGCCCTGGGAGGCCGTGAAGGTCGTCGTCAGGGCGCCGGCCGAGAGCGCCCCGTGGACCGCGCCGGAGGCGCCGCCCTCGGACTGCATCTCGATGACGTCCAACCGCTGACCGAAGATGTTCTTCCGGCCCTGCGCGGACCACTCGTCGGCCAGCTCCCCCATCGTCGAGGACGGTGTGATCGGGTAGATGGCCGCGACCTCGGAATACGCGTAGGCGACGTGCGTCGCCGCCGTGTTCCCGTCGATCGTCTGCATATCTTTTTTCATGTCAAACTCCTTCATTATGATCGAACGCCGTTCGCGACGTGTCGTTCTATTCCTTGAGCTCAGTCCGGCCCTCCAGGGCTTTCTTGATGGTCACCTGGTCGGCGAAATCGAGGTCCGAGCCCACCGGCAGACCCATGGCCAGGCGGGTGATCCGTATCCCGAAAGCCTTGAGGACCCGGTGAAGATAGAGGGCCGTGGCCTCCCCTTCCACCGTCGGGTTGGTGGCGATGATGATCTCCTTGAAGGCGCCCTCTTCGATCCTCTTGACGAGTTTCCCCAGCCGGAGCTCGTCGGGCCCGCGGCCCTTGAGCGGCGAGAGGGCGCCCAGGAGGACGTGGTATCGCCCGCTGAAGGCGCCCGTCTTCTCGATCGAGGAGATGTTGAACGGCTCCTCGACGATGCACATGGACTCGTCGGACCGGTGGGGGTCGGAACAGATCAGGCAGGGGTCGACGTGGGTGATGTTATTGCAGCGCGCGCAGTAGAAGATCTTCCTCTTGGCCTCCCGGATGGCCTCGGCCAGCCGGTCGGCGTCCTCGGTCGGGAGCCCGAGGAAATAGAAGGCGATGCGCTGGGCGGTCTTGGCCCCGATGCCGGGGATCCGCCGCAGTTCCTCGATGAGCGCGTGCAGGGGCTGGGCGTATTCGAACATCAGAACAACCCAGGGATCTTGAGGCCGCCGCCTAAACCGCCCAGCTTCTGGGCCAACGCCTCGTCAACCTTGGCCGCCGCGTCGTTGAAAGCGGCGACGATCAGGTCTTGGAGCATCTCGATCTCGTTCTTGTCGGCGACCTCCGGCTCGATGCGGATGGACTGCAGGGCCTTGTGGCCGTCGAGGACGAGACTGACCATGCCGCCGCCGCTCGATCCCTCGACGCGCAGGGCCGCGAGCTCCTGCTGGAGCCGATCCTGCATCTCCTTGGCCGTTTTCAGCATTTTCTGGAGGTCCATGACGTTTTTCATGTTCCGTTCTCCGTGGGACCGCCCCCTTTGGGTCCGGTCTCGCGCGAGGCCGGAATGGGGTCGGCCGAAAGGACCTGGGCCTTGAAGGTGTTCATGAAGAACTGCACGGCGGGATCCTTGAGGGCCGTCTCGAGCTCCCGGCCCGGGCGGATGGGGCCGCCGTCGGTGGCGCTCTCCTCGGCGAAGCGAACCTTCGTCTCACGGCCCAGCACTTCCGAGGCCGCCCGCTCGACCGCCCGGATGTCCTTTTCCTGGATGCTTGTGACGAAAAAGCCCCGGCCGCTCGCGAAAAAGACCTCGAGGACGTTGTCCTTGACCATGACCGAAGAGTACTGAGCCAGGAGGGCGGCCAGCGGGGCCCTGTCCGTCGCCAGTTTCTCGAGAACACGCGCGAAGACGTCTTTCTGGGGCGGAGGAGCGGTTTTGGCCGCTGAAGAGGGGCCTCCTGGCGGGTCTCCGGCCGGGACCGGACGTCCCGTGCCCCCGGCCCCGGTGGAGGGGGCGCCGGCCGGCGATGCCCCCGGGGGCTTGGGGAGTGTCCGCTGGGGTTCCTTCTTGAGCGACTCCACGTCCCGGATGAGCTCCTGGAGAGGTACGATCTTGCGAAAGTGGCAGAGTTTTATGAGGAAGGCTTCGAGGTAGATCCGGGGCATGGCCGAGTACTTCAAGCCGGCCTCGGCTTGCTGGAGGGCGAGTATGTAGCGGAGAAGGTCCTCGGCCGTAGCCTTCGAGGCCTGGACGCGCAGGGCCTGGAGTTCTTCCGCGCTCGCGAGGAGCAGATCTTCCGGTTTTTCCACGGAGCGGACGAGCAGGAGGGCCCGGAAATGCTCGATGAGCTTGCCGAAGAGGAAGCGGAGGTCGTAGCCGGCGGCGACGACGCTCTCAACCAGGGGGAATACGTCCTCCGGCTTTTCCTCGAGGACCGCCGTCGAGGATCGGAAGAGCACGTCCTGTCCGATCGTCCCGAGGATCGTCTTGAGGTCCTCGTCGCCGATGTTCTCGCCGCTGAAGGCCACGGCCTGGTCGAGCAGGCTCTGGGCGTCCCGCATGCTCCCGTCGGCGGCCTCGGCGATCATGGCTAGGCCGACGGGGGTGATGGTGATCGCTTCCTTCTTGGCGATCTCCACGAGGTGGTTGATGATGTCCTTGTGGGAGATCTTGCGGAACTCGAAGTGCTGGCACCGCGAAACGATCGTCGCCGGGACCTTGTTGAACTCCGTCGTCGCGAATATGAAGACCGTGTTCGGCGGAGGCTCTTCGAGGGTTTTGAGAAGGGCGTTGAAGCCTTCCTTCGTGATCTGGTGGACCTCGTCGATGATGACGACCTTGTAGCGGGTGTAGATCGCCTTGTATTTCAACGACTCGCGAAGGGCTCGGATCTCTTCGATGCCCCGGTTGGAGGCGCCGTCGATCTCCAGGACGTCGATCGCCCTGTCCTCGCTGATGGCCGCGCAATAGTCGCAGGGCTTGTTCTTGTCGTCCGCGCGGTCCTTGTCTTCGATCTTGCAGGGGTTCGCGGTCGGGCCGTTGGCGCAGTTCAGGGCCCTGGCCAGGATACGGGCCATCGACGTTTTTCCCGTCCCCCTTATCCCCGAGAAGAGGTAGGCCTGGGAGACCCGGCCCGTCTGGATGGCGTTCTGGATCGTCCGGACGACGGACTTCTGCCCGATGACCTCTTCGAAGGCCTGCGGTCTGTATTTCCGGGCGAATATCTTATATGACATGGTTTTTGGCCGTCTGAAGACGGGTGGGAAAACCCGCCGTTTTCCCTAAAAAGTAAAGTTTATCTTAGCACAAACCGGTCAAAATTCAAGGAAAAGGAATATAATGCGCCCGTGCGAGCGCGCTCCCGCAGCCTTCTCGAGATCCACCTGGCCGTCTTCCTGTTCGGCTTCCCGGGACTATTCGGGAAATGGCTCGCCCTTTCCCCTGCCATCATCGTTTTCGGCAGGGTCCTTTTTGCTTCCCTGGCGCTCCTCGCGGTCATGGGCTTTGGGCGGCGTTCGTTCCGGATCGTCCCGCGCCGAGACCTGGTACTCCTCGCCGTCTGTGGGCTCGCACTGGCCGCCCACTGGACGATGTTCTTCAAGGCCGTCCAGGTCTCCTCGGTGGCCGTCGGCCTCCTCGCTTATGCGAGCTTTCCGGTCTTCACGGTCTTTCTGGAACCGCTTCTGACGAGGGAACGATGGGACCCGGCGAGCCTTGTCTTTGCCCTCCTTTGTGTCCTGGGCATAGGCCTGATCATTCCCCGCTTCGACCTGGGCGACGCCATCGTCCGCGGCGTCCTCTGGGGGCTCGGGGCGGGGCTGACATTTTCGGTCCTGTCGGTCCTCAACCGGGTCCTGGCCTCGCGGCAGTCGAGCCTGGCCGTGGCCTTCTACCAGGACCTCTTCGCCGCCCTCTTCCTGCTGCCGGTCGTCGTCCGGGCCGACCTCGCCCTCTCGGGGCGCGACTGGGCGCTCATCGCCGTCCTCGGCGTTTTCTTCACGGCCGGGGCCCACACCCTGTTCATCGACGGAATGAGGAATGTCCGGGCCAGGACGGCGAGCATTCTGAGCTCGCTCGAGCCGGTTTACGGCATCCTCCTCGCCCTGCTATTCCTTAAAGAAAGCCCCTCCCTGAGAACGGTCTCGGGAGGGGCGGTCGTTCTGACGGCCGCGCTCGTCGCCACGGTCCGGGCGCGGCGGACGTCTTAGTTCTTGTCGATCTTCTTCCGGACCGGCGCTTTCTTCGTCTTCGCTTCTTCCGCCTTCTGCCGGTCCTTCATCTCGGCCTTCTCTTCCTCATGCTTTTTCTTCAGCTCGAGGATCTTTGACTTGACCCGGCCGTCCACCTTCTGCTTTTCATCGGGAGTTTGGATCTTCGCCTTCTCCTCGTCGGCCTTGCGCCGGATCTCGTTGATCTCGGAGTCCTGGCTCTCCTGCATGAGCTTCGTTTCCTGATCGTGGGCCCGGCGCAGGGAGGCGCTTTCGTCCCGGGGAACCTGGCGGTAAATGCGGCCGGAGCGCTCGTTATCGAGCTCGTTCGCGGCTTTTTCCTGCTCGACGAACTGCTTCGGCTTGGCGGCATCGTTCCGGACGATATCGGGCTTGTAGAGCACGACGTCGCGGCCTTCAAGGCGTTCCACGCCCGCGCGCGGCGCTGCCTTCAGCGAGTACTTGTCGACAACCCGGTTGGTCATCCTGCGGACGTGCTCGACGTCCACCCCGTCGTTAACCACTCGGTTATCCCTGACGTTGACGTTGACGTTGAAGACGGTCAGGTTGACGATCGTGATGTTTCTCTCGATCGGCAGGATCCAGCGGTCGAGCGACCTGTCCATGAAATCGCGTCCGCGGACAAAATTCCAGTAATGATCGGGGATGTCCCATTGCCGCCGGCCGAAGCCGCGTCCCGGCATGAAGTCGCCGCCGGGGGGAAGGGGCGCCCAGCCGATGTGCGCGTCGTCCCATCTCCAGGCCACCCAGGCCGGGCCCCAAACGACGTCGGGAACCCAGAACCAGCCCAGCCGTTGGTCCCAGCCCCAACGGCCGTAATGATAGGCTATCCAGCCCCAGCGTTCGAGGGAAACCCAAGTCCACCCGTAATCGGTCCAGGCCCAGTTCCCCCGGGAATAGGGGCGCCACTTGTAGCCCACGTCTCCGGGGATCCATACGTATCCGTAGGAAGGGTAGGAAACCCACCTGCCGTAGGGCTGCATTTGTTCATAAAAATAAGCGGTGTCCAAGCCGCCATAGGCGCCCCTGTCTCCCTCATAGGAGCTCTCCTGAGGGGGCCTGTTGGATTCGTCGTAGGGGCTGTACAACAAACAGCCCGCACCGAAGAGCATTACCAAGACAAGGAAACCCAGGATCTTTTTCATCTCTGTCCTCCTAAACCCGGTTTAAGCAAGGAATATGCCAACCGCAATTACAGGCGGCTCAGATGGCCTGGCCGTGCCGCTTGTCCTAAAAAATGGACGGGCTATCACTGTCGTCCGGTTCAGGCCAGCCTCTTGAAGACGGTCTTTATGCGCTTGAGGGCCCAGTTGAGGTCCTTCTCCCTGATGATGAGCGGAGGAGCCAAGCGGATGACGTTGTCGTGGGTTTCCTTGCAGAGGAGGCCTTCCTTCATCAGTTCCTCGCAGAAGCGCCGGGCCCCCCCGGCCTCCGGATGAAGTTCGATGCCGATGAGAAGCCCCCGGCCGCGGATCGCCTTGATGTGCCGGCTGCGGACCTTGCGCAGCTTCTCCATGAAGGACCGGCCACGCTCGGCCGCGTTCTCGACGAGCTTTTCCTCCCGGATGACGCGCAGGCTTTCCCGGGCCACGGCGCAGCCGAGGGGGTTCCCCCCGAAGGTCGAGCCGTGCTCCCCGGGCTTGAAGACGCCGAGGATCTCCCGGTCGGCCAGGACCGCGGAGACGGGATAGCACCCGCCGCCCAAGGACTTGCCGATGACGACCATGTCGGGCCTCACGCCCTCGAATTCACAGGCGAAGAGCTTGCCCACCCTGCCGAGGCCGGTCTGGATCTCGTCGGCGATGAAGAGGACGTTGTTCCGTTTGCAGATCTCGGCGGCTTTCTTGAGGAACCCGTCGGGCGGGATGAGGATACCGGCTTCGGCCTGGATGGGCTCGACGAGAAAGGCGGCCGTGTTCGGTGTGATGGCTTTCTCCAGGGCGTCGGCGTCGCCGAAAGGAATGATGGTGAAACCCGGCGTGAAGGGCCCGAAATCCTGACGGTAGAGGGGTTCTGTCGAAAAGCTGATGACGGTGACGGTCCGGCCGTGGAAGTTGTTGGCGCAGGCGATGATCTCCGCCCGGTCCTGGGCGACACCTTTCTTCTGGTAGGCCCACTTGCGGGCCGTCTTGACGGCAGTTTCGACGGCTTCGGCGCCCGAATTCATGGGCAGGACCATGGAGTAGCCCGTCATCTCGCAGACCTCTTTGGCCAGCATCGGCCACTGGTCGTTGCGGAAGGCCCGGGAGGTCAGGGTCAGCTTGCGGGCCTGTTCGACCAGGGCCCGGACGATCCGAGGATGCCGGTGGCCCTGGTTGACGGCGGAGTAGGCGCTCAGACAATCGAGGTACTTGCGGCCTTCGACGTCATGCATCCAAATCCCCTGGGCTTTGCCGATAACGACGTCGAGGGGATGGTAGTTGTGGGCCCCGTAAAGGTCTTCCACCACGATGAGGTCTTTGCTGTCCATGTCTTGTCTCCTTCGTGTTTTATCCGCCCGTTTTTCTTTCGCCGCGTGAATGGCGGAGAGGGCGGGATTCGAACCCGCGGTACACCTTGCGGCGCACACACGCTTTCCAAGCGTGCTCCTTAAACCACTCGGACACCTCTCCGTTCCTCGAGTTCGAAAATCAACGGGCTTTGATGACGGTAACGTTATCAGAAAAGCTACCTCGGGTCAACGCGCGCCGGGCTCCTAGAACGCGGGCCGGTAGATGTTGATGATGTCCTTGAGGAGGGCGGCCGCGGCGCCTCGCGGGTTGGACCTCCCGCCCGTCACCGTCACCGAGCCCATGGAGTCCGTGAGGAAAGTGATCCCTTTCTCGGTCCCGTTGACGTTGGCCAGCGGATGCGTCGCCTCGATGAGAGAGGGCCTGACGTCGAGGCTCCATTTCCCGCCTTGCCTCTTGGGAGAGGCCGTGGCCAAAAGCTTGACGGACCGCCCTTCCCTCCGGGCGGACTGGACGAAATCGACGGACACTCCGGCGATGCCGCGCACCTGGACGTCCTTAAGCCCATAATCCGCGTCGAGGCAGGCGTTGGTAATGATCAGGATCTTGCTGGCCGTGTCCCAGCCGTCGACGTCGTGGGCCGGGTCGGGTTCGGCGATCCCCCTGGTCTGGGCCTCCTGCAGCGCCTCCGCGTAGTCCAGACCTTCCCCCATGCGGGTCAGAATGTAGTTGGTCGTTCCGTTGAGGATGCCCTGGATGCCCTCGATCCGGGCGCCGGCCAGGGAGAAGAGGCCGACGTCGAGGGTCGGCAAGGCGGCCGCGGTGGCTCCGCTGAACTTGAGAAACACGCCGTTCTCCGCGGCCAGAGCCTTGAGACCCGGGAAGCCGACGACCAAGGCCCCCTTGCTGGCGGCGACGGCATGCCAGCCGCCGTGAAAGGCGCCGGTGATATAGGACAGGCCGGGCTCTCCCGTCTCCAGATTGGAGAGCGTGCATTCGACGAGGCATCCGCCCGGCCCCGTTTTTTCGATGAGGTCCGTGACCTTCATCCCCGCGCGCCAGGACGGGTTGCCGGAGGTCCAGGGCTCCCCGCCCTGGGAAATTTGCCGGACTTCGAGAGGTCCGCCGGAATAGAAGCAGCCCCCCGCCTGGGCCACGGTCAGGACGTCGAGCGCCAGCCCGTAACGGTTTTTGAGGTCCTCCCTTTTTTCCCGCAAGAGCGAAAAGAAAGCCCGGCCGACGTTGCCGAAACCCGTGATGATCAAAGGGACGGTTTTCATGGGCGCGTTTTGATTTTCAATGGCGGAGAGGGCGGGATTCGAACCCGCGATCCCAATCGCTCGAGATAACGGTTTTCGAGACCGTCGCCTTCAACCACTCGGCCACCTCTCCGCAATAACAGGACACGAGAAGAGCCTGGATTATAGCCGAAATCGTTATTTCTTTCTACGGGCATGGAAGAAGTCGCGGAGGAGCTTGGCGCACTCGTCGGCCAGGATGCCGCCGACGATTTCGGGCCGGTGATTGGCTCGCTCGAAAGGGAACTTCATGATCGACGAGACGGCGCCGGCCTTGGGGTCGAGCGCGCCGAAAGCAAGGCGTCGGATGCGGGCCTGGACGAGGGCGCCAAGGCACATGGCGCAGGGCTCGACGGTCACGTAGAGGTCGCAGTCCGGCAGGCGATAGTTTCCGGCCTTCCTGGCCGCCTTGCGAAGGGCGACGATCTCGGCGTGGGCCGTGGGGTCGGAGCTCTTGACGGGCTTGTTCGAACCGCGGGCGACGATGCGGCCATCCCGGACCACAACGGCGCCGACGGGGACCTCCCCTGCCGTCGCGGCCTTGGCCGCTTCTTGCAAGGCCGCTTTCATGAAAACGGTATCGTTCATGGCCAGGAGATTTTACTCCGGAACGTCTCTCTCCCGCAAACATCGGGCTCTCGCCCGCAGCAGCAGGTTCTCGATTCGTATAGGCAAGGCTCCCCGTTTCGGTCTATAATCGGGAGGATCTTCCGGCAGGAGAAAAGATATGGACCGGTTCGAATGCCTCGTCTGCGGCCCGGTCGCTGCGCGCGACCCCTACTCCCCTTTCTGCCCCGGTTGCGGAGAACCTCTGTTCATCGTTCCCGCCGCCCGCTCCGGCAAGAAGGTCATCCATGAGGACCGGCCGCTCGCGCTCGAGAGGTTCGCCGATTTCCTGCCGCTCGACGGTATCGACCCCGGCCTGAGCCTGGGCGAAGGCCTGACGCCGCTTGTCCGCCTCGAGCGCGCCGGGGCCGCTATGGGTCTTTCGGCCGTTTACGCGAAAAACGAGGCCCAAAATCCCACGGGGAGCTTCAAGGACCGCGGCACGGCCGTGGCCGTCCAAAAAGCCGTTTCCCTGGGCTTCAAGCGTATCGGGACGGTTTCGACGGGAAACATGGCCGCTTCGACGGCCGCCTATGGCGCCCGGGCCGGCCTGGAGACGTTCGTCCTCCTCAAGGAAGGAACCGCTGTGACCAGCCTCAAGGCCGCCGGCATTCACGGTCCCCGGCTCATCGCCGTCGAAGGGGACTATGGGAGCCTCTTCCGGGCCAGCCTCGATATCGGCAAGAGACTCGGCATTTCGTTCATGAACTCCATCGACCCCTACCGCATGGAAGGCTACAAGCTCACCGCGTTCGAAATCTACCTCCAGATGGGGCGGCGCTCTCCCCGTTTCCTTTTCGTGCCCTTGAGCTCGGGCGGCCACCTCCTCGGCCTCATGCGGGCCTTCGAAGATCTTGAGCGGGAAAAGCTGATCACGACTTATCCCACCTTCGTCGGAGTCCAGGCCCAGGGCTGCGCCCCTCTCGCCACCGCCTTTGCCGCTGGGCTCGATGGATATGAAAGACCAACCGAAGTTCACACGATCGCCCACGCCATCTCCAATCCCACCCCTCCGGCCGGAAACGCCGTTCTTCGCATGATCCGCGCCCACAAGGGCATTCTTCTCGCCGTGACGGACGAGGAAATGCTCGAGGCCCAGCGGGAGCTGGCCGCCGCCGAAGGCCTCTTCTGCCAGCCCGAGTCCGCGACGACCCTCGCCGCCTTGAAGAAACTCGCCGCGGCCGGACGGATCGCGGAAAAGAGCGGAGACGCCGTGCTTGTCCTTACCGGGAGCGGCCTCAAGACGCCGCACCTCCTCGAATCCATCCCCGTAGAAGTCCACAAAATTCCCCTGTCCGGGCTCGAGTCGTGCCTCTCGCGCCTGATCTAGCCGATTATGTGTTATAATTAAGCTCAGCCAACCCGGATTCGCACCGGGAATTGAATCCCTTCAAGCGAGGTCGATATGCCCTATGACTTTCAATCCATCCCGCGGCCCGAATGGCCGAAAATCCCGCCCAAGGTCGTGAAGGGGGTCCTTTTGGGACTCGCCGCGGTCGTTCTCCTTTGGGGGTCCTTCTACCAGGTCGCCCCCGAGGAGATGGGCGTCATCCTCCGTTTCGGCAAGTTCGTCCGAACGTCCGAGCCGGGTCTTCACATGAAACTCCCCCTGGGGATCGAGCGGCTGACCCGTGTCCCGGTCCAGCGGCAGCTTAAGCAGGAGTTCGGCTTCCGGACCACGCGCGCCGGGATTAATTCCGAGTACGCCACGACCCCCGAAACCAAGGGTGAATCGTTGATGCTCACCGGCGACCTCAACGTCGTCGACGCCGAGTGGATCGTCCAATACAAGATCAGGGACCCGTTTCTCTTCCTGTTCAAGATGCGGGAGGCTGAGGCGACCTTCCGCGACATGACGGAAGCCGTCGTCCGGCGCGTCGTTGGAGACAGCTCGGTCGACGAGGTCATTACCGTCGGCAGGACCCGCATCGCCGATGAATCCAAGTCCCTCCTCCAGCAGCTCTGCGACGCCTACGAGATCGGCATCGAAGTCAACCAGCTCATCTTCCAGGACGTCAATCCGCCGGAAAGCGTCAAACCCTCTTTCAACGACGTCAACGAGGCCCTCCAGGAAAAAGAGAAAAAGATCAACGACTCCTGGGCCGAATACAACCAGGTGATCCCGCGGGCGTCGGGCGAGGCCGAGCAGGTGCTCCGCGGCGCCGAGGGATACGCCACGGAAAGGGTCAACAACGCCGCGGGCGACGCCAACCGGTTCTCCGCGGTCTATAGGGAATACGCCAAGGCCCCCGCGGTCACCCGTAAGCGGCTTTATCTCGAGGCCCTCAACGACATCCTGCCCAAGATCACCAGGAAAATCGTCGTCGACCAGAACCAGAGGAATGTCTTGCCCCTTCTGAATTTGGGCGAGGAGGTGAAAAAGTGAACACCAAGAACACGACCCTCCTCGTCGTCATTATCGGGGCGCTTCTCCTCGGGCTCCTCGTTTTCCTGGACTCCGTCTATGTCGTTTCCGAGATGGACCAGGTCATCATCACCCAGTTCGGCGAGCCGATGGGCGGGGCGATCACGACCGCCGGCCTTCATTTCAAGACGCCGTTCATTCAGAAGACCCACTTTTTCGATAAGCGCTGGCTCGAGTGGGACGGCGACCCCAACCAGATCCCGACCAAGGACAAGAAGTACATTTGGATCGACACCTATTGCCGCTGGAGGATCAGCGACCCCCTGGTTTTCTTCCAGCGCGTCCGGGATGAGCGGGGCGCCCACAGCCGGCTGGACGATATCGTCGACGGCGAGACCCGCAACGCCATCGCCAACTTTGACCTCATCGAGATCGTCCGGAGCTCGAACCGTAACTTCGAGTTGACCGAGGACGCCGCCCTGCTCGATTTTTCCGAAGTCGTCGGCAAGATCGGGACGGGCCGCGAGAAGCTGGCCAAGATCATCCTCGAGAGCGCGGCCAAGATCACCCTGGCGTTCGGCGTCGAGCTCAAGGACGTCCAGATCAAGCGCGTGAACTACGTCGACGAGGTCCAGCGAAAGGTCTTCGACCGGATGATCGCCGAGCGGAAGAGGATCGCCTCCAAGTACAGGTCGGAAGGCGACGGCAAGAGCGCCGAGATCAGCGGCCAGAAGGAACGGGAGCTGAAGCGGATCGTCTCCGAGGCTTACCGGAAAGCCCAGGAGATCAAGGGCAAGGCCGATGCCGAGGCGACCAAGATCTACGCTCTGGCCTATAACCTTGATCCCGAATTCTACCAGTTCCTCAAGACACTCGAGACATACCGGGCGGCGCTCGAGAAGGACACCTGGCTCGTCCTCTCGACGGACAGCGAGTTCTTCAAGTACCTGAAAAGCGCGGGCCGATAGGGCTGGGAACGTCCGCCGTTCAGGATTTTCCGGCCAGGCAGCTGACGATCTTCTCCCGGTTGGGGAAGAGGGCCGGTGTTCCGCCCGTGTGGAGGAAGACGATCCTGTCCGTCTTCTTGAAAAAGCCCGTCTTGACGAGGTCGATAAGGCCCATCATGGCCTTGGCCGTATAGACCGGGTCGAGGACGATGCCTTCCGTCTGGAAGACCAGCCGGATCGTTTCGGCGACTCCCTTGTCGACGACCCCGTAGCCTTCCCCCAGGTACTCGTCGAAGACGACGACATCCTCCGACCTGACGTCCAGGCCGAGCTCGAGCGCCTCATCCGCGGCCCGGGCTATTTCGAGCACGTCGTCGGCGAAAGGCCCCTTCGGGTCGGAAACGCTGATTCCGATGACCCGACACCCGTCCGTGAGGGCCCGGGCGCCCACGACGAGCCCCGCCTGCGTCCCGCCGGACCCGGTGGAATGGACGACGTAATCGGGCTCTATCCCGCCGGCCCTCATCTCGTCCGCGATTTCGGCGAAGGCGGCGACATAGCTTACCGCGCCCAGGGGCTTGTCCATGTCGCCCCGGACAAGGGACCCTCCCACAGGCACGAGGTAGGGTCGGTGTCCCTGTCCCCTGACCTCCCTGGCCGCCTCTTCGAGGACGGACATCGCCTGGGCCGACTTGACGACTTTGCCTTTTTCCGCCTCCAGGATGCGGATGTCGGCGCCGAGGATGACGTCGAGGAGCAGGTTGCCGTCGACGGCCGGGGGCAGGTCGTTGGTCTTGAAAAGAACGAGGACCGGCTTGATGCCGAAGGTCCGGGCGGCCGCCGCCGTCTGCATGCACCAATTGGATTGGAGGCTGCCCCAGGTGATGACGGCATCGGCCCTTTTTTCGAGCATGTCCCGGATGATGAACTCGAGCTTGCGCGATTTGTTCCCTCCGAAAGCGAGGCCCGTCAAGTCGTCGCGCTTGATATAGATTTCGGGACCGCCGAGGCGGGCCGTCAACCGCTCGAGCTTCCGCAGCGGTGTCGGGCGGTGGATAAGGTCGACCCGGGGAAAACGGCCGACCCGTCCGAGGACATCTTGGATCTTGTGAGCCGTCATCGAGCCTCCGAAAAACAGGTTATCACGAATGGGACAGGAAAAAAAGTGCCCGTCCGGGTCCGCTAGCCGTCGGGGAACGTGACCATGGCCGCTTCGGGCTCCTCTTCGAACAGGAGCGGCGTCATTTTATAGAAGCGCCTGTTCCCAACCCGCATGGCGAATAGGGCGGCGGCCGCGACGGCCAGGAAAACGACTCCTCGGCCGGGGTTCTTGAGGATCGTTTTTTCTATGGCGGCCAGGGCCATCATGGTAAGCAGGAGCCCGATGAGGACCGGGATGGCCGTGAACTGGAGCTTGAGCTTTCCCGGGACATAGGTGCAGGCGAAGGGGACTTTCCGATAATGATAGAAAGCCGCTTCGACGGCCAGAACCGAGATGACCAGTCCAAAGGCGGTATGGAGGAGCGCCGTTCGGGCGTCCCAGATCCAGGCATGGAGGGCAAAAACGCCGACGAAAAGCGGCAGAATGAGATTGAGAAGAACGGACTTTTTCAGGCCGGCGAGGTACTTCACGGTCCGGTCCGTCTCGGTCATCCGGAAAACCCAATTGGCTTCGGGCGCGGCCGGCCGATCAACCAGGACCCGGATCCCGGCCACGAGGGCGAAGACGAGCAGAAGGGGCTGCACGAGGAGGAAGCCGTTCGCGGGCGTCAGGGCCCGGAAATTCTCCCTGGAGGAGACGACGAAAATGAGGATCGCGGCCGCGCCGACCGCGAGGTAATAGGCGAGCGACATCCTGTGCTTCCCGCTCGATTTCAAGGTGTCCGAAAAAAAGCCGAAAACAGCCCGCTCCTCCGGTGCCCGGAGAACTGTCTTTGAGAGGAAACGCCGCCACCCTTCGCGGATCCGGGAGAACGCCGGCCTTCCTTTTCGGACTTCCAAGGTCCTGCGGACATGCCGATGGTAGCTCAAGGCGCTCGATGCCGCGAACGCGGCCAGGGACAGAAGCAGGACGAGGCCGCCCGTGCGCGCCTGGGCCTCGAAAAGGGGGTCCCCCGTGCCGAGGAAAACCTCGTAGAGCCCGACGAACCAGAGGGGCGGGTACCTGAGCAGGAAGGGATCTCCCGTTTCCTTGAGCGTTTCCAGGGACTGGAAGGAGCTGCCCAGCCAGGATGGCTGAACCACGAACCCGAAAAGGAGGAAGACGAGGGCGGTGATGAGGGCAAAGCGGATGAGAAGAGAGACCCGCCTGTAGAGGCCCGGGGGGAAAACGGCCATGAGGAAGGACTGGAGGAAAACGAAGCCGAAAAAAACGGCAAAATTGGCCGCGAAACCGGCCAGGATATGCGACACGATGTAGCGGACGACGAGGACCGCGCTCTTGGCCCGCCATTCGGCCAGGTAGATCGCGAAAAGGCCCGAAGAAACGCTCATCATGGCCGCGGAGAACATCCCGATGAACAGGACGAAGGAGACGAGCTTGGCCGCGAACACCGTTCGCAGGCGCACCGGCAGGGGGGTGAGGTTGTGGAAGTCCTGCCGGTCGGGGAACAGGACATCCCATTCGAGGAGGGTGACGACGGCGAAAACGAGCATCATCAGGGTGAAGATGTAATTCTTCTCCTGCCAAGACCTGTTGGCGTCGGGGACGAAATGGTACTTGAACAGCAGGAGCTCGGAGCTCCAGGCGAAAAAGACGGCCAGGAGGCTCAGGGCGACGATGAGCCGCTCCTTCATCTGGTCTTCGAAGTCGACGGTTTCGTTCCGGAACATCCGACCGAAGAAATGCCTGGAGAGGATGTTCAGCTGGCCGAACTCGGTCCGCAGGCCGCCCATCGCCCTAGGCCGATCCCTTCATGGCCGCGACGATCCGGCCGGCGACCGCGTCGGTGTCCTCGTGGAGGACGAGCTCGTCGAATATCTCGGCCAGGGAGGGCAGGTGCATGAGGTGACGGAGGTTCTCGACGGAGTCGTTGGCGACGACCTCGCCCTTGTGGAGGATGATGACCTTGGTGCAGATCTTCTCGGTCACTTCGAGGACGTGGGAGGAATAGATGATGACCTTGTTCTCCGCGGCCAGTTTCCGGATGAGGTCCCGGATGACCAAGGCCGTGGTGACGTCCAGGCCGGAGAGCGGCTCGTCGAGAAGCAAGATGTCGGGGTCGTGGAGAAGCGCGGCCGAAATGAGGACCTTTTGCCGCATGCCCTTGGAATACGAAGCGATCGGTCCATGCATGTCCTGATCGAGGTCGAATATGCCGAGGAACGTCCGGACCCTGTCCCCGAGCGTTACCTCGTCGAGCCCCCGGAGCCGGCCGACCATGACGAGATAGTCGTAGGCGCTGAGATGGGGGTAGATCTCCGACTGTTCGGGGACGTATCCCAGGCGGCTCTTGTAGGCGTAAAGGTCGGAGCGGATCTTCCGGCCTTCGAAAAGGATCTCGCCTTTCGTCGGCTCGAGCAGACCGGCGAGCATCTTGATCGTGGTCGTCTTCCCGGCCCCGTTGGGCCCGAGATAGCCCAGAACCTCGCCCGGGCGAACGGTGAAGCTGACGTCTTTGACGACCGTGAAGACCGAGAACTTCTTGGAAATCCCCTTGAGTTCCAACATGGCCCTATCCCCTGCGCCTGCAACTTGCATGCCAAACCGGAATCCTGCGCCGGCCCTCCCCCGCCGTAAGCGGTCAGGCGTTGGGTCGAGGGCTTGAAGGACAATGGGTCCGATCTCTCCGCCGCGGCAAGCACGGCGTGTAAATGAATTTTACGTCGCTTTGTCTTGTCTCGTGCCTAGTACCTCGGGTCCTTGAGAACGGATGCGGACGCGGTTATCGTCTTGCCCTCGACCGAAAGGACGAACCTATATTCGCCCGGATGAACAGGGAACGAAGCGAAATTCGGGTCCCCGCCCATGTCGCCGTAGCCCATTTCACGGCGCCTGCGGGCCCCTTCCTGGGCGGCTTTCTTCTCCTCGGCCGTCCGTTCGCGCCGGCCGGCCATATTCCAGAAGACCTTGTTCAGCCCGACGTCGGCCGTGCCCTTGATCTCGTTGAGCAGCATGTTGCCGGCGTAGACCTGGAGCTTCACCTCGCCCTTGGGCTTGGCCTTGAGGCTGTAGTAAACGACCATTCCCGCCGGCTCGCTCGCGCCGGCGAAGTTCGAGGAGCCGGATTCACGCCTGTCCGAGCCGACCCAGCGGACCTTGGACTCGATGGCGAAAAGATGGACGTCCTCAGCTAGGACATCGGCGCTGAGCTCCTGAAGGGGTTTGATGTCGGCGATATAGGCGCCGCGGCCGTGCGTGGCGACGATGAGGTCGGCCTCTCGCGGATGGACCTTGAGGTCGTGGACGGGCTGGGTCGGCAAGTCGTTTTTCATCTTCATCCACGCCTTGCCGCCGTCGATCGAGATGTACACGCCGAAGTCCGTTCCGGCAAAGAGGAGGTTCGGGTTCTTGACGTCCTCCCGGATAACGTTGACCGGCCCTTCGGCCAGCCCGCCGGCCAGGGACGTCCAAGAGGCGCCGTAGTCCGTCGTTTTATAGACATACGGGCGGAAGTCGTCGTTCCGGAAACCCGTGTAGCTGACGTAGGCCGTTCCGGGATCCGAGTTCGACGCCGCGACGCGGCTGACCCAATAGCCGGGATTTCCCAAGATCTTGTCGTTGAGCTTGACCCAGGCCTTGCCGTTGTCCCGGCTGACCCAGACGTTCCCGTCGTCGGTGCCGGCCCAGAGAAGTCCGGGGACGAGGGGCGATTCGTCGAAGGTCGTGATCGTGCAATATTGGATATTCCCGTCTCCGCCCTTGCCTTCGACCGTGAGCTTTGCCGGGTCGTTCGTCGTCAGGTCCGGGCTGATCTCCATCCAGGACTCGCCGCGGTTCACGGACATGACGACGATGTTGCCGCAGTGGTAGACCGTGTCGCTGTTGTGGACGGAGACGTGGATCGGGGCGCACCAGTTCCAGCGCATCTCGGGCTTCTGGCGCTGGTAGGCGATATTCTTGGCCTCGCCGGTCAAGAGGTCGATCCGGGAGAGGGGCCCGAATTGGGATTCGTTGTAGAGGTAGCGGTTTGTCGCCCGGTCGAAGACATTGTACATACCGTCCCCGCCGCCCACGCCGAACCAATCCTCGAGGCGGATGGGCGGTCCGCTCGGCACGCCGCCGCCGGTCCCCCGCCCCATCCCGGAAAAGCCCCCGCCGCCGCCGACGTTCGTGCTCGGCCCCATGAGCGAGCCGTTGTCCTGGAGGCCGCCCGCGACCCGATACGGATAAGACATGTCGAAGTCGATGGCGTAGAACTGGGCCAGGGGCAGGAAATCCGGATGATACCAGTTCTTCCCGCCGTCCCAGGTCACGCCCAGGCCATGGTCGTAGCCGAGGAGCATGTGGTTGCTGTCCTCAGGGTCGATCCAGAAGGCGTGATTGTCGCCGCCGAAGCGGAAGGGAGAGGTCCACGTCTTCCCGCCATCGCGGCTGGCCAGGACGCCGACGCTCAGGATGTAGACGACGTTGTCGTCTTTGGGGTCGATGATGATCTGCCCGTAGTAGTATCCCGGCGCGCCGCCGATGCTCCGCTTGTCCGGGCTGACCTTGCGCCAGGTCGCACCGGCGTCGTCCGTGCGGTAGATCTCCCCGTCGATCATGCCCTGGCTCGTCTTGCCCTCGAGGATCTCCTTCCACCGGTCGGCCGGGGACATGCCCGGCTTGTTGGCGTTTTCGACCATGGCGTAGAGGATGTTCGGATTCTTGGCGTAGACGGCCAGGCCGATGCGGCCGAGGATGCCGCCGGGCAGGCCGTTCGTGAGTTTCGTCCAGGTCCGGCCGCCGTCGGTCGTTTTGTGGACGCCTGAGCCCGGCCCGCCGAGCTGGAACGTCCAGGGCTTGCGGAGCCGGTCATAGGAAACGGCATAGAGAGTCTCCGGGTCGACCGGGTCCATGACCAAGTCGACGGCTCCGATCGTTCGTCCATCGGCGACGACGTCAAGGACCTTGGTCCACAGGATGCCGCCGTCGGTCGTCTTGTAGACGCCGCGCTCGGCGTTTTCCGAGTAGAGGGGGCCCAAGGCGGCCACGTAGACGATGTCGGGGTTGGCCGGGTTGATGACGACCCGCCCGATATGATGGGATTCCTTGAGACCCATGTTGCGCCAGGTCTTACCGGCGTCGGCGGACTTGTAGACGCCGTCCCCCCAGTACGTCGAGCGCGAGTTGTTGGCCTCGCCCGAGCCCAGCCAGAGGATGTCGGGGTTGGCCGGGGAAACGGCGACGTCGCCGATCGAGAAGACCTTCTCGTTCTCGAAAAGCGGTTCGAACGTCTGACCGTTGTTCTCCGTCTTCCACAGGCCGCCCGAGGCCGCGGCCGCGTAGAACGTGTTCGGCCGCTGGAGCGGGACGGCGAAATCGACGAACCGGCCGCTCTGCTGGGTCGGCCCGATAGAGCGATAATCCAGGATTTTCAAGATCTCCGCGGCGTTGAGAGGAGCCGTGGCCGGTGTTTTGGCCTTGCCCGGGGCTCGGCCCTGGGCCGGAACGATCACGGGGCCGAGGAGGATGAGAACCGCGACCAGGCTGGCAAGGGAAAGCTTTCTTCTCATGGGATATGCTCCTTAATCTGCGGTCTGATGGTAAACGACATTCTTGGCGGCGAGCTCGGCCAGGACGGCCCGGAACAACGCTTCGTCGCTCCCGACGAATTCGGGCGGGCAGACGCCCTTGCGGCCGAATTTGCCGGCCAGGACGAGGCGGGCGACCGCCGTCGCCGGAAAGCCCGTCGTTCGGGCCATCGAGGAGAATCCGGTCGTTCTATCCCGCCGGTCGAAAAGGCCGTAGGTGTACCGCTTCGGACGGCCGTCCTCCTTGCCCTCGACGATGATCCGCATGATCGTGAACTCATCGTCCTCCTCGTGAAGGCGCCAGTGCTTGAAGAGGACGGCCGAGGTGACGTCGAGAGGCCGGACGCTGCGGCCGCGGACCTCGATCTCCTCCAGGCCGAAAAAGCCGCTGTCGCGCAGGGCCCTGATGTGCCCGACGTGACCGGGATAACGGAGGGTTTTTTCGATCATGTTCGGGACCTTCATGGTCGCGAGGAGCGAGCGGAGTCCGTCCGAGTTGAACGCTTCGAGCGTGCCGATTTCGGGGAAATCCATGTTCTCGACGTCCGAGAGGGCGGGCTTGACGACGACATGTCCGTTCTCGATATAACGGGCCAGCCGTGTGTATTCCTCGATGACGTCGGCCGGCGAAAAAGGCGCCTTGTACTCGAAGGGGAATTCCCGCCGGAAAGGCAGGCCTCCGACATAGCATGCGAAGCGTCCGACCGCCATCCGGGCGGCGTGATAGCCGAGGATCATGTTGCTCATCCCCGGGGCGACTCCGCAGTCGACGACGGCGGTCACCCCGGCCTTCCGGGCGGCGTCGTCGAGGAGGAAGGCGTCCTCGGGGAAAAAGGAGATGTCGACGATGTTCTTCCCGGCGGCGATGACCTCCCGCAGGGTGGCGAAGCCCATGGACCCGGGCACGGCCCCGACGACGAGATCGCACTCTCGGACGACGTCCCGGACGGCGGCGGCGTCCGACAAGTCCGCCCGCAGCCGTTTGACCGGGGTCTTCCCGAGCCCGTCAAGGTTGGCCTGACTGACGTCGACGGCAGTGACTTCGAAATCCGCAGCGAGGTCGGCGGCCATGACCCGGCCGACCATTCCTGAACCCAATACGATGATCTTCTTCACGGAGTCTCCTTGAGGACGGCGTTGAATGGAGTACTATAGCCCAGGCGCCGCGTCCTTTCAACTCAATAATTGCCGCCCGCCTCGGCGGCCTCGGCGAGGATAAGGACGTTCTCGCGGGGTGTCCGGGGAGCGATCGAGCAGGCCGTGCTCAAGATGTAGCCGCCCCCGGGTTTCCCGGTCGCGACACGGCGGAGGGCGTCGGCGCGGACGAGCTCCGTCGACCCGGAGAAGAGGACATGGACGGGGTCGATATTTCCTTTGATAAAAACCTTGCCCCCGATGCGCTTCTTGGCATCGGCGAGGTCTACGCGGCCGAGCGGCGGCGGGTCAAGGCACTCGATCCCCGAAGCCCCGGAGCCGGCCATGAGTTCGAGCCGGTCGTGGATATCGCCGCAAGTATGGAGGTAGGCCCGGGCGCCGCGGGCTTCGACGGCCCGGACGATCCGGCTTTCGTAAGGGAGGACAAACGTCCTGTAGAAGGCCGCCGACAGGAAGCCCGCGCCGGCGAACGGTGAAGAGATCTTGACGGCATCCACCCCTTCGTCGACCAGCCCTTCGGCGACGGCGACGACGCCGGCCGTGAATCTCCCAAGAACCTGGGCGGCCCGGCCGGGATCTTCGAGGAACCCGATCATGGCCTGTTCGAAGCCGAAGAGATCGAGGAAGTAATCGAGAGGCGAAGTCACCTCGCCGTGGATGGAGAATTCTCCTCCGGCCAGCTCCCGGACGATGGAAATGACGTCATAGAGATGCTCCGGGTCGAGGGCGAACCGGAGCCCCTGGGATACGGGGATGTAGGCGATCTCCGGAGGCAGAGACTCGGGGTCGAAACGGCCGAAGTCCGGACGGACGGGCGTCCTGGCGGGATGGACAACGGGGAGGTCGTCGAACGGGAAGAACGTCGTGTCCCCGTTTTTCCAGCGGATGCGCTCTCCGCCCGGCCCCTGTTCCACGGCCGCGACGCGTCGTTCCCAGCCGGCGGTATGGCCGTGAAGGCTGACCAGGATCCCGTCGAAGCCGTAGAGGGATCTCATCTTGACGAGACCGTCGGCGAAGGCGTCGGCCGCATGCCAGAAACGGGCCGGCTCGGCCCCGGTCTGCAAGAGCATGTGCCCGATGCTCATCTGGCACATCACCGGCACGCGGTCGGGAACGGACCTCGACATGGCCGCGGCCATTCTCTCTTTCGACGTCATCGGTCCTCCCGCGCCGGGGAGGATAGCCCCGTTGCCGGCGCCGGTCAAGGGCCGGGGTTTACATTTCGCGGCCCGGACATTATCATATCCCAAACGACTAAAGATACGAGATGATCAAGACGCGATCCTTTCTTTTTTTCGCCCTGGTTTTCGTCTGTGTTCTCGCGCCGGGTCGCGTGTCCGCCCAGGACATCCAGGCTGGGGCCACGGAAAAAGACACCAAAAACTCCAAGGACGCCTTCAAGGCCCACCTCATCGCCTTCCCCTTCATCTATTACTCCCCCGAGACGAAACTCGCTTTCGGCAGCGGCGGCATCCTTAATTTCCGCGCGGGACGCAACAAAGAGCAGACCCGCGCCTCCACGGTATGGGCCTTCGGCACCTACAACCTGGCCAGGCAGTTCCAAGTCATGGTCAAGCCCGAGATCTATTTCGAACGCAACCGCTTCTTCCTGAGCGGCAACCTGCGCTACGAGAGGACGCCCCAGAATTTTTTCGGCATCGGCAACGACATGCCGTCGACCGCCGAGGAATCCTACACGCCGCGGATCGTAACCGTCCAATTGGGCGTGAAGAAGAGATTTCTGGGGCACTTTTTCGCCGGCGTCCAATATGATTTCGAGCAGATGACGATGGAGAAGGTCGAACCCGGCGGCATGCTCAGTACGGGAAGCATCACGGGAAGCCGTGGCGGGCTACTCTCCGGCTTTGGGGCCAGCCTGGACTGGGACACCCGCAACGCCGTCCTTTACCCCCGCAAGGGTGTTTTTTTTCAGCTCACGGTCGATACCTACAGCGCCATGACCGGGAGCGACTTCACCTTCACCAGCCTCAAACTCGATTGCCGCAAGTATTTCCTCGTCGCGCCCGACCAAGTCCTGGCCCTCCAGGCGTACATCAGGTCGACCGCCGGAGAAGTCCCGTTCCATAAACTCGCCTTCCTCGGCGGGGAGTCCCTCATGCGCGGCTATTACAAGGGCCGTTTCCGGGACAAGGACATCCTGGCCGTCCAGGCCGAATACCGGGTGATGGTGACG
>JBGOYY010000049.1:0-22640 GCA_041479905.1 Candidatus Aminicenantia bacterium
CGATGAGGCATGACACCCTCCTTTCTCCGCCCCATAATAAGGACGGGCATTTCGATTCATTTATATAGTTAAGAGCCCTCCCGTAAGCAGGGATGGGACTTCTTCATTCCTGAGCTTAGTAACCCATATTAAACAATATAAGTCGGAAGGAAGGCATTGTCCAGCGGTTTTACTTCGAATCGCCTTGAGAGATCGAGTTTTTGGCCCTGGGAGAGGAGCATCAATCCCCCTTTTTTCTGCCTGCTGGCTCAACAATGCCGTAGTGATCAGCTCTTCCAGCCCTCCATCACCCCGCTAAAGCAGATGAGGCCGCTGGGGATGCCGGCGCGGATGCTGTCCGTTTCTTGACACGAGCCGTCTCCCGGCGCTATAGTCCTCCTCCGGTCTCGAAAGGGGCGATCGCGAAGATGGAGGAGATCGAGGCGTTCCCATGTTCAGGGCATCCGACTTGAAAAAAGGCGACGTCGTCAAGATCGAGGGTGACCCGCATATCGTCGAGACGATCAAGGTCCAATCGCCCTCGGCCCGCGGGGCGGTGACGCTGTACAAGATCCGTTTCCGCAACCTGAAGTCGAAGCGTAAAATCGACCAAGCCTTGCGCGGTGACGACGTCCTGGCCGAGGCCGATTTCGAGCGGCGGCCGGTGCAATACCTGTACGGCGACTCTTTGAGCATCGCCTTCATGGACCTGAAGGACTATAGCCAGTTCACGCTGACGAAGGACGAGATCGAGGAGGAGTGGCCCTATCTCACCGAAGGCCTCGAAGGGCTGATATCGATATGCTCCGAGGGCCGCGTCCTCGGCCTGGAGATACCGACCTTCATCAACCTCGCGATCGTGGACACGCAGCCGTCCGTGAAGGGCGGGTCGGTCACGGCCCGGACGAAGCCGGCCACCCTGTCGACCGGGCTGGTCGTGCAGGTCCCGGAATACATGTCGACCGGCGAAGTCATCCGCGTCGACACCCGCACGGGCGAATACGTGTCCAAGGCCTGAGTGGGGATTCGTCCCGTTGGTTGTTTTGCCGGCCGACGCCGCACGATATCATGAAAAACAACGGCTACGCGTATCCCGATCGTATTCTCAAGTCGGACGAAGGCGGCTCGGTCGCGGCCTTTTATTCCCTTCACTACACCCACTCGACCGAGGGAACATGGCGGCAGCGGATCGAAGCGGGGCAGATTTTGCTCAATGGGCGGCCGGCATCGCCGGACGAAATATTGACCCGAGGCGACCGCCTCCTCTACCGTCGTCTTCCCTGGGAGGAACCTGAAGCTCCGTTGGATTTCGGGACCCTATTCGAAGATGACGATGTTTTGGTGCTGGCGAAACCCTCCGGACTGCCCGTTCTTCCCGGGGGCTTTTTTTTGGAAA
Organism: Candidatus Aminicenantia bacterium; assembly: GCA_041479905.1. Lineage (GTDB taxonomy): Bacteria > Acidobacteriota > Aminicenantia > Aminicenantales > Saccharicenantaceae > RBG-16-66-30. The sequence goes on from JBGOYY010000049.1 coordinate 1,376, forward strand.
ACACCCTTCTTTATCTTGTGCGGCGTCGTTATGGCGCCGGGTGTTCGCCGCTTCACCGACTCGGACGCGGCACGTCCGGGGCCATTCTTTTCACCCGCAACACCCGGGCCGCGCGATCGTTGACGATCGCCATGAAGGACAGGCGGATCCTCAAGGTGTATCTGGCCCTGGCCTCCGGGACCGCCATGCCGGACGCATTCACGGTTGACGCGCCCATCGGGCCTGTTCCGTATCGGCGTCCGGCGACCGTCCACGCGTACCGCCCCGACGGCCGGCCGTCGATAAGCCATGTCCGGGTGGTCCGTCGACTCCCCGACGAGAACGCGACGATCCTCGAAGTGACGATCCCCACCGGACGTCCCCATCAGATCCGGATCCATCTCAGCTATGCCGGGTTCCCTCTGGCGGGTGACCCGCTTTATCAATCGGGGGGAATTCCCCGCGCCGACGCCATCGATGATGAGGGGGCCGCGCTTCCCGGCGAAACAGGCTATTTCCTGCATTCTTGGAAGATCCGGTTTCCCCATCCGGCAAGAGGCGAGGACGTGGAAGTCGTTTGTTCTCCGCCTCTTGTCCTCGACCCAGGACGGTGATTTCCGTTTCTGGACGCGGGATCCTGTAATCCGCTGGAAGATAATCCCACCCGGACGGCCGTCTTACTTGATCTTGCGGGCCTCGCGGTCGAACCCATTCTGATAAAGCACGAGATGAGTCACGATGTCTGAGGCGTCCTTGAAGAAGGTGATCTGGACGTCGTCCGTCTTCCGGAAGAACTCCGTCGGGCTTTCGGCCAGGAGTTCGAACAGCGGCTGTCCGGGGGTTCTCTCATAAAGACGTCCTCCGGACAGAGTGATCGTTATCGTGACGCCCGGCTTGAGCTCATATTCGCCGACATAGCCTTCCAGCACCTTCGCGTCGACAGGGACCGCCTTGCGCTCCCTCGGGGGCCTGAACCGGGCTACAGGATATCGAGCTTCAAGAGCGTGAAGGCCGAGGTCATCCACGCCGAAGGCCGTATTGCACAAGACGACGACGCCTTTCTTTTTCGCCGGATCGAAGCCCGCAAATGATCGGTAGCCGCCCGTGCCGCCGTTGTGCCAGATGATCTCCGTCCCAAACTTGTTCCAGATATGCCAACCCATGGCGATCTCAAGGTCGGGCGTTCCGGTCGGGCGTCGCCCCGCGAGCGTCCGGCGGAAGACTGCCCGGAGCGGCGTATCGCGGAGTTCCATGGCCGCGGCCAGGAACTTCAGCATGTCGTTCGTGGTCGACCGAAGCGCTCCGGCCCCCGCGAGAGCGTCAAACTCCCAATTCTTGACCGGACGCAGAGAGGCGTCGGTCCCCGCGGCGAGCCGCTTCTTCAGGGAATCCGAGAGAGTGATGGCCGTATCGTTCATCCCAAGCGGGTCGAGAATTCGACGGCGGACCAACTCTTCATAGCTCATGCCGGCTTTCAAGGCCAGGGCATGGCCCAGCAACCCGGCCCCGAGGTTCGAGTACTCGTAGGCCTCGCCGATGTCCCGCGCGAGCGTATGGCCGGACAGGAACGCGTAAAGGCGGGCCGGGCCGTAATCGGCATAGGGATCGGCCGGGTCGGCCGGCTTGAGATTATCCGGGAGACGCGGCAGGCCTGAGACTTGGTTCGAGAGATCGAGGAGGGTGATCTCGCGGCCGTTGCGTTTCGGCATCTTGACCGCCGGGGGGAGGAACTTGGCCACAGGGTCATCGAGCTTCACCTCGCCCCGCTCCACCATGTCCGCGAGTACGAGGGACGTGAAAACCTTGGTGATGGACCCGATCTCGAAGACCGTGTCGGCATCCGGGACGATGGTCCCCCCGGGCGCCGTCGTGCCCCGGGCGATGACCTTCTGGCCCGCGGCGTCGACCAGTCCAATAATGATGCCGACGGCCTTATGGTTCTCGTCCGTCCGATTGACGAGGAGCGTCCTGAGCTCGGCCGCGTCCTGCGGCGACAGCATGGCGGCCGCCGCCAGGATCAGTCCGATCATCCCTTTCCGGATTATTTTCATCTCGCCCTGCTTTCGTTTTGTCTCAAAGATCGCCATTTTCCCCCAAGCTCCTTGGGACAGGCCGAACCGGGATCCCGGGTGAGAAATCAGTTCTTCGGCCCCGTATCCCCCGCACGGTCCTGTCGCCTGTCATATCCAAGCTAGTGAAAGGCCCGGGGACTGTCAAACCTGCGGCGCGGCGGGCGCGCCTTTCCAGTCCGCCATCACCCGGCTGAAGCAGATGAGGCCGCTGGGGATGCAGGCGCCGTACCCCCCGCCCGGGAACGTCCAGGCGCCCGAGAGGTAGAGGTTCTTGATGGGCGACGTCAGAGGGAAGCGTCTGTTCCCGGAGTTGTCGACGGTCTGGTCCCAGCCGTAGATCGCACCCCTGGGGTTGCTCGTGAAGCGGAGGTTCGTCAGCGGGGTCGCGACTTCGACGACCTCGATGGCCTTGCGGAGCCCCGGCAGGAGCGTTCTTTCCACCTTGTCGATGAGGACGTCGGCCAGGCGCATCTTTTCCTTCGTGTAGACGTCCTTGTTGCCGTAGAAATAGTCGGTCTCGAACTTCTTCCAGTAATCGAATCCCTGCGTCGCGATGATGTTCAGGGTATTCTTGCCTTTCGGCGAACAGCCGGGGTAGAGGTTGTCGTAGACGGTCAGGCCGAAACCCGGGTCGGCCGGCAGACCTCCGGCCATGACGGACTTGTATTCGGCCTCGATGTCATAGCCCGTATTATAGAAGATCTCGGATTCCTTGAGCCCGACCTTGCGGACGAGGTCCGTTTTGAGGCCCAGCCAGACCAGGAAGGTGGAATAGCTGACGGAGAGCTTGTCCATGCGCGCGAGATAGTCCTTGAGAAATTCCTTCTCGTCCATCATCCGGGTGAACGTGTCCACGGCGTTGGCGTTGGAGATGACGGCCCGGCCGCGGTACTCCGCGCCGTCCGCGGTCTTGACACCATAGGCCGCGTGGTCGCGGGTGAGGATCTTTTCGACCCGCGTATTGAGCTTGATCTCGCCGCCGTTTTTCTTGATCAGGCCAGCGAAGGCGTCGCTGATCTTCTGCGACGTGCCGACGGGATAATAACCGCCGCCCTCGAGGTAGCCCATCAGGGGCATGGCGTAGTAGAAGGGCGAGAGCTTGGACGGCGGCAGTCCGAAGTAGCCCCACAGCCCCGAAATGACGGCCTTGAGCTTCGGGTTCTTGATGCGGTCGTCGACCATGGCTCCCCAGGTCCGGCTGAAGTTCTTGAACAGGTGGGGAAACTTTGTCGGGAAGCTCATCATGTCCACCTGGCCGCCGGCCTGAGAGAAGTTGTTGATGTCGTCGGATAGGCCCTTCATGTCTGTGAAAATCCCGTCGATACCCTCCGCCTCGTCCGGGAAGTTCGCCTTCAGAGTCTTGATGTAGCCGGGAACGTCCCGATGTGGGGCCCGGATGTCGTAGTCCGGGTACATCGCTCGGTAAAGGGTCTTGTGGGGGACGAAAGTGACGTCCTGGATCTCGGGGAAGCCTTGGATCAGGTTGGCGACGCCATTGCGGATGCCGACCGTCGTCGAGTGGAGGGAGACGTCGAAGGTAAAGCCGCCCGGCCTCGTGAAAGCGGAAGCGTAGCCGCCGGGGACACTGTGCTGTTCGAGGACGAGGACCTTGTATCCCTGGCGGGCGAAGGCCGCGGCCGCGCTGAGGCCGCCCAGGCCGGCGCCGATGACGACGGCGTCGTAGGTCCCCGACGGGGTCTTGTCCTGGCCGCCGCGGGGAAAGGCGTTCCAATCCCAGGCGAGGAGCGGCATTCCGGCCAGGAGCGATTTGAGGAAATCCCGTCTATCCCACGCGTTTTCCGACATCTCGGTGCCTCCCCGATATCCCTGTCTTGAGATGGCCCAAGTTTACGCCCCGGGCGGGGGCGAGTCAATCCGCCGGCGCCGAGTTTTACCGGTAGCCGCAGAGGGGCCAGATCTTGATGTCGGCCGGGGCGAGGGGCTCGGCGCGCAGCCCCAGTTTGACGGGGACCTCGAAGAACCGCCGGGACAGCCTCATGTCGCCCTGATGAAAAAGCGGCTGGAGGCCAGTGGCGAGCACCCGGACTGCCGGGAAAGGAATGTCCGGGAGGCTCAGGTCGACGACGATCACTTCGGATCCGATTCCATTCAGGATTGCAACGCACCTTTCGATATTTTCCTTGAGGTCGGAGGAGGCTGAACTTTTTAGGTCGTCGAATGGGATCGCACGCGAAGGCCGGGCGGCATAGCACTCGGGCGACCCGGAGCGAAGCCAGCCTTCATGGTTGACCGAGGGCGGGAGGAGCTGAACGGCTTCGGTCAGGGCCCGTGAGACAGCCAGGGACGGGTCGAGGTGACAGCCGAAAGCGACGGCGCAATTCTCAGGTTCATTCATCTTCCGCAGAAAGGCCGAAACGACGGGGATCGGGATGTCCGTTGGAACGGCCGCGAACGAGCAGAAGAAACCCTTGGCCTCGAGGTCATCGAGCAACGGGCTGAATCCGACAGCCCGGCCGTCCAGTCGGATCTCCGTGGACGGCAGCCGGTTGTACTCGGCGATGACGACGGCGTCCCTCTCGACGACCTCCAGGACGGCATGGAGGATGGCTTCTTCGAGGTTGTTCCCGGAGGCCAGCCCGTTAGAGTCGGTCCAAGCGATGGCCTTTTCGTTACGCCCTGATCTGAAAGGAAAGAAGACGAGGTTGGCCGGGACAAGGACAGACTCTGCCCGGGTCAGGGAATATCCCCAGAACCAGTCGATCCCCCTGCCGGGATCGAATGCCCCCTCTAAAGAAAGGCAAAAGAGGCGCGGGTCGCGAGCTTCGGCCTCGACCTCGGCATAGCTCGCCTCTACCAGGTCATCGTCAGGCTGTATCCTGGCGGCGAACCTCTCGATGAACTCCATGCAGGCGCTGGCCAGGGCCTGCCCTCCGCTCGCGCCCTTTCCGAAGTACCTCTCGTCCTTCGCCGCGCCCGCCGGCGAGAGGTATTCTAGGATGGAGCGGGTCATGCCGTCCCCAGCCCGCCGGGCCATCTCGAATTGTGCTTCCACGCCGCTCATCAGGAGAAAATGTTCGATGTCGGCCAGGGTTTTGGCCAGGGGGACCGAACGAAGACCGTTCTCCGAATAGCGGACACGTCGCCGCCGTAGAGCAAGCCCCCTTTTTTCCCCGCGCGCCATGGGGGGAGTGGCCGGTCGCAAACGGGGTTCCTTCCTGCTCCGCGGTCAGGAACGGGATCTAGCGAATCTTCGAGTCATATCCGGCCGCGGCCACGGAGACGGAGGCCGAGGCGCTTTCCAGGGGCCTCTCGCGGACGCCGCCGAACTTGGTGATGACGCCATTGGAAATGGTGACCTCGAAGGCCTGTGTCCCCCGGAGGTTCTTGTTGAATTCGCCCGAGGCGCCCGTCACGACCCGGAGATAGACCTTCCCGCTCGGAAGGCCCTTGGCGTCGACCTCGATGGTGGCCAATCCGTTCTCGCCGATGTAACCCCGGGCGTTCGCGGCGGCCTTGTAGCGCTTGCGGGCGTCGGCCGTGGCGAAGGAGACACCGTAATGGCGTCCCGCCGGCCCGGAGATCTTGAAGACGAGCGTCGAACCGGAACCGCTGACCACGACCTTTTCGGCCACCTGGGGCGCGATTTTCAGGCGCTGGGACTTCGCTTGCCCCCTGCCGGGCACGGGTGTATCGCCGATGGCGCCGAGGAGCGGCGCCGTTTTCAAGCTCAGGAAAAAGTAGGTCCCGGCTCCGAGCGCCGCGCCCGTCTTCCCGATGATACTGAGAGCGTCCCGGCGAGATATCGTCTTACGGCTCATGGTTTCCTCCTGCGCGCGGAAATCCCCTGAAGATGTTTCAACAATAGCTCACCCCGGATATGAAGTCAAATTCGATCAGAGAGCCATTTTCGGGCTTAAAACGACGTTTCGGCCCTGGGTACGGGGAGTTAAGAGAGAAAACCCGGGCCGGCGGATTGACAACTCGGGGGCGCGGCCCTAGGATTTGGGCGGATGCACAGCCGGACTGCCGACAGAAAGAAAGGTCCCATGAGGAAGCTTTTACGGATCAATTCTCAAGTGAAGTTTGCTGCTGCCACACTTATCCTCGTCATACTCGCCACGGCCGTCCCCGCCTGTTCGCGCGGACCCCTCCGATTCGCCTGGCTGAGCGACACCCATGTCGGCTCGGACCGCGGCGCGGACGACCTTCGGGCCGCCGTCGCCGACATCAACAAGACGGCGGGCCTGCGTTTTGTCCTGGTGACGGGCGACGTCACCGAAATGGGATCATTCGAAGAACTCCGCCAGGCCAAGTCCATCCTCGACGGCCTGCGCCTTCCGTATCACATCATCCCCGGCAACCACGATACGAAGTGGTCGGAGTCGGGCGCGACGGATCTTCCGCGGCTCTGGGGAAGCGACCGCTTCGTTTTTGCGAGCGGCGGCTTCCGTTTCATCGGCCTCGCCCAGGGACCCGTCATGAGAATGGGCGACGGCCATTGGGCGCCGCAGGACGTCCGCTGGCTCGACGGGCTCCTTGAGGAGAAAGGCGCCAAGGACAGGCCGACCGTCTTCGTCACCCACTACCCGCTCGACGAGAGCATCGCCAACTGGTATGTGGTCCTGGACAAGCTCAAAACCGTCCCCACGGCCGTCGTCCTGGTCGGGCATGGCCACCGCAACCGGGCCATGGATTTCGAAGGCGTCCCCGGCGTCATGAGCCGTTCGATCCTGGGCACGAAAGACGTCGCACCCGGGTACACGGTCGTCGAGATCGGCGCGAAAGCCATGACGTTCTCCGAAAGGACTGGGAGCAAGACGCTCCCGCCGTGGCACACGATCGAGCTGGATAAGAGCTGTGTTCCCATGGCGGCGGGAGGGCGGGAGACCGGCGGGGGGGAAGGGAGAGCCGGGTCGCCGCCGCGGCCCGACTTCACAGTGAACGGTTTCTATCCGAACGTCCGTGTTCGCTGGCAGTATGATGCGGGCTGGACGATCGCTTCCTCCGCCGCCGTTTACGGAGAAACGGTGATCGTCGGAGATGCCTCCGGCGCCGTCCGCGCGCTCCGGGTCGCGGACGGGAGCGTCGCCTGGGAGTTCCATTCGGGAGGGCCGGTTTACTCGACCCCGGACGTCGGAGGAGGCCGGGTCGTGTTCGGATCGACGGACGGCGCGGTCTATGCCCTGGACGCCGCGACCGGTGGGCTCGCCTGGAAAGTCGGGACGTCCAGGCCCGTCGTCGCCTGCCCCCGCATCGCCGATGGCATGGTCTTCATCGGCTCGAGCGACGGAGTGTTCCGCGCCATCGATCTGGCCACGGGCCATTCCGTCTGGAGTTATGCTGGGATCGAAGGCTTCATCGAGACGCGGCCCCTCGTCGCAGACGGCAAGGTCGTCTTCGGTGCGTGGGCCGGCCGCCTCTACACCCTCGACGAGAAGACCGGGCAGCTCGCCTGGACGTGGCAGGGCGACCGGCCGAGCCCGCTCTATTCTCCGGCCGCCTGCTGGCCCGTCGCGGCCAACGGACGCGTCTTCATCGTCGCCCCGGACCGGCGGATGACGGCCCTCGAGCTGACCACGGGGCGCGAGGTCTGGCGCACCGACCGCTGGGCCGTCCGCGAATCCCTCGGCCTTTCCGAAGACGGAAAACGCGTTTACGTCCGGACGACCCAGGACATCGTCGCGGCCGTTTCGACGGTCGCCGGCAGCCCGGAATCCGCCTGGGAGACGAACGCCGGGTTCGGCTACGACATCAATTCGGCCATGCTCGTCGAAAAAGACGGCGTCGTTTTCTATGGGACGAAAAACGGCCTTCTTCTGGCCCTCGACGCCGCGACGGGTGCCGTTAAATGGAAGCACAGGGTCGGAGTCGCGCTCCTCGGCACGGTGACGCCCCTCAGCGGCCGGGAAGCGGTCGTCACCGATCTCGACGGCCGCGTCTCGCTCGTCGTCTCGGATCGATAAAAGATCGGCCGACTAAACAATGTTATAATCATCGTGCGGCATGATGAAGAAAGCGCTGAAGAAGACTCTAAAGATAACGGGCATCGTCCTCGGCCTCGCCGCCCTCCTTGTTGTCGCCGCGGCGCTCCTTTTTATCTTCGACAAGGCCCCCGTCAGGAACCTCCTCCAAAGCCGGCTCGCGAAAACGACGGGCATGACGGTCCGCATCGGCAAGCTCGACTATTCGCTCTTTCCCTTCCGTCTCACGGTCGACGCGCTCGACCTCGGCCAGGAGAACGCCTTCCAGAAGATGAGCGTCTCTCTGGCCCATCTCGAGGCCGCGGGGGATTTCTGGAAGCTCGTCCGCGGCAAGAAACCGGCGCTCGAAACGATCGAAGCCGACGGCCTCGTCCTCCGCCTGGAGCAAAAGGCCGTTTCCGAAGAGCCGTTGGACATCGAGGCGATCCTCCTCCAAGCTTCGGACACCCTGGCCTGGGCCAAGCGGATCTCGGTCGCGAACGCCCGCTTGTCCATCTCCATGGACGCCCGGGAGACGAGCCTGGGGAACTTCGATATCTCTCTGACGACGGCAGACGCCGTCGGCGAAGTCGCCTATTCCATCGGCCGCTGCGATATCGCCGTCAAGGACAAAGGCGGGGCCTTCCGCCTGGAGAGTGGCCTGCGCTCGTCGGGCACGCTCCGCCTGGCTTCGCCTTTCGGCCTCGACGCCGCGTTCGATTTCGGCCCGACGCGGCTCGCGACCGCCGGGGTTGAGCAGTCGATCGCCGGCGTCACGGTCGAGACGACGTGCAAGCTCGATATGGACGCGAAAGAGCTCGCCGTCCCCCGGTTGAGAATCGCCGTTCCCGGCCTCCTCGACCTCGACGGGACGGCCGCGGGGAGGTTCGGCCACAGCGTTTTCCTCGAGGTCGAGGCCAAAGTCCGGCTCGACAAGCTCGAGAACGTGGCCGCCCTCCTCGGGCCCCGTCTGCCCGCGGAGTTCCAAAGCGCCAAGCTACGGGGCCGGGTTGAGGTTTCGGGGAAGTACGGGATCTCCCGCACTAGCCAAGAGACTAACGACAGCCTCGCCGTCTCCCTCGCGCTCGAAGGCGTCGAATTCGAACACGGCGTCGGCGGGCTTCCGCTTCATGTCCGGGCTTCGGGCCGGCTCGACGGGTCCGGCTCGACGCGAGATCCCCGGCTCTCGGCCGATATTCGCGCGTCATTGGGAAAAATCGCCCTGGACAAGCTCGCCGTAGGGAGTTCGGAGGTTCACTTCGTCGCGGCCGTCACAAAGGATGCCGCGGACATTTCCCGGCTCGACGCCGCGTTCAAGAGCCTCGATTTCGACGTCGCCGAGGGGAAAAAGATTTCTTTCGACAAGGTCACGCTCGCGGGAAAAGCGCGCCTGGACTTCGGCCGAAAAAGCGTTATCCTGAATTCGCTCGAAGCCCGGTTCCCCGGCATCGCCCCGCTCTTCGTGACGGGGCGATACGGGTTGGGGAAAGCGGGCGCGGCTCAGCTCAAGCTCGAAAGCCGCGGCCTGGACATTCCCGCCCTTCGCGGTCTTGCCGCGCCGTTCATCCCCGAGATCTTTGCCGGCTGGGACCTCGGCGGCACGGCCGACCTCTCGATCGAGGCCCGCCGGCCGGCCGCTTCGGGGCAAAGCTGGGGATTCTCGGGAACGGTTTCCCTCGCCCAGGCCCGGTTCAACGACCCTTCGTTCACGATCGCCGGCGAAGGGCTTGATCCCGTGCTGAAGGTCGAAGGCGCCTATGGCGCCTCGAAGGGGATCTCTTTTACCGGCGCCCTCGACATCGAACGGGGCGAATCGTTGTGGAAGGCGGTCTATGTCTCCTGGAACAAGCACCCTCTCAAGGTGTCTATCGCCGGCCGGTTCGACCCTAGCTCGGGCGGTGTCGAAGGTCTCGCGGCGCGTTTCTTCTTTCCGACGATCGGGGAAGTCAACGTCGCCGGCTCGGTCATGACAAGGCCTGCTCTCGTGTTCGACCTTCGTGCCGAGGCGCGCCTGAGCCTCGGGCCGCTCTATTCACTTTACACCCAGGCCGGTGTCGCCCAGGAGAACCGGATGAGCCTCGAAGGAACGCTCGGGGCGGACGTCCGCATCCGCGGGGAAGGCGAGGCGCTCTCTGTCGTGGGCAAAATGACGCTCGCCGACACGGCCCTCGAACTCCCCTCGTCGAAAACTCTGCTTCTCGGCGTCGCCGCCGAGATCCCCGTCCACTACGAGGCACCAGGCGCCGGGCCGGGCTCCCCGGAGAGCCCGCTCCCCGACGAGGGGTTTCTCCGGATCGGCGAGCTCCAAACCCCTTTCTTGACCTTGAAGCCCGTGGCCGTCTCCCTCCGGGTCGGAACGAACGCCTTCGCCATCGAGCCGCTCGCCTTGGAGCTTTTCGGCGGCCGGCTCGAGCTCGGCCGGACGACCTTCCGCGTCGACGCGCCAAGCGGCGCCCTCCGGGGTATCGGCTCCCTGGCCCTCCGCGAAATCGACATCGCTCGCTTCCCCATCGATTCTCCCCAGTTCAAGCTGACCGGCAAGATCCGGGCCGAGTTCCCCCGCCTCGACATCAGCTCCCGGGAAATAGCCATCTCTGGCCGGGGCGAAGCCGATGTTTTCGGCGGCAAAGTCGTCCTCCGCGACCTCGCCGTGGGTCAGCCGTTGGCCGCGAACCGCTCCGTCTCGCTCAACGTCGACCTCCTCGACCTCGATCTGAAGAAGCTGACCGACGAGGTCCCGTTCGGGGAAGTGACCGGCATCGTCAGCGGCGAAGTCCGCAACCTCGTGATATCCTACGGCCAGCCGGAACGGTTCGAATTCCGTCTCGAGTCCGTGCCGCGCAAGGGAGTGGCGCAGACGTTCAGCCTCAAGGCCGTGGACAATCTGACGGTGCTCAGTTCCGGCCAGCAGGCGTCCGCCGGGACGGGCGGCTTCTGGATGAGCTTCATCAAGGGGTTCCGTTATCAAAAGCTGGGCCTCGTCAGCACGCTCCGGAACGACACCTTCACCCTGAACGGCACGATCCATGAAGGCGGCATCGAATACCTGGTGAAGAAGCCGTCGCTTTTTGGTATAAGTGTCATTAATAGAGAGCCCGACAAGGTGATCAGCTTCAAGGAAATGACGAACCGGCTCAAACGGGTCGGCCGATCCCAAAAATAGTTCCGCAAGGTAAGGAGGACTACGACATGAAAAAAAGATACGCCGTAGGCAGCGTCGCGGCCTTGGGCCTCGTCTTCATCCTGGCCTGCATCACGGTCAACATCTACTTCCCCGAAGCGACGGTCAAGCAGGCCGCCGAGCAGATCGTCGACGAGATCCGCAAGAAGGACGCGGAGAAGGGCGGCCAGGAAGCCGTCAAGAAGCTGGCCTCGCTCCCCGAGTCCGGCCCGTTCTCGTTCGTCCCCGCCGCTTACGCCCAAGAGGCCACGAGCGTTTCGACGCCGGCCATCCGGGCCCTCAAGGAATCCATGAAGACGCGCTTCGCCGTGCTCAAGCCCTACTACGACGGCGGCAATGTCGGCGAGACGAACAAGGGGATGGTCGAAATCCGCGACGAAGCCGGCCTCAACCTCCAGGCCAAGGCGGCCCTGCGCAACCTGGCCAAGGACGAGAACGGCGACCGGACGAAGCTCTACGCGGAAGTGGCCAAGGCCCTCAGCATCGAGGCCAGCCAGATCGAGCGCATCCAGAAGATCTTCGCCGAGAGCTGGATCAAGAACGCTGCTATCGGCTGGTGGATCCAGCAGGAAGACGGCACCTGGGTCAAAAAAAGCTGACCCGGCAGGCCGCTTTTTTAAACCTCTTTTTCATAACACGCTTTTGACAAAAAGTTAGTTGATAGCTTCTTATCGCCCGGACGAATAACGGGCGGAAGGAGTGCCCGATGAAAACCGTCGCAAGGGCTTTAATGGTGATGGGAATGATCGCCGGAATGGTCATGGCCGCGGATGTCGCGTGGGAGAAAAAAGTCCAGCTCGCCGTCGTCGGCCTGACAATCGGCTACGTCTTCTGAACCGGCCCAAGCGGTAGGCCGATGCGTTTGAGCAAGGCCTCATAGCGAGGGTCGGACCGCAGCCCATCAAACCGCCGGTCGCATTTGATGTAAACCAAGAAGCCTGATCGCTCCTCTAAGGCTTTAGAAAGCCATTCAAAAGCTCGGTCCTTCTCTCCAAGTCCAATAGAGACGGCGGCGATATCGTAGCCTGGAACGTACGTTCGCTTCGACTTCTCAAGGAGTTTATCCAGAATTCCCTGAGCCTCCTTCTTTTGGCCGGAAATCCCGTAGGCGTGACCAAGGGCGGCCAGGGGAAGAGGGCCGTCTTTCCAATGGCTGAGGGCGTTTTGGAACTCGACAATGGCCTCTTTGATCATGGATTTCTGTTCATAGGCCCAGCCCAAAATGACCTGGGCCCACGCATTGTTGGGGTCCATCTGGACTCCTTTGCGGGCCAGCTCGATCGCATCATCATAATTTGCCGTGCTGAGGCAGTGCCAGCCGAAGCATAAATTCATATCGTTGGCAAAGGGATCAAGTTCCGAGGCGAGTTTGACCTCGGCCATGGACTCTTCCATCCTGTCCATGGCCATCAAGTAGTGCGCATAGAGATGGTGAGTATAGGCGAGGCTGGGGTTGAGTTCCAAGGCTCGTTTGAATTCTTTCTCGGCCTCTGCCCAATTCAAATCATAATGGAGCCAGGCCAAAGCCAGAAAGCTGTGGGCCTCTCCGAGGGTATTATCCTTCTCCAGAGCCTTGAGAGCCGCCTGTTTCATTTTCAAAAAGGCCTCCCGAGGCGGAACATCGCCGAATAGACCTTTAAAAAAATAACCGTTGGCGACCTTGACGTAAGCCAGAGCAAAATCCGGGTCGAGCTTGACCGCTTGATCGAAATATCCATTATCGCCTGAATAAACTCCCTTGAGATAGATATCAAGAGCTTGGGGGTTCACAGCTTTTTTCTTGGCCAACCGGAACCTCTCCTCCTCGCTGAGTCTGATGCCGACCTGCCTCGTGATATCCTGGACAATTTCGCCTTGTAGAACCAGAAAACCGCCGATGTCGCGTTCGTAGCTTTTGACCCAGAGCTGCCGGTCTTCGGCCGGATTAATCAGCCTGGCTGTGATACGTACTTTTTCTCCCGACCTCAAGACAGAACCTTCGATCACCATGTCGGCATTCAGCTCTTTGGCGATCTGCGGCAGAGATTTCTCTGTTTTTTCATACTTCAGGACAGAGGTCCGCGATATGACCCGCAGGGTGCTGATCTGTCCCAATTCCGTGATGAGAGCATCAGTTATTCCCCCGGCGAAATATTCTTGCTCAGGATCATGGGAGAGATTCTCCAGGGGCAGGACCGCCAGCGATTGGACTAGAGAGGTTTTTGCCCGGCCCGTCAAAAAGTCCCGAAATCCCCCGATGTTAAGGGCGAAAAAAAGACTGGCCAAACCGAATGCCAAAGCACTCATAGGAAGCGGTCTTCGCCACAAGCTCCGCTTTGTCCTGCGCCTGGGCCTTCCGGCAATAAGGGCGGATAGATTACCGGTCTCAAGCTGGTTTAGATCAGCCATCAGCTCCCTTGCCGACGCGTAACGGTTGGCCAGCTCTTTCTCCAGGCACTTGAAGATGATCCGCTCCAGCCCCTCGGAGATGGGGGCCCCCAGCGGTTCGGGCTGCTCGTGGAGGATCGCGTGAATGATCTCAGGGGTGGTTTCTTGAGGAGCCGGCCTCTGGCCCGAGGCCAGTTCATAGAGAATCGTGCCCAGGGCATAGATATCGGTTCGTTCGTCAACCGCGCGGCCTTCGAGCTGCTCGGGCGCCATGTAGGGAAGCGTGCCCGTCAAGCCTTCCGTACCGGTGAGGGTGAGGGTCTTGTCCATCGATCCCGAGGGCCGGAAAAGCTTGGCCAGGCCGAAGTCGAGCACTTTCAGCAAGTCCTTCGGCGTGACCATGATGTTCCCGGGCTTGAGGTCCCGGTGGATGATCCCCTGCTCGTGGGCCGCTTCCAGCGCTCCCGCCGCTTGCTTTCCCAGCTGGACGACCTCCGCTTCCGGCAGCGCTCCCGAGATCGACTTCTCCCTCAGCGTGACTCCGGATATGAATTCCATCGCCAGAAAGTCGACGTCCTTTTCGGTGTCAAAATCGTGAATAGTGGCGATATTGGGGTGGTTGAGCTTGGAGAGAGCCATCGCTTCCCTGCGGAAGCGCTTTCGCGTCTCCTCATCGGCAAGAGCCCCGGCGGGCAGGATTTTCAGGGCGACGTCCCTTTCCAGACGTTCATCTCTGGCCCGATAGACAACGCCCATGCCTCCGGCCCCGATTTTTTCGATGATGCGATAATGTCCGAGCGTCCGACCTATCATGAGGGCTCACTCCTTTTCGTATCGAAGACAATACGATAGCGGATGTTCGTGACCCCGCCGGTCGCGGCCGCCCGGATCCGGGAATTCATACTGAAATTATAGGAAAACTATATCACCTCCCTGTGACCGGTGTCAAGTTATCAAAGCCGATTCCAGAGCGGAGTTCCGGGACTGGGCTTAATATAACGGCCCTTGACTCTGGCCGGAAGCTGTATTATCAACGGGAACGATCAGGAGAATGCCCCATGTCGCATCGGCGTTTGTCTTCCCTCGCCCTGCTCGGTCTTGTTTCTTTGATCCTCTGGGCCTGCGGCCCAGGGCCGTCCGGTTCAAAGCTCCGGGACCTCCTCGCGGCCGGCTTCGCCGACCCGCCCGATTCGGCCCGGCCCTGGGTCTACTGGATGTGGATGGACGGCAACCTGACCCGGGAGGGGATCACGGCCGACCTCGAGGCGATGCGCGCCGCGGGCCTCGGCGGCGTCGTCATCTGCGAGGTCAATGTCGGCGTGCCGCGGGGCCCGGTCGAGTTCATGAGCCCCGCCTGGCGCGGCCTGTTCAAGCACGTCGTCCGGGAGGCCGAACGTCTGGGCCTCGAGGTCACGCTCAACGCCGGGCCGGGCTGGACGGGCTCCGGCGGCCCCTGGGTCACGCCGGAAATGTCCATGCAGCACATCGTCGCGGCCGCGGTCGAGGCCGTCGGCCCGTCCCGGTTCGACGCCGTTCTTCCCCGGCCCGCGCGGCGGCCGGCCTTTTTCGGCGAGGGCGGCCTGCCGCCGGAGCTCAAGAAAACGATGGACGGGTTTTATCGTGACGTAGCCGTCCTCGCCTTCCCCACGCCGGCTGCCGGACCTTCCATCGCCGATATCGACGAGAAGGCGCTTTACGTTCGGGCGCCCTATTCCTCCCAGCCGGGCGTCAAGCCGTTCCTGCCCGCCCCGGCCGATCTTCCCGTCCTTCCGATGGGCGCCGCTATCGATCCCGCGCTGATCGTCGATCTGACCGACAAGCTCACGGCCGAAGGGCGCCTTGTTTGGGGCGTTCCCGTCGGCCGCTGGACGATCCTCCGTTTCGGCCGAACGACGACGGGCGCGAACACCCGTCCCGCCCCGGTCCCGGGCCTCGGGCTCGAATGCGACAAGCTCGACGCGGCCGCCCTCGACGCCCATTACGACGCCTTCGTCGGTGCGCTCCTGCGCGAGATCGGCCCGCGCCGGACGGACGGGCGGTCGGGTTGGACGACGCTCCACATCGATAGCTGGGAGATGGGGGCGCAAAACTGGACGGGCGCTTTCCGTGAGGAATTCCGGAAGCGCCGGGGCTACGACCTGCTGTCCTTTCTCCCCGCCATCACGGGACGCCCGGTGACGAGCATGGAGGTCTCCGAGAGGTTCCTCTGGGACTTGCGGCAGACGGCCCAGGAACTCGTCCTCGAGAATCACGCTCTGCGGCTCAAGGAGCTCGGCCGACGCGACGGCTTTCGGCTGTCCATCGAGCCCTATGACATGACGCCCTGTGCGGACATGACCCTCGGAACGGCCGCCGATGTCCCGATGGGGGAGTTCTGGCTCCACGGCTTCAACACGGCGCATAGCGTCTTCGAGGCCGCCGGCATCGCCCACGCCGGCGGAAAGCGCGTCGTCGCGGCCGAAGCCTTCACTTCGGACGATACCGAGGCCTGGCGGGCCCACCCGGCCTCGATGAAGGCCCTGGGCGACTGGGCCTTCACGGCCGGCGTCAACCGGATCGTCTTCCACCGCTACCAGAACCAAGCCGGGCTCGCCGTGCGGCCGGGGATGACCATGGGTCCCTACGGCGTCCATTGGGAGCGGACCCAAACCTGGTGGGACATGGTCCCCGCCTACCACGCCTATCTCGCCCGCTGTCAGTTCCTGCTCCGCCAGGGCCTGTCCATGGCCGACGTATGTTTTCTCGTCGCCGAGGGCGCGCCGCACGTTTTCCGGCCGCCGGCATCGGCGCTTCGCGGCGACCCGCCCGGCCCGGTCGGCGCCGCTTTCGACGGCTGTCCGCCGGAGACTCTGCTCACGGCCGCGTTCGTCAGGGACGGCCGGCTTGTCCTTCCCGACGGCATGAGCTATCGCGTGCTCGTCCTCCCGGAGCGGGAAACGATGACGCCTGCCCTGTTGAGAAAGGTGCGCGACTTGGTAGCGGCCGGCGCCACCGCCATCGGGCCAAGGCCGCGGAAATCCCCGTCCCTTGCCGGGTACCCCGGGTGCGACGCCGAAGTCGAAGCGCTAGCTGCCGAGGTCTGGGGCGATTGCGACGGCGATAAGGTCACGGAACACATCTTCGGCCTCGGCCGCGTCGTCTGGGTGCGCGGGCCGGTCGAAACGACGAAGGCCGCGCCGGCAGAGACGAACCCCGCCGCTCGCGCCTCAGCCGACCGTGCGACTTGGGAGGTCGGGGCGCCGCCCCTCAACGAGCCCGAGCAATACGGCGATTACGCCGTCGTCACGGGCGTGCTCGAACGGATGTCCATTCAACCCGATTTCTCCTCGGATGTGCCCCTGCGCTGGACGCATCGCCGGGACGGCGGGACCGAGATCTACTTCGTGGCCAATCCCGATGCCGCAGCCGTCGAGGCGACCGCCGTTTTTCGGGTGAGCGGCAAGCGTCCCGAGCTGTGGGACCCTATCGACGGGAAGAGCCGCGGCCTGGCCAAGTACACGATCGCGGACGGACGCACGGCCGTGCCCCTGCGTTTCGCGCCGTACCAGTCGTTCTTCATTGTATTCTATGAAGCGGCCGCGCCGACTTCGGCCGCCGGCGTGAATTTTCCAGCCCCTGTCGAATCGGCGGCTCTTGGAGGTCCCTGGGAAGTTTCATTCGACCCGAAATGGGGCGGGCCGGAGCGGGTCGTTTTCGAGACACTCGACGACTGGAGCCAAAGGCCCGAGGACGGGATCAAATATTATTCGGGGACGGCCGTCTATCGGAAAACCTTCGACCTGCCTCAGTCCGCGCCGGTCAAAGGCGAACACTTCTGGCTCGACTTGGGGACTGTCAAGAATATCGCGAGCGTCCGGCTCAACGGGCACGACCTCGGCGTCGTCTGGTGCGATCCCTGGCGCGTGGACATCACCGATGCGGTCAAAGCAACGGCGAATCTCCTGGAAATTCGCGTCGCCAATCTCTGGCCGAACCGCTTGATCGGCGACGAGCGAGAGCCCGCCGATGCAGAATACGCCCGGGGCGGCCGTCTCGTTCGCTGGCCGGATTGGCTGCTGAAAGGAGAGCCGCGGCCCTCGTCCGGCCGTTTAACGTTCGCGACCTGGAAGCACTTCACCAAGGACTCGCCCTTGCTCCCCTCCGGCCTTCTCGGCCCGGTGAAAATCCTGACCGCGCGGGATTGAGCCCGTCAAGGGAGGCCCGGCCGCTCAGGCGACGACGGCCCTTTTCTTGCCGATGCGCAGCTTCATGGTCAGGATCTTGTCCGTCGAGAAGATCCGGGCGGCGAAGACGACCAGCACGGTGAAGACGACGAGCATGTAAGCGAGCCCGCCGAAGATCATGCCGTAGTTGCCGAGATAGAGATTCTGCGACACCAGGAACGGATGCGAGAAAGGGATGGCCAGGATGAAGATCTTGATCGGCAGAGAGACGGTGTTGATGTCGGCGAACAGAGAGATGAAATAGGGGATCATGACCATGAACATCAGCGGCATGAGCATGCTCTGGGCGCTGCGGAAGTCCTCGGCCAGGACACCGAGGATCATGGCCAGGGCCAGGGCGACCAGGATGGCCAGGAAGAGGGACGCGCCGAGGATGAGATAGCCGGACGTGTCGAAATACAATCCCAGCTGGCGCATGACGGCGCCGCCCTGGGACGCGGCCGCCTTGAGCTCGTCGCCGCCGATGCCGCCCATGAAGCCCTTGAAACCGAACATGTAGATGCCGGCCGAGAGGAGGCCGACGAGCCCGGCCGCGAGCATCTTGGCGGTGATGATCGAGGTCCTGCGGATGGGCACGGTCAGGAGGGTCTCCAGGGTTTTGTTCTGCTTCTCCATGGCCACGGCCGAAATGACCATCTGCGAGGAGTAGATGACGATCATCATCAGGACGACGGGGATGAGCAGGGACTGGGACGAGACCATGCCGGCGACGTCTGAGGCCGAGGCCTCGGCCATCCGTTTTTGGACGATGACGAAGTCCTTGCTCTTGATCGGGTTCTTGAGGCTGGCCGGATCGATGCCGGGGAGCTTTTCCTTGAGAAAACTGTCGGAGAGGACGTTGTTGAGGGCGGAGATGACGCCCCGGACGATGGCCGAGCCCCGGGCGCCGATGAGGGAGAAGCTCCTCATGTAGGAATAGGTTTCGATTTGGCTCGGCTTGAGGTCCTTGAGGGAATCCCCGAATCCGGAGGGGATGACGAGGAGGAGCTTCGACTCGCCGCCGCGGGCAATATCGATCGCCTGCTCCTTTGTCTTTCCCTCGATCCGTTCGATCTTGAAGCGGGCCGATTCGAGCCCCGCGAGGATGGCCTGGGAAGAGGCGGAGCCGTCCAGGTCGAGCGCGGAGATCGCCTGGACGCCGATGGCCTTCTGGACCTCTTTGCGGCTCATCTGGCCGACGAAGTTGAAGAGCAGGAGCGTGAATGCGAGGGAAACGACCAGCTGGACGTTCACCAGCTCCTTGATCTCTTTCTTGAGAAGGTTGAGGAATTTTTTCATCGGAGGGAACTCCTGAAGACTTCTTCCATGTTCTTGGCCTGATGTCTTTCCTTCAACTCGGCGGGCGTCCCGGAATCGAGGATGCGGCCCTTGTCGATCAAGGCCACGCGGTCGGAGAGGAACTCGATCTCGAGCATGTTGTGGGAGGATAGGAGGACGGACGTCCCCTCTTTGACGTAGCGCCGGACGATCTCCCGGACCTCCAGGGCGTTGAGGACGTCGAGGCCGGAGGTCGGTTCGTCGAGGATGGCCAGGACGGGCTTGGTCATCAGGGCCCGGGCCAGCAGGATCTTCCGGGTCATGCCCTTGCTGTAGGTCCCGACCTTGGTCTTCAGCCGGTCGCCGAGCTCCGTGATCTCGACGGCGCGGTCGACGAACGCCTTCTCCTCCTCCGGCGTCCGGGCGTAGAAGTTGGCCATGAAGTGGAGGTAGTCCAGGCCCTTCATGTTCTTGTAGGCGCCGGCTTCCTCCGGAAGATAGCTGATCTTCTCCCGGACGAGGTCCGGTTCCTTGCGGAGGTCGTGGTTGAGGAAGGAGATCGTTCCGTCGCCGGGCGTGAGAAGCGTTGCGATGATCCTCAATGTGGTCGTCTTGCCGGCGCCGTTCGGGCCGATCAGGGCGAACACCTCTCCCGGCCGGACCTCGAAATCGATGCCCGCCAGAGCCATCTGTTTTCCGTAGGATTTTTTCAATCCCTTGACGGTCAGGACATTATCCATGGGCGACTCCCTAGAGTGACGTAAAAAATGACGAACATATTCTATTGAATACGATAGGAGATGTAAACGGTTTACCGACTATTCGAGGTCGATGTCCTCGTGATAGTCCACGGTAACCCTGGCCCGGGAGCCGGGCCGGATCTTGAGGAGCTTGACGGCCCGGAGGAACGTCTTGTTGCGGCGCCTCCAGGTCCGGTTGAGGTTCCGGGCGTAGTGGGCGATCGCGACGCCGAGCCACTGGCCGGCGGCGATTTTCCGGACTGTCTCTTTCAGCGAATAGAACTTCCGGTGGGCGAAGATCTGCGCTTTCTGGAGGTCGGGGAGCGAGAAACGCGCCGGCTGGAAGACGGCGTGATGGGCGTCGTAGAGGGCCCAGTCGTGGAAACGGATCCGGTTCTCCGAAGTGATCCGGTCGTAAAAGGCGGAGCCGGGAAGGGGGGTCAGGATGAGGAACTGGGTCGAGGTCAGGCGGGCCCTCTTGGCGAACCGGACCGTCTTGCGGACCGTTTTCCAGTCGTCCTGGTCGAAGCCGAGCACGAACATCCCGTGGATGTGGATCCGGCAACGGCGGAAGACCTTGACGGCGCGGACGATCTCGGCCACGGTCTGCTTTTTCTTCATGCCCTCGAGCGCCTCCGGGTTGACGGATTCGAAGCCGATGTAGACGGTGTGGCAACCGGCTTTCTTCATGAGGCGGACGAGATCCGGGTCCCGGGCGATGTCGGCCCGGACCTGGGTCGTCCACTTGAACCTGAACCTCTCGCGGATCATGGCCTCGCATAGGTCGCGGGTCCGTTTCGGGTCGGCCGCGAAATTGTCGTCGTAGAAGAAAATGAGGGTCTTCCGGTCGTTGTAGAGGCGGAGCTCCTCGATGATGTTCTCGGTCGAGCGGAAACGGTATTTCCGGCCGAACATGCCGGTCACGGAGCAGAAAGAGCAGTCGAAGGGACACCCCCGCGACGTCAAGACGGGGATGGACGGCATGTGCTTCGTGCTCTTCGCGTCGGGTCGGAGAAGGGCAAAGTCGGGGAAGGGGATGCCGTCGAGGTCCGAAACCCGGGGCGCCATCGGGTTGTGGACGACGTTTCCCGCGGCGTCCTTGTAGGAAAGGTTCGGGACATCGGCCCAGTCGCCGCCGCTTTCCCGGGCGTCGACGAAAGCCGCGAGGGCCGCCTCGCCTTCGCCCCGGACGACGAAATCGGCGTGCTCCAGGGCCTCCTCGGTGAGGTAAGTCACGTGGGGCCCGCCCATGAGGACGGGGATGCCCGCCGCCCGGGCCCGGTCGGCGATGGCGTAGGCCCGGGGCGCGGTCGAAGTGATGGTCGAGATGCCGACGAGATCGGCGGAGGCGACCACGTCGAAATCGATCTTCCGGAAATCCTCGACGTAGACCTCGACGTCCCAGCCGCGCTTCTTCATCATCGTCCCCAGGATGAGCGTCCCCAGGCGGGGCAGGGGGAACTGGCTGAAGATGTGGAGGTTCGGCGCCTGCGGTTCGATGAAGACGATCTTAGGCATCGCTTCC